>NZ_CP034465.1:2032237-2338355 GCF_003955755.1 Jeotgalibaca ciconiae | reverse complement strand
AAAAGACCCCGTCCTCAAAAGGGACGAAGTCTTCGTGGTACCACCCAAGTTCAAAGCATTAAAAATAATAATAATAGCTTTCTCTAGAAACTGGTAACGCTGTTCAGGCGATTATACTTAGTGATTTATAGTGATAACTCTATAAAAGTTCAGTAAATATTTCATGGATGATCCGCTGATTATAGGGACTATTGACCTCTCACCATCTGTCAATTCGCTGATAAGTATCTAATCTTTGGGTGTTCCAATCATCAATTAGTTTAATTTTACTTGTTTCCAACTAAAATATCAATAGCTTCCACTTGGCCGCCTTCAGTTTCTTCCTCTAGCTCTTCATTCTCAGTAACTATATGAACTGTATCGTTAAATCCAGTCCCTTCAATCAAATCATCTACTTTACGAGAACGATTCATCAACACTTCATCAAGCGTAGGAGTCTTAATTTCTTTTTCAGGTGCTGTGTTCAACAATACATCCCATTCTTCATTTTGAATAAGATTTAATTGTGATTCTACAAGTAACTGTAGTTTTTGTCTAAAATTGCGACTTTCTCTGCGAACACTATCTGTTTCTTGATTAATTTGAGTCGCTTTATCGGCTGCTTCTTTTAATAAACGGTCCGCACTTTTTTCTGCTTCAAAGAGGATAATTTCTGCTTCTTTACGAGCATTCTCTTTCAGACGATCAGCCGCATCTTGTGCTACGACGATCGATTTATTAAGAGCATCTTGTAGATTTTGGAAATGTTCAATTTTCTCTTCCGCAAATCTCAATTGTTTTTCTGAATCTTTATGCTCTTTAATAATTTGCTCGTAATCTTTCTTTAAAAGATCAAGAAAATCATCTACTTCATCTTTATCATAGCCTTTAAATTTTGGTGTGAACTCTTTATGCTGAATATCCAATGGTGTTAACGCCATTTATCATCATCCCTTTCAACTCAAATTACTTACGAAGAACGCCTATTTCTATTCGCCACTTGTCTTTTTTTGACTTCCCTTGTATTTCTCGAATCTGAATTCTTCCATATCCTCGAATAGAAATAATATCAAAAATTCCTAACTCAAAATCAGGACGGTCATACAGCGCCCAATTTAATTTAACTTTGCCAGCTATGATGAGCTCTTTTGCTCGCTGGCGTGAAACATTATAGACGGAAGATATAATTGTATCAATCCGTAAAGAAGTTACCGTATCCTGTTCGATCGTCCAGTCATCAATTGGCTGGATTAAATCAAGATAATCTCGTTCTTCTAAACGAACAGAAACATTACCAATTCGGCTCAACTGCAATTTCACAAAATTGCTAACATTTTCTGCTGTAAAGAATTGCCATCTCTGCCCATCTGACATAATATCGCCGAACATCTCTCTTTTTATTCCTGAACCAATCAATGTACCTAGTATTTTCCCATGAGAGAGTTGAGTAAATTTAACTGGGTATTGAATTTCAAATAATTGTAATTCATAATCTTCCTGTTGAGGCTCAAAATACTCTGGATACAGCAACGCACGTTTTCGCTCGGCAGCTTCATAGCCGCCAAAAAAAGAAACACGAACTTCTCCTTTTTTACCAACTAACATTTCAACGATATATTGTTGTCTCGGATCTAAAAATTCTGTCAAATAAGGAGAATATTGTCCTTGTACTTGTATTATCCAAGATTCAACCATATCAATAAAAACTTGTTCTTCTTTTCGAAAATGTTGATATACCTGTTCCATTTGTAAATCCTCCCTTTTAGAATTGTGTAACTAATCGAAGAAGGAATACTAAAACAACATGTGCCCCATATTCTACTAAGCGTAAGAATAGAATTGCAAAAAGGACACTAAAACTTACCATACCGACTGATGGTATCAGACGGTAAAAAATACTTAAATAAGGTTCTACTAGCTTCCTGATAAGCTGTCCAAATTTTGATGACAAAGCATTTGGCAGCCAAGTCATTAGTGCGTAGATGGCCAGAATAGCTGTATAAGCATTAATAATCTTTGGCACAGCGTATATGAGCCAGATAATGATTCTTGCCATTCAATTCTCCTTTCCCTTCAAAGCAAAGCACAAGTGTCTGTTCGCGTTAAAAGTAGTATTCAGAACTTTCATTTTCGGATTCTCTACTAGCAATCTCAAAGTTTGCAGGTGTGCACAGGAAAATGCCTTCACCAACTTGCTGAATGTCCCCATTAATGGCATATACAGTGCCCGCAATAAAATCAATTACTTTTGTTGCTTGATCTTTTTCCATCCTCTTAAAGTTTAAAAGAACAGAGCCTTTTCCCATGAGATAATCGGCAATTCGTTCAGATTCTGTAAAGACTCTCGGCTCAATTACATGGATGCTCGCTTTTTGCATCGGATTACGCTGATTCATGGGGATAACCTTCGATTTTAAATTTTGTGTTGGAACAGAGCTACGCGAAACATACTCACTAGGAATATGCTCATTCTCCTCAAGCTGACTCTGTTCGTCCCAGTCTTGAGATTCATCATCCAATCCAAAAAAATTTCTAATCATATCTTTTAGACTCAAGTTATTCCCTCACTTCTTTATTGATAACCATTATTCGCTAAAAAAGGCTGACCCAATCCGAATAAAAGTAGCACCTTCCTGAATCGCATACGGATAATCGCCACTCATTCCCATACTTGTTTCAGTGCAAGGAGCATATGCCCATCGCTTCTCAGCAATCTTCTCTTGCAAATCTTTGAGCTTTTTGAAATAACCATGCAATTCTCCCTCAGTTGCTTCAATTGGCGCCATTGTCATCAAACCAATAATCAATACATTAGGATATACGGAGAGCTGTTCAATAAATTTTTCCAAATCGGAAGGAGAAACTCCATGCTTCGAAGTCTCTCCTGATACATTTACCTGTACAAAACAAGCAACTGGTTTTTCAGCTCTTTTGTCTATTTCTTTTGCCAAAGATTCTCGATCCAACGAATGAAGATAATCAATTTTATTAATTATTTGTTTAACTTTTCTAGTCTGTAGAGAACCAATGTAGTGCCATTTTATATCCGATTGAGAAAAGACCGCTTGTTTTTCTAACAGGCCTTCTGGTCGGTTTTCACCGAAGTGACGATGGCCGTATCTATACAATGCGTCCATTTCCTCTATCGTTCTTTGTTTCGTTACAGCAACACAGTTTAGTTCCTCGGAATTACGATTAGCAGCAGTTAAATTATCCTTAATCTGAGATTCAATTTTCTGACAGTTTGAAATAATTGTCATTTTTATCTACGTCTCTTACGGAAAAATGGCGGTGTTTCTAATTGGTCATCATCGTCAGAAGCATCTTCGTTTTGTTGGAAACGAGGATAGTTTTCTTTTTGAGATTCCGGTGTGTTCTCTCTTGCAGTAGAATCTCTGCGAATGTCCCAGTCTCCGAACAAATCTTTTTCGGGTTGTGCTTCTTTTTCATTTACTGCTGGCTCTTGATAGCTGGGTGTCGGGTTTGAAGTTACTTCTTTACGACCTTTAAAAGGGCTCCCTCCACGCGCATTAGACTTTTTTTCTTCTTTACGTTTTTCTGAATCGATCCCTGTAGCGATAACAGTTACGACTACTTCATCTCCTAAGCTTTCGTTAATAGAAGTACCGAAGATAATGTTCACTTCAGAAGTTGATGCTTGTGCAACAATGTCACTTGCATCTTGTGCTTCAAACAAGGTCAAGTCTGATCCACCAGTGATATTTAATAGAATTTGTTCTGCGCCATCGATGGAAACTTCCAGCAATGGAGAAGAAATAGCTTTTTTCGTTGCTTCTGCAGTACGATTTTCACCTGATGCAACACCAATTCCCATTAAAGCAGAACCTTGGTCTTTCATTACTGTATTTACGTCAGCAAAGTCTAAGTTTACGTATCCAGGTGATGTAATCAAGTCTGAAATACCTTGTACCCCTTGACGCAGTACGTTGTCTGCTTCGTTAAAAGCTTCTAACATAGGAGTCTTTTTATCAACAATTTCTAATAGTCGATTATTAGAAATAATAACTAATGTATCAACGTTTTGTTTTAATTCAGCAATACCTTCCGCTGCGTAGCGTCCTCTTTTTGGACCTTCAAAACTAAATGGACGTGTAACCACGCCAACTGTTAGCGCGCCTTGATCTTTTGCAATTTTTGCAACGATTGGAGCTGCACCTGTACCAGTACCGCCCCCCATTCCACATGTAACGAAAATCATATCCGCGCCTGCTAAAGCTTCCGCTAATTGAGGTTCGCTTTCTTCAGCAGCTTTTCGTCCAACGTCAGGAATAGAGCCTGCTCCCAATCCTTTTGTCAATTTAGGTCCTAATTGAATTTTCACTTCTGCTTTTGAAGCGTTTAAAGCTTGAGTATCTGTATTTGCAACGATGAATTCTACACCTTTTACATCATCTGCAATCATACGGTTAACCGCGTTACCGCCTGCTCCCCCTACACCAATAACTTTTACTTTTGCTCCACCGCTCATAATTGAATCGAATTCCAGTTCCATTATTTTTCCTCCTACTTATCTATCTTCCACTTATTCAAAAATCGATTGAATAAATTGTTTTATTTGATTAACAACTGAATCTTTTTTCGTTGGTTCTGTATCTGTATATTCTTCCGTAACAGGCTCAGAATATTCTTGTTTCTCTTGTTTTTGTTGCAATGGAACCACATTTTGTTTCTGTGTCTGAGTTTGAATAGGAGATGATTTTTTTGCTTTGTTTTTGGCAACTTGATAAATATCATCTTGTTCTCCTACAAACTTTATCAAACCGAGACTTGTTGAAAAAATAGGATTACGCATTCCCATTTGTTCTGGAATATACATCTTCACATTACTTTCGAACACTTCTTCAGCAAGTTCTAACACACCCGGAAGAGCTGCTCCTCCGCCTGTTAGTATAATGCCGCCTGGAAGTTCAAATGCCTCTACTTGATCTAACGCACGCTTGACATTTTCCAGAATTTGTAAGACACGCGCCTCAATTATTTCTGAAAGGTATTTTTCGTCTACCCGTACTGGCTCATCTTTTCCGATTACTTCGACTGGGAAGTATTCTTGATCAGACGTATCGCTTGGTATTGCATAGCCATATTCACGTTTGATTTTTTCAGCATTTTCAATGGTCGTATTTAAGATAATAGAAATATCTTTTGTAATCAGGCTTCCGCCTTCTTGATCTACATAGACAAATTTTAGTTGATCATCATGCATGACTGAAGCAGTTGTTTGACCACCGCCCATGTCGATTAAAATAGTACCAAAATCCCGTTCACCTTTATTCATTGCAATACTTGAAATTCCCAATGGCTGAACAACCATATCTTGAATAGCAAGCCCTGCACGTTCAACACATCGTTTAATGTTATGTACGATTGTTTTTGGTCCTGTAATCATGCTTGCATATAATTCTAAGCGAACACCAATCATACCTCTTGGATCTCTTATTCCATCAAATCCATCTACAATGAATTCTTCTGGAATTACTGAAATGATTTCTCTTTCTGGAGGTAAAGATCTCACTCGAGCTGCATTAAATACATTTTGTACATCTTTATCCGTAATTTCTTTGTTTTCACTAGCTACCCCATACATTCCATGACAAGGCTCGATACTTATCTGATTTCCTGGAATCCCGACGATCACATCGCGTATTGGGATATTTGCTTTTCTTTCAGCTTGTTCAACCGCTCGTTTAATCGAGTCAACAGTCTCATCGATATCAACTATGACTCCACGGCTGAGACCTTTAGACATTTCATTACCTACTCCAATAATGTTCAACTGATTATTTACATATTCCGCCACAACTACTTTTATTGAAGTGGTTCCAATATCTAGGCTGACAAACAAACCTTGATTTTTCATAACTTATTGAAACCTCCGATTTCCTATTGCATTCACATTTTGAAGGAACTACATTTGAAATTTTTGACGGCTCAGTGCTATTTCTGTTCGTCATTTTTTTATTTTTTTAAAATTACTTATACCTTATACATTTTATCATAACAGTCTTCTCTTTTTAAGGTTTTTCAGGATTAATCCCATATTTCTTTTTTTAAGATTCATTAAACACTCAACTTCCCGATTTATTCTTCGCTGGAATTTTCTTCAGCTTGGTTGTTGCCGGTGTTTTCTACATCCTGATTATTTGGGAATGGTGTAAAATAAACGCCTACTTCCATATCAATAATCCCTTTTTTATCTTCAAGCTCTTCCAATATTTCAGGATAATAAATAATTTTATCAGCAAAATCATTCAAATTTGCTTTTACTCGATTTCCATCATTCATATGTAAAGTAATGGCATACGGGTTTTCTTCTGTTCCAGCAAAACCAATTTCCGAAATGCTGTTTTGAATTTCTTCATTTGTTTTCCTAAACTCAGAAATAAATTGATTCAAGACAGGCCCTAGTTCAAAACGGGTCAATAATGGTTTATTTCCTAAAGGAACAGTATATTCATCAAGTAAAATCGTCCCATTTTCTAACACACTCTGATACCGATTGCCGTTATCAATGTACGCAATGGTCGTAAAATCTTCCACATTTACTAAAATGTCATGCACTCCTTGCAAGTGAACTTCAGCCTTCTTTATTTGAGGAAGCGCTCCTTGAATTTGTGCTTCAATTGTCTGTTGATTTGTAAGCGTGCCAATTACGGTTTGTTTCTTTGTAATTTGACTCGCTTCAAGAATTAATTGTTCAGGAACAATTGTATTTCCTTCGATATATACTTCATTTACCTTTCCATATGGAGAAAGTAAATAACCTGTGCCCATTAAGCCAAGCACAAAAAAAGTATAAAGTAACAAATAATGATTCTTTTTTGTATGTTGTTTTTTATTCTCTGAACTTGTATTCTTTTTTACTGTTTTGTTTCCATCTTGAGAAGCTGCATATTCAGCTTGCGCTTTTTCCAGCTCTGTCAGTTCCCTTTTTTTCTGCTTGGCTTTGTTAAAACCTTGAAACACCGATCCACACCTCCTCAAAATAGTGTCCATCTTTCTAATCATTCCTTATTCTATCGTAAGATAGACACTTTTTGTTGTTAGTATTGTTTCGTTCCTTTTACATTATCATTTCATTATCGAACGGACTACATCCATTAAACGATCTGCCGCATCAGGAACACCCAATTCTTTCGCTTTTTCTGCCATATCATTTCTTTTTTCTGGGTTCGTAAGTAAAGAGTCAATCAATGAAAACAAGCTTTTCTCATTTAAATCGACCTCTTCAATAATTTCTGCAGCTGAATTTTTGGACAGACTTTGTGCATTCTTCAATTGATGATTGTTTGTCACATATGGACTTGGTATCAAGATACTTGGAATGCCAAGAGCTGTTAATTCGGTTAACGTTGTTGCACCACTGCGACAAGCTACTAAGTCAATACTATTGAATAATGCCGGCATCTGTTCTACGTAAGGCACAACTTTCACATTGGTCACGGCAGGGACTAAGGCTTCAATTTGTTTTTTTATCTTTTCATAATGAATATCACCCGTTATTAATAAGGCTTGATAAGGTTTTCCTGCAAAAGATGAAGCAGCATCAACTAATGACTGGTTGATTTTTTCAGCCCCTCGACTGCCGCCGAATATTAATACAGTCGGAAGGTCTTCTTTTAATTGATAGTTCGATAAAGAAGTTTTTTCAGTAATACTAACTACTTCTTGAGCACGTGGATTCCCTGTATAGATCACTTTATCAGCATACTTTTGAAAATCATTACGTGCATCTTCAAAACAAAGACAAATTTTATCCACGTATCGTGCTAAAAATTTATTTGTAACACCTGCAACTGAATTTTGTTCATGAATAATAGACGGAATACCTAGACGAGAAGCAGCATATAAAACGGGAGCACAAACATATCCACCGGTTCCGACCACAACATCGGGTTGAAACTCTTTAATGATTTTCTTTGATTTTGAAATGCTCGTAGCCATTAAGAAAAGTGTTTTAAGATTGTCTAGTGAAAGAGAGCGTCGCAATCCTTGTATTTCGACTGATTGAAACGGAACCCCTGCTTTGGGAACAATCTTACTTTCAAGCCCGCGATCAGTGCCTATGTATAAAAATTCTGCATGGGGATATTGTTCCTTTATTCGTCTAACTAATGCTAGCGCAGGGTAAATATGTCCTCCTGTTCCACCGCCTGATAATAATATCTTCATAAATTTAAGAGCTATTTCAGCTCTCCACCTCTTTCCATTTTTAATCTGCTTTCAATTCTTGGACGGCGTGAATGTATAAATCACCACGAACTTCGAAGTTTTTATATTGATCCCAACTGGCACATGCCGGAGATAATAAAATAACATCCTCTTTTTCACTGATTCGATAACTTTCGGCAACAGCTGTTTCTACGTTTTCAGTCAGTTTGATAATCTTAATAGCTGCTTTTTCAGCTGTCTCTTGCAACTTTTCTTTTGTTTCACCGAAAAGAATCATGGCTTTTACCTTATCTAAATAAGGGATTAATTCGTCAAAAGAATTACCACGGTCTAATCCACCAGCAAGCAAGATAATTTCGTTGTTTGGAAAGCTTTCTAAGGCTGTTTTTGTAGCAACTATATTTGTTGATTTAGAATCGTTATAGAAACTTCTACCATTTATTTCTTTCACGAATTGAATGCGGTGCTTCACTCCGCCAAATTGGGATAACGCTTCATGAATGATATCATTTTCAATCCCTTTTAATTTAGCCACAGCTATAGCTGCGAGGGCATTTTCAATATTATGAAGACCCGGAACATGGATATCTGAGATAGGCATGACAGACGCCTCGTTGAAGTAAATCATGTCATCTTTCAGATAAGCACCGTTTTTTATTTCTTCCTTACGAGAAAACGGAACTATTTTTGCTTTCGTGTTTTTAGAAAGTTCTCTTAATTCTTCTTGGTCCCAGTTCAAAATTAAATAATCATTTTCCGTTTGATTTTCCGTTATCCGCCATTTGGCTTCCACGTATGCATCTCTTGTTCCATGATAGTCGATATGGGCTTCGGTAATGTTTGTGATAACTGCAATACTTGGATGCATTTCATCAATTCCCATTAATTGGAAACTGGATAACTCCATCACAATGTCGTCATCCTTCGTTGCTTCTTGTGCAATAGCTGCGGCAGGAATACCGATGTTTCCTGCTTTATACGCTTTGCCTGCCGGACGTTTATAATCCAGTAATTCATGAATCATTGTAGTCGTTGTTGTTTTCCCGTTTGTTCCTGTGACACCTATCAGATCAGCTTCCATTACTTCAGCAGCCAACTCAACTTCCGTTAAAATAGGAATTGCCAGCTCCGTTGCTCGCTCCAGCATTGGATTGGAATATGGAATACCAGGATTTTTAATGATGTAAGCAAAACTTTCATCTAACAACTCGACCGGATGATATCCTGCAATTACACGAATACCGGATGCAACAAGTTCTTGTGCATCCGGATTATTTTCTAACTCTTTTGCATCGTTCACCGTTACAAAAGCACCGAGTTTCAGCAACAATTTTGCTGCGTGAAACCCGCTTAGTGCCAAACCGAGAACCAATACTTTTTTATTTTCATAACGTGTTTGTCTGATCATTTTTTTACCTCCATCACAAAACTAGTAAAAGACCAATAATTGCTGCAATTAGTCCTACCAGCCAGAATGTGATTACTACTCGCCACTCACTCCAACCACTCATTTCAAAGTGATGATGAATGGGACTCATTTTAAAAATTCTTTTTCCACGTAACTTGAAAGAACTTACTTGGAGAATCACGCTTGCTGTTTCAATAACAAAAATAAGCCCAATAATTAATAAACTCCATTCTTGGTGAAGAGACAAAGATACAACAGCAAGTCCTGCACCTAACGCTAGTGAACCCACATCTCCCATAAAGATTTTTGCCGGCTTTTTATTAAAAATAAAGAATCCAACTAAACCGCCAATAATCGTTAAACAAAACAATAAGATTTCTGTTTGACCTTGGACATGAGCGATATAGGCATAGGCTGCATAAGCGATACTTGCTGTTCCTGCAACTAAGCCATCTAATCCATCTGTTAAATTGACAGCGTTAGAAAACCCTGTAATCCATATGATTGTAAAAGCAGCAAAAAACAGCCAATTTTCAACTTGTCCAATAAATGGAACGGTAATCAGTGGTGCTTTGCCACTTAAGTAAAACAGGATGACAAAGATTCCTGAACCTACTAGTTGAGCGATAAATTTTTGTTTAGAGGTTAGTCCTTCGTTTTGCTTTTTGAAGATTTTTATAAAATCATCCCAAAAACCAATTGCAGCAAAAAATAGTAAGGCAACCAGTAACATAATCGTTGTATAGTTAAATACCTTTTGCCACACAGCGGTAACAATGGTAATCAAGATAGCTGCAATAATAAATACAGCTCCTCCCATAGTGGGAGTTCCACTTTTTGCTTCATGCCATAAAGGTCCTTCTTCTCTTGTCGTCTGGCCAAATTGGCGTAACCGAAGATAACCAATGAAAATTGGCAAGATGCTGATTGTCAGAGCAAAGCTAAAAGCAGAGGGGATCAGCATTTCTGTCCAGTGCATGTTATTCCTCCTTGAATGTTGACAGGTTTTGGTCAGGAGATGAATAAAGGTCTCATCTCCTAATCCGTTAGCCATTATATCGCAACATTTCCTATTCTAAATTAATTTTAATAGATTCTTCAACATTTAATAATGAGCCTTCTGATTTTTCTTGATAGACTACGTAGCCATCTCCTTCAAATTCGAAAGAAACTCCTGTTAATTCAGATATTTTCAGAACATCATCTTTTGACCAACCACGAACATCTGGCATGGTCATCGCGCCTTCCGTCATCAAAATCACCTTTTGATTAAACAATGCTTGCGTTTCATTGTATGGGAATTGCTGGACAATTCTACTGCCACTGCCGATTACGCTAACAGATGAAAAACCAATTTCTTCTAAATTTGCTACTGCTTCCTCTTTTGATAGGTTGGTTACTTTGGGAATTGCGGCTTGTTTCTTTGTTCCTTCCGATTCTGTTCCAAGCTCATCATAAGCAACCGCACGAGTCATCATTGGATTAAACACATCCGTCAAATAATCAACAAAATTCTTCTGTTCATTATTCTTCGGCATTTTTAAGGTAACGTATAAAATATAACTTGGATCTTCAATAGGAGCGAAGCCAACTGCAGAATATAGATACTCATTAGTTCCTGTATAATATTTCCCGGATTCTGGATCTACTAATTCTGCTGTTCCTGTTTTGACACCAACTTTGGCATTATCAATGGAATAAGCAGTCGCTGTTCCATAATCTTCGTAGACAACGGTTGTTAAATATTCTAGAACAGTTTGAGCAGTTTCCTTTGTAATAGGCGAAGAAGTTTCTTGTGGTTGAATTACTTCTTCTTCATTAGTAACTGGATCAACAATTTTGTGAATATAATTGAGCTTCATCGTTTTTCCATCATTTGCAATCGATGTAAAAGCTTGAACCAATTGAAAGGGGGTGATGGTTACCCCTTGTCCAAATGTTGTATTA
Source organism: Jeotgalibaca ciconiae (assembly GCF_003955755.1). Taxonomy (NCBI): domain Bacteria; kingdom Bacillati; phylum Bacillota; class Bacilli; order Lactobacillales; family Carnobacteriaceae; genus Jeotgalibaca; species Jeotgalibaca ciconiae. The sequence continues at coordinate 2,326,831 of NZ_CP034465.1, read as the reverse complement.
GCTTTCTCCAACGGGTAACTGTAATTATAAGCCCCTGTCGCTTCATTCGCTAATCCAGATTCAGTGGAAGTACTAACTCCAAAAGCATGCATGTATTCTTCCCAGACATCATATCCCATTTCTTGGACGAGTTTCACTACCATTACGTTACTTGAACGACCGAAACCTTCTAAATATGAAATCTGTCCCCAACCAGTCAGATTGTAATCATGGATGGTTCCACCCTCCACTTCAATCTCACCAGATGAATAGGTATCATATGGACGAAAAATACCTTCATTAATTGCTGCAGCAATTGTCAGAATTTTGAAAGTAGAGCCAGGTTCAAATGGTTCTTCTATCAGCAAATTCTGCCATTTGGAATCAATTCCTTCCATTGTTGTGGCATTAAAAGTCGGACGCTGAGTGGCTGCCATAACAGCCCCCGTTTTTGGATTTACTAACATCGCGACCATTTCTTCCGGTTCTGCTTCTTCGTATACTTTTGTCATAAGTGTTTCCAAATATGTTTGCAAACGCATATCAAGCGTCAAATAAATTTCTTTCCCGTCTATTGGTTCTTCCAAAACAACTTCTGTTCCTGGAATGCCGTAACCTTCTGAATCTTTTTGATCACTCACTTTTCCATCTTGACCATTTAAAATATCATCGTATGCTTCCTCAATACCCATCATTCCGACTAAACGATTTTTTTCTGCATCTTCCGTTTCAGTGTCAACCGCTGCGTAGCCTACTAAATGAGAAGCGAAGATTCCGTTTGGGTATAGACGGGAAGGTGTTTCTTCGAAAAAGATTCCCGGCAGTTTTTCTGCTTCAATATCTGCCTTTGTTCCATAGGTTAAATTGGTACCTGCTAAGCCAAATTCAACTTGATCCACTCCTTCTTGATTCAAGAGCGATAGAATTTCGCTTTTTGACATACTAATATGTTTAGAGAGTGCTTCAGCTGTTTCTTCTTTTTCAATAATATGCTGTGGATTTTCCTTGTCCTGACTCCATTTATCAGTTAAAACAGCCACTAACGAATAAGAAGTAGCATCCATGGCAATAGGATTACCACCGATATCATAGATGGTCCCTCTTTTTGCGGGTAGGATGCTACTTCTGGAATACAAGTTATCAATCTGTTCGCTTAAATTTACGCCATCTACCTTTTTCGTTAACATAATTGTTGAAAAGCGATAAACAAACACAAGAAACGTTAATCCCGTTAGCAGCATCATGATTTTAGTCATTATACGACGGTTCTTTTGCGGGTTGTTCTTATCTTTCATTCGATTACATTCCTTATGTTGGTTTCGTTCATTTCCAAACCTAATTCTTGCGCTATTTCCATAATCCGGTTATAGCGTGAAAGTTCTTGAACTTCTTGGCTCAAATTATTATTTTCTGTTGATACAGCGACATTTGTATTTTGCAAGTCTTGAAAACTTCTATTTTGATTGGAAATCATTACTTGAGTGATTAAACTAGAAAATACTAATATAATTGCAGAAATCCCCATCAACGTCATCGTAATCATTTCTTTTTTTGTTACTACTCTTGTTTTTTGTTTTGGCCTGACTATCTCGGGAGACTTTGGCTCTTGTAACGGCTGCGGGTTATGATTCGGTTGTATTTGGTTATAGGTAGACTCTGCATATTCTGGTGTTGCCAAATATCCCACTCCTTCTTTAACTGCTAAATAAAACTAGCCTTCTTATTCATTTAACACGCTCGATAACTCGTAACTTTGAGCTTTGAGAACGCCTATTTTCATTTAATTCATTTTCCGATGGCAAAATTGGTTTGCGGTTGATTAAGCGGAAATCTGCTTCAATTTCTTGTGGAAGTACCGGTAAATTCGGTGGTACATCTAAAACAGAAGAGGCTTCCTTAAACATAACTTTTACGATTCGATCTTCCAATGATTGGAACGTAATCACACTGATTCGTCCGCCCACCGCTATTATTTCCAAGGCATCTTCCAGTGAATCGGAAATTGCAGAAAGTTCATCATTAACAGCAATCCTTAGTGCTTGGAAAATTCTTTTCCCAGGATGTCCACCTTTTCTTCGAGCCGGTGCCGGAATGCTTTCCCGGATAATATCGACCAGCTCTCCCGTTGTTACAATCGGCTGTTTCTCTCTCTCTCTTTCGATTCTTCTAGCAATCTGTTTGGAAAATTTTTCTTCTCCGTACCGGAAAAAAATTTTTATTAATTCTTCGTAGGACCATTCGTTCACAATGGTTTTTGCAGTTAATTCTTGTTCTTGATTCATTCTCATATCTAAAGGGGCATCAAAACGATAACTGAATCCTCTTTCAGCTTCATCAAGCTGGGGAGAAGAAACACCTAAATCATATAAAATACCATCGACAGATTGAACATTTCGATTTTCTAATTCTTCTTTTAAATAACGAAAATTCTCTTTAATTAACGTAACCTGTCCTTTTTCAATATAAGGGGCTAACTCTTTTTTTGCATTTTCAATCGCAATTCGATCCTGATCAAAGGCATAAAGATGACCGCCTTCAGTTAATTGCTCTAATATTTTACGACTGTGGCCAGCTCCACCTAGCGTGCAATCAACGTATACACCATCTGGTTTAATAGCCAGTCCTTCGATTGACTCTTCTAAAAGGACACTATAATGTTCAAATTCAGTCATGTTTTCACCTACAATCCAAAATCAATCATATTTTCAGCGATATCTTCAAATGAATCCTCTGCCATATCCGCAAATTCTTCCCATTTCGCATTACTCCAAATCTCAACACGATCAGATACACCTACGATACGACATTCTTTTTCAATTTTTGCATAATCAACTAATGTACTTGGGATATTAATTCTTCCTTGTTTATCTATTTCTGCTTCTACTGCTGCAGAATAGAAGAAACGAACGAATGAACGCGCATCTTTTTTCGAAAGTGGTAATTGTTTTAGTTTTTCTTGAAGTATTTCCCATTGCTCCATTGGATAGCCGAATAAACATCCATCTAACCCTCTTGTGAGGATGAAAGACTGACCAAGCTCCTCACGAAACTTAGCAGGCATAATAATCCGCCCTTTTGCGTCCATATTATGTTTATATTCGCCAATCAGCATGAGAAATCACCCCACTTTACAATATGAATTTAGTCTACCACAATCCCCCACTTCCCACCACCTTTTATCCAAAAAATGGTAAAAAAAAATCTTTTGATGGTATTTCCCGATTTTTTGATCAATAATCCTCTTTTTTGGAATGCACGATACAGTGTTTAAGACTGGCCTGCTCCACAAAAAAAAGCCCCGCAATTGGAGTATCTTACTCTAAAATGGACCCTATAGAATGGACACTAAAAAAAGTGCCCTTCTATAGGGTTTGTTTTTGTATACTTATGAATAGAGGAAAATACGTTAACGTTTGAATTGAAGTAGTATTGCTCCATTCATTAAACCACAATTCATATTAACTGCACTACGTGCAGAAAGGAGCCGCTAAATGTCAAAGTTAATTTTTACATCGGAACAAATTCGAGTTTTGAGAAGAAATCCGTACGTTAAAAATGTATCAGAGAAAAGCATTACTTATTCCGATGAATTCAAACGCCATTTTGTTTCAGAATCATTGGATTCAAAAACGGCTAAACAAATATTTATTGAAGCAGGATTTGATCCGGAAATGCTTGGTGAAAGCCGGATAAAAGCATTCGCTAAGAAATGGCGAAAAAGATATCGTGATAATGGTGTTTTGGCATTGAAAGACACTCGACAAAACCGTTCAGGCAGACCGCGAAAGACTGAACGAACACCTGAACAACAAATTGAAAAGTTACAAGCTAAAATTTCATTATTAGAGCAGGAAAATGAATTGTTAAAAAAATCAGAATGGAGCGAAAGGAGGCTAGAAAACAGCGAAAAGACTAGTGAAACCTTCGCAAGAATCCATAAAATGAAAACAGATGGTTCATACACAGGAACGATTATAGATGCATGTGAAACGCTGGAGGTTTCTCGCTCAGGTTATTACAATTATTTAAAGGGCTTAGCCCAGAGAAACGTACGAGAAGAGGAAGATCAAGCTTGGAGAATCCAAATTGAAAACGCCTATAGCTACCGTGGTTACAAGAAAGGCTCTCGTAGTATTGTCATGTATTTCAAGAATATTCTAGGAATGACAGTCAATCGTAAAAAGGTCCAGCGCTTGATGAGGAAATTTCATATTTTCTGCCCCATTCGTAAAGCGAACCCCTATAAGAGAATGGCGAAAGCTACCAAAGAACACCACACTGTTGAGAATAAATTGGAGCGTCAATTTGTCCAAGGAATAGCTCATAAAGTTCTCTTAACTGATATCACTTATTTACCTGGAGCCAATGGATTTATGGGTTATTTGTCGACCATTAAAGACGGCACGACGAAAGAGATACTCGCTCACTATGTATCTGATAACCTAAAACTAGCTATCTCATTAACTACCATTGATGTATTAATGAGCGCCCACGGCGCAACGTTACACAAAGATGCCTTTATCCATTCAGATCAGGGCGTGCACTATACGAGTCCTAAATTCCATAAGAAGTTGGCGGATAATGACTTAGGACAGTCCATGTCTAGAAGAGGTAATTGTTGGGACAACGCTCCTCAAGAGTCGTTCTTTGGTCATTTGAAAGATGAAATGGAGTATAAAAGTTGTGTCCATTTAGAAGAGTTACGAGCAATAGTAGATGATTACATAGACTACTATAATAATGAACGCGGACAATGGAACCTAAAAAAATTGCCTCCTGTTCATTACAGGGAGCAATTTTTATCGGGTGTTGCATAAGGTCTTTTTTTTAATGTCCTTGACACAGGGTCCATTTCACTCCAATTGCGGGGCTTTTTTATAGACTAGGGGATTATAAGTTCAGCCATCAATGTCTAGCTCCCAAGTCCTGACCTAATGAAAAAAAGATAAATTTGCCCCATTGCGCGCTTCGCTGCTCGCTAACGCATATCATTCGACTAACCCGCTGAAGCGTGAAGTCTCCTGACAATTCAGGGTCAAATTTCCTATTTTTTCATAGGCCAAGGCGGACTTGTCCGCTTTTCTTATTTTTTAGTATTGTTAGATATGCATCAATGCCAGAAATGATAAGGTCATTATTTTTGTCTTTACTTACTCATTTCTTCCAATTGAAAATGGATTGTTTCCATTGCTTGCAACAACGCTTCTGCTGTATCCAAGGAAGTCAAACACGGAATATTGTTTTCTACTGCCTCACGACGAATCAAAAATCCATCAGTCTCACTCGACTTTCCAGCTGTCATCGTATTGATGACCAAGTTGATACGGCCATCGCGGATAGCATCTAGAATATTATTGCTGTTTTCATTGATTTTTTCAATGACATCGACTTTAATATTTTCGGCTTCCAAAGCTTTACCCGTCCCGGTCGTCGCAACAATATGATACCCTAACATGATCAATCGTTTTACTAACGAAATAAGTTCTCCTTTATCCTTGTCAGACACTGTCATTAATGCCGTGCCATATTCAGGCACATGGATACCAGATGCAATAAACCCTTTGTATAATGATTTCGGCAGATCGATGTCTTTCCCAATGATTTCCCCCGTAGACTTCATTTCTGGTCCTAACACTGTATCGACCTTCTTAAGTTTGTTGAAACTGAAGACAGGCATCTTCACATATACGTTAGGCTTTAGTGGAGCCAGCCCTGTTGTGTACCCCATGTCCTTTAATTTCAACCCTAGAATTCCTTTTGCAGCCAACTTCGCCATCGGAATCCCCGTTACCTTGCTCAAGAAAGGGATTGTCCTGCTTGCGCGGGGATTTACTTCGATAATATAGACTTGGCCGTCACTGATGACAAACTGGATGTTCACTAGTCCGACCGTTTTCAGTCCCTTGGCTACGCGAATGGTGTAGTCTTCAATCGTTTGAATCAATTCAACCGACAGATTTTGTGGTGGATATACAGCAATCGAATCCCCAGAATGGACGCCAGCCCGCTCGATGTGTTCCATGATCCCCGGAATTAAAACCGTTTCACCATCACAGATTGCATCAACTTCCAATTCTTGTCCAATCAGATAATGATCGACCAATATTGGACGTTCTGGGCTAGCTATGACTGCTTCTCCCATATACTTCTCAAGATCGATTTGATTGTATACGATTTGCATTGCCCGTCCTCCCAATACATAGGATGGACGCACTAATACGGGATAACCGATTTCATTTGCTACAGCCACCGCTTCTTCAACAGTCACAGCTGTTTTGCCGGGCGCCTGTGGAATATCCAAGTCACGCAACAACTGCTCGAACAACTTACGATCTTCAGCCCGGTCCAAGTCTTCCAAGCTCGTGCCGAGGATTTTCACACCATGTTTTACTAATTTTTCAGCTAAATTAATGGCTGTTTGACCTCCGAACTGCACAACAACTCCTAAGGGTTGTTCCAAATCAATAATAGCCATCACATCTTCTTCGGTCAGCGGCTCAAAATACAATTTATCTGAGACCGAGAAGTCTGTCGAAACAGTCTCTGGGTTATTATTAATCACGATTGTCTCGTAACCGGCTTCCTGAATCGCCCAGACTGCATGCACCGTTGCGTAATCAAATTCGACTCCTTGTCCAATACGTATCGGACCTGAACCCAATACAATGACCTTTTTGCGTTCACTTGGAAAAGATTCCTGCTCCATTTCATAGCTGCTATAGAAATACGGCGTGAAGGATTCAAACTCACCCGCGCAAGTATCCACCATTTTGAAAACAGGGACAATCCCATTTTCTTTGCGTAACTCATAGACATCTTCTGAAGGCATATTCCAAAATTCCGCAATGATTTCGTCACTAAAACCGTATTTCTTGGCTTCTCTTAGAATCTCAAGATTTTTCGGTTCGGCTGCCGCTACTTCCTTTTCCAAGTCAATGATGTGCTTTAATTTGTACAGGAAGAAATAATCAATCTCGCTCCATTCATGGATTGTTTTCGGTGTTACTCCCTGACGCAACGCTTCGCCTAAATAGAAAATTCGTTCATCGCAGGCGAAACGAATATTTTTTTCGATCTCTTCCATCGTCACAAGCTGTCCATGGTCTTTAGGCAAAGATATGTGGTTGACACCGTATTCCAACGAACGAATTGCTTTTAGCATGGATTCCTCAAAGGTTCGTCCCATAGCCATGACTTCACCAGTCGCCTTCATTTGTGTTCCTAGACTGCGATCACCCTTTTCGAATTTGTCAAACGGAAAACGCGGGATTTTGGTCACTATGTAGTCCAAAGTCGGTTCGAATGCGGCATAAGATGTACCCGTCACTGGGTTCTTCATCTCATCCAAAGTCAAGCCAACAGCTATTTTTGCTGCCATCTTTGCAATCGGATAGCCAGTCGCTTTGCTCGCCAATGCTGAAGAGCGGCTGACACGAGGGTTCACTTCAATGATGTAGTAGTCGAACGAATACGGATCCAATGCCAACTGGACATTGCAGCCTCCTTCAATTTTTAAAGCACGAATAATCTGCAAAGAAACATTGCGCAGCATTTGATGTTCCCTGTCCGTCAAAGTTTGAGATGGTGCGACAACAATCGAATCGCCCGTATGAACTCCAACCGGATCAACGTTTTCCATATTGCAGACAACAATCGCATTGTCATTGCTGTCACGCATCACTTCGTATTCAATTTCCTTAAAGCCAGCAATCGACTTTTCCAATAAACATTGGGTTACCGGTGAATATCGCAAGCCGTTCGCCACAATCTCACGCAAGTCGGCTTCATTGTAACAGATACCGCCTCCGGTCCCTCCCATCGTGAAAGCAGGTCGAACAATCAATGGGTAACCGACTTTAGCTGTGAAAGCCAAAGCTTCCTCTACCGTATGGACGATATCGCTCTCTGGGACTGGCTGGTTCAGTTCTGCCATTAATTGACGGAACAAGTCACGGTCTTCAGCCTGTTGGATGGAACTCAACTTTGTACCCAGTAATTCAACATTGAAGTCTTCCAAGACACCTGCTCGATCCAGTTCCACTGCCATATTTAAACCGGTCTGTCCGCCTAACGTTGGCAATAATGCATCCGGACGTTCTTTACGGATGATATTGGTGATGAAATCTAAAGAGAGTGGTTCCATATAAACTTTATCCGCAATTTCGACATCCGTCATAATTGTGGCAGGGTTCGAATTGACCAAGATAACTTTATATCCTTCTTCTTTTAAAGCCAAGCACGCCTGTGTTCCAGCGTAGTCAAATTCTGCTGCTTGCCCGATGATGATTGGTCCTGAACCAATTACTAGAATCGTTTGAATATCTGTACGTTTAGGCATGTTGTTTTCCTCCTTGAGCAGTTTTCATCATATTGATAAAATGATCAAACAAATCATTCGAATCATGCGGGTCGGGCGATGCTTCAGGGTGATACTGAACCGAAAAAATCGGTTTTTCTTTATGCTTAATGCCTTCATTCGTTCCATCGTTCAAAGCACGATGACTTACAATTAAATCGGTTTGTTTCAAACTATCTTCATCTACAGCATAGCCATGATTTTGGCTCGTAATGCTGATTTTTCCATTTTCAAGGTCCTTGACCGGATGGTTTGCGCCCCGATGTCCAAATTTTAATTTATAGGTAGTTGCACCGCTAGCCAACGAAATCAATTGGTGTCCAAGACAAACACCAAACATCGGTAAATTTTCTTGTGCAATCAGTTGCTTGATTGTTTCAATCGCTTCCGGAACAGATGTCGGATTTCCAGGTCCGTTACTCAACATAATACCTTGTGGTTTGTAGGCCAAAATTATCTCAGCACTCGTATTCCAAGGAACCACGATAACTTCACAGTCTCTTTTCGATAATTCTACAAGGATGTTATCCTTGGAGCCAAAATCCAGCAATATAACACGTGGTCCATCACCAGGAAATTGCTTGATTTCCTTTGATGAATTCAATTGAATTTCATCAACTGGCAATTGATAGACCTTCAACGATTCGACAATTTCATCCAATTTATCGGCATTATCTACCAATGTGCCGCGCATTGTACCACTACTGCGAATCTTTCGTGTGATGCTGCGTGTATCCACACCGTAGATTCCGGGTACATCAAAATCCTTTAAAGCTTCATCCAACGTTTTAGTAGATCGGAAATTACTTGGATGTTCCGCCAATTCATGAACGACCATTCCTTTCAAACCTGGATACACACCTTCATAGTCATCTTCATTGATGCCATAATTTCCGATTAACGGATAGGTAAAAGTAATAATTTGACCTGTGTAGGAAGGATCCGATAAGGTTTCTTGATAGCCTGTCATCCCTGTGTTAAATACGATTTCTCCAATCGCATCTTTTGTTGATCCGAATGCGTACCCCGGATAACAACTGCCATCTTCTAATACTAAAAATCTACGTTGTTTCATGTTCTTCCTCCCGATTTTTGATTGTCAAGGTATATCTCCCAGGCTTGAATGAAAAGCAGAAAACAAAAAACACACCTGGTATGGGCGTGTTTCAACGGTTGTCTACATTAATCGTTTCACATGCCTTGTTAGCCTCTCTGTGCTAAATTAAAGACCCTTTAGCCAAATACTGTATCTCGTACAGCATTGTGCATGTTGTTTATTTTAAAATATTTAAAAGAAATTTTCAATTTATTTCCTCTAAAAATGAAAAATAAATGTGAGATTTAATCAACCCCTCTTTTTGATAAAAGAAATTTTGTACAAAAAACCTTCTTCTGGTCTTAACCAAAAAAAGGAGGAAATTACTATTTGAATTATTTTTCGTAAAGTTTTACTGATAGTTGAATTGCTTCTCGATAAACATTTACAAGTTGAGAACCTATTTTCTCAATATCGCGTTCTTCAACATTTTTTAAGCTCTGTTCCGTTAAACGCGGCAACTCACCTTTTATAATTCCTTGTATTAATTTTATAAATTCTTCGTTTGTCTTTCCTTTATAGACATCCTTCATGTGCAGGTACTCTTCATATATGGGGATATCTCTAATCAAACAAGTTTGTCTCATTGCCATGGCTTCGAGAAGAACAATCCCTTCCGTTTCTTCGTAAGTTGGAAAAAAGAACAAATCAGATCCAGCATATGCCTCTCGTAATTTCTCAGGAGTAACATAACCGGCAAAGATTAAATTAGGCAGCTCTGTATGAACAGCATTTCTAATCTCTTTTGGAACTTGTTTTAAATCCAAATAACCAAACCAAATGAATTGATATTCTGGCATTTTTTTAGCTATTTCGACAAAATCAAGCAAGCCTTTTCTTTTGATATAGAGACCAACCGACATAATTACTTTATCTGAATCAGAAAATCCATATTCCTTACGAAAATTGCATCTCATCTCGGGATTTTGTTGATAGTAAGAAAGATTAATCCCATTTGAGACAGGGTAAATGGGTTTTGTTACACCGGATTGTTCCAATAATCTTTTTGCATATGGCGTTGGAGTAATCACTACATCTCCATGATTGTAGCAATAAACAATCCATTTTCTAAACAGCGGCGAAAAGAAATTTGAAAAAAGAAAAGAATTACGAAAATCTTCTTCTGTAGAGTGTCCGTGGTAAATTACCGGAACTCCTCTTCTTCTCATACGTTTCGCCAGCAGCAAGGATTTTAAAAAGTATGTATTGATGTGCACGCAATCAAATGAATCAGTTCTTTCTGTCGTAAACGATACTCCACTAAAAGTTAATGCTTGCTTTTGATGATCAATCGCTCTACCTAGTCCAGATTTATGAATCCACTTCATCCCTTCTGAATATAAAAGAACTTTCATAACTTTCCACCTTCCTTCCACTAATAATCTGTGTTCAATTATCAGCCATGCAAAATTTGAAAAATACGAGCAACGACGATTCCATAATATGTTAAAAAGCCAAGTACAAAAGCAGCTTTAAGAAATATGGAAAACAGTTTAGCTGTCGTTAAATTTCTTTTAGAAAAATCAAAATATAAAGTTAATAGAAGCCCTACGAAAAAAGCAGCAAGTAAAAAATGCGGTAATAAACTATAGGTAAGTAATCTGACACTAAGAAAATGGATTCCTAATAGTAAGATGGGTAAAGTTGCATCTGATACAGCAAGTTTGAATTTTTTATATTGTAAATAAGGCTTGAAAAAAAACGTTAATAAAATAATTTCAATAATCGGAAAAACATATAAAAATATTTCAAATGAATCAATATTTTTCAATAAAAACACCCCTTCCATTAACTATCCTTATTCTACCTTTTATTATAATAGATAATACCGACCAAAGTCTTATTTTTTTAGAAAAGCGGACAAGCCCATTTTGTCCTGCAGCGAAGCTCGCTAGGATAAACGGAGATTAACCTCTGGATTGGGCTCCCCTCGTTTCCACACTTCCTTCTAGATTCAAAAAGATGGCTATTAAAGGAAAACAGGGTATTTAAATCCACCCTTTCCTTGATATCCATCACTTATCAGGGAAAGCTAGCCATAAAAATCAAGTCTTTCCTTGATAAACTGCTTTTATCAGGGAAAGTGGACAAATTATCGGGTCCTTTTATCTGATAAAAGACAAAATAAGAAAAGTGAATACGCGCGCTTTTTCTCCTAAGAAAACAAAAAAACCGAGGATTGGTTATCTCTCGGTTGAATCGTTATGGAATTACGCTTCGTTTGATACTACTTCTTTGCCGTCATAATGACCACATGAAGCACAAACGTGGTGGCTTTTCTTAAGTTCACCACAATTTGGACAAGCATTCAATCCTGGTACTTCTAGTTTAAAATGAGTACGTCTTCTAGCTTTACGTGCTTTAGATGTTCTTCTTTTAGGTACTGCCATTTCCTTACACCTCCCCATAATGTTGCTGCATAAACAGCAGGTCGAACTTTATTCCTCTTTTTCTTCGTCTTCCAGGAGAGCTTTCAATTCCGCTAAGCGAGGATCTACTTGTTCTTCCTTTTGTTTCGCCCTTTTTTGCTGATAATCGTCTTCTGAAACGACTGACCAATCTGCCCCTTGAGGCAGTTCACTTGAGCTAAGCTCTTCTTCCGTGAAAATTTGTACCGGAATATTTAAGAGAATCATATCTTCAATGGCAGGAATTAAATTCACTTCATTGTTTTCAATCGGAATAACGATATCGTTTAATTCTTCCGACGTTTCATAAGATTCTTCATCTTCCACATACGTTTCAAAGATTGGCACACTCATTGAGACTTCTACCGGCTCCAATGAACGAGACGAAGGCAGGGTGATCGTATAATCGATCTGGAAATTGGCAAGTACTGATCGATTTTCATATAGTAGAAAACCAGTTGCTTTAATATCTGAAACTGCCAGGATTTCTCTATCCCTTTTCATCAGTGACTCTTCACGGTTTACTATTTCAGTAAAATGTAACGGTTCACCACGATGTTCTTGGATTTCTTTTAAGGTCCACTTCATTTCCTTCACCCCTAAAATAACAAATTGAATTATACTAGTGAAAAAATTGTTTGTCAATGTATTTTCCTTTACATGCTATAGAAAAGTTTTTAATTTACTAACTTTTGACAATTGGTGTACGGGTATAATTTTGTTCAGACTGCTTTAACCCCAAGCCAAATTGATAAATTTGGTCGGACTGAATTTCTATTGATAATTCATTACGATTTTTTTGGGAAATATTTGTATAAAACATCCGTTCTTTTTCTTTTTTCAACATGCGTAAATATTCTCTTCCTTTTTCCGTGAATCCTAGAACCCGCACAGCCGGTTCATTGTCAAAGAAAATGGATATATCTTGCCTTTGAATATTCAATAACACATATATAGACAACCTTTGTAACCTTACCCAAGACCACCGTTTGTTTTTTACAAGTTCAATAAAATTTTGATAAGAAGTAGCGATAGAAGCAAATTTCTTTAGACGGTATTCGATGCCCTCTTCCATTTGATAAATCAAACGAAGATTCTCTAGGCTCTCCACTAACAAACGATATCGCAGAAAGGGCCAATATGCTTCCCAAGCAACCGGCTCTAATTCTAACAGTTTATCTGCGCTTGAAGCTGGAATCCATCTTGAGATATCCTCAGAAGAATCCTTTGAAGTAAGTAATTGCCGAATGGCTGTTCCACTTGCAAAAGAAGCTTCTTTATTTATCGCTTCTTTATTTATCGCTTCTTGATGATTCGCTCCCTTACGTTGGATAACAATTGGTTTCATGGGTTGAGGATACAGCTGGTTTTCTTTCATATAGCTGATTCCAAGCTGGCTGTTTGCTCCCCAAAAAGCTGGAAACAAAAAACGTTGTCCTAAAACACTCTCAATTGCATCCGTCATCTGTGACGCATAGTTGCGACCATCATTCCGGAAATTTTGAAAGATGCTATCAATTTGTTTTTCCTTTTCAAGCAAGACGTCGGTTACCCGAATAAACTCTTCCGTTGTTCCTTCTTCTGCTCCAAAAGAAAAATAATCACAATCAAGCTCCTGTAATAAACGAATGCCTGCTTTTGCGAATAGATCGGTTGATTGAACACTTCCTAAAACAGATTGTTCAACGACCAAATCGGCACCGTTTTCTAAAGCTGTTTCCGCTCGTAACCATTTGTCTGCAATCGCAGGTTCTCCTCTTTGAGTGAAATTTCCACTCATGACCACAATCATTACATCGCTGCTTGTTTTCTTGCGTGCCTCTTGTATCTGATAAGCATGACCATTATGAAAAGGATTATACTCCGCAATAATACCGCAACTTCTCATACAACCGCCTTCTTCCTATCCTCACAAGTTTACTTTCTCGCCACAAAAAACCAGCGGGTCGTAGTTTCAGTTACTTCCTCTTTGCCAAAGTCAGCTTTTACTTCTACGCTAGTAAAACCAGCTTTCTTTAACAATCTTTGGTAAACATCTATTGAGAAAGAACGTTCTTCATGGACTTCTTGCATTCGTTCATAACGACCGTCTGCTTCTTCAACAAAAAACGTTAAAACATGCTCCACAGAATTTTCTTGTTCGCCAAGGAAACTTTCCCATAAGAAAACTTCCTCTTCTTCTTGATAGATATATTGATATCCCGGGAATATTTCATTCATTTGATACAACGAATGGACATCAAATAAAAATGTCCCACCCATACAAAGGTTTGCATGCACACCCTGGAATACTTGCAGCAATTCTTCTTCCTCATGTAAATAGCACAAGGAGTCCGAAAAACAAGTGACCATATCAAAGTTCTGGATGAACGGTAAATCACGCATATCTCCCTGCATCAACTGAATGGTTACATCCTTTTGTCCCATACGGTCATAAGCTAATGATAGCATATCATCAGACAAATCAAAACCAGTTACCGTATGTCCTTTTTCAGCCAACTTTGTAGCAATAATACCAGTGCCGCAAGCTAACTCCAAAATTTCCAAGGATTGTCTTTCTCCATGATATTTTGCTTGATATTGCCGAACAAATGACAACCAGTCATCGTATACAGATTGATCCATTACTTTATCATAAAAATTAGAAAAAATTTGATAACTCATTATTCACTTACCATACCGCTGATATCAACAAGTGGTGCATCGCTCCAAAGTTTTTCCAAGTTATAATAAGAACGGTCACTGGAACTGAATACATGAACAATAACATCTGTTAAATCTAACAATGTCCAACTTCCTGAATCTTTTCCTTCTTGGTTTTTAATAGCAATTTTGTTTTTATGAGCAGCTTCAACTATTCCATCGATGATTGCTCCCATTTGACGTTCGTTTCGGCCATTCATTACAACGAAATAATCCCCAAGAGATGTCAATCCGCGTACATCTAACACCATAATATCTTCTGCTAATTTATCATCCGCCGCTTTTACGACAACTTCTAAAATTTCTTCACTATTCAAAATATTGTTTCCTCCTATTTGTTTATCCATGCATTGTATACAAAAAGAGTTTCTGGATAGATTTTTACCCGCTTTTGTACCAAGTGGATGAGCGTTTGGGTAATTTTATAGATAACTGCTTGATTCAAATCTTCAAAAGCTAGTTCGCGCGCTTCCTCGACTCCTGGAAAAGTTCGTCCTTCTTCTACATAATCAGCAATGAATAGAATCTTGCTGAGCAAAGTCATCTCCCTGCCGCCAATTGTATGTTGAGAAATCGCAGATAGAATAGCTGCATCTACAATACCAAACGTCTTCTCTGCATAGTAAGAGCCTGCAGGCCCATGCCAAATTTGACTACCATACTCCAGTAATTCTGCTTGTAAATCTCCATTATCAACCAATCGTTTAATGGTGTCTTTATCAACATCTTTCGCATAATCATGTAAAATAGCAGCAAGACTGCAAGCTTCTTTATCAGCTCCATACTTCTCGGCTAAAGCAATGGCACAGCTTTCTACTCGCAGTATATGCTCATAGCGAGCAGGAGTGATTTTTGTTTGAACTTCCTTTAAGATAGCTTCTCGAGACCAGCCTGTATAGTGGTTGGAATAAAGCATATTTTTATCATTCATCAAGATAAAGCCCTTCTTCCTTAATATATTGCTCTACACTTTCGGGAACAATGTACCGTAACGACCGTCCAGACTTTACCATACTTCTTATTTTTGTTGAGCTGATATCAATCTTTGGAGCATCCACCCAGATGATTGGATAAGGACTGTGGTTAGGATACCCTGGGCGCACCACTCCTACAAAATGCACCAACGATACTAACTCATCAATTCTTTCCCATTTCGGTAAATACTCCACCATGTCGCCGCCGATAATAAAATAGTAATCCGTATCGGGATTTTCTTCTATCAACTGCTTCATCGTATCGATTGTGTAACTCTTGCCGCCCCGTTCTAATTCTATCGTCTCAATCTCAAACAAATCATTTCCTTCAATCGAGCGTTTCACCATTTGTGCGCGATGTTCCCCTTCAATAAATGGCTTTTCATCCACATGAGGCGGTTCAGCATCGGGCATAAAATAGACTTTATCCAAAGCAAGTTGCTGCCCAACTTGTTGGGCAATGATCAAATGTCCTAAATGCGGAGGATTGAAAGTTCCACCAATAATTCCTACCCGTTTTCGGCCAGAAATCATTTCTTCGGGTTTCGTTTCTTCAACCACAATAATATCCGTTAAAAATTGAACATCAAACAATTTGACCATAACTTCCTATTCCACCTTTCTTGCAAGAAAATAAGATTAAATTCTTTTTACTAATTCAGAAATTCGTTGATTTTTTTCTTTTGATGACTCACGGAAAAAGATGATTGTTTTACCGATTTGTTGTACAACGACCGCACCAATACGATCAGCGACTTCAGCAGCAACGTCAGCTGGTACTTCGTCTGTATTTTGCAGTAAATTAATTTTGATCAATTCTCTTTTTTCTAAGGCCTCATCAATTTGTTTAATAATTTCATCTGACAAACCACCTTTTCCAATTTGAAAAATTGGTTGTAAGTGATGTGCTTCTTTCTTCAAAAATTGTTTTTGCTTTCCTCTTAATTCCATTATGAACCTCTTCCTCTATATAATTTGTTGTCTGATAACGACGTCAACGCCTTCAGGAACCCATGCAGCAACTTTCCCCGGATTTTGGACTGCTACCCAGCCCAGCCCTGAGAAAACGATATCCGATGGTTCTTTTACGTTAAATTCTTTTCTAACAAGCGGTGGAAAATCATTGATATCTTTTTCGTTTGGCGGTTGTAGTAATCCACCTTTGTGTTTCTCATAAAAGTCAGTTGCCTTTTCAAGCTTCGTACGGTGGATTTTCAGCTCATTTGCAAAGTAGCAAGTAAAGGATGACCGATTTCCCTCAACGAAGTCAAAACGTGCGACAGCTCCCATAAACAACGTTTGCTCGGGGTTCAATTGGAAAGTGACAGGCTTCATTTCCTTCTGCGGCGAAACGATATTTAAATCATTTGCCGTTAGTACATGAGCCATTTGGTGACGGTGAATAATTCCTGGTGTATCAATTAGGGCTGCACCATCATCTAAAGGAATACGAATCAAATCCAAGGTCGTTCCCGGAAAACGCGAAGTAGTAATGATATCTTCTTTATTTCCAGTTGCTGCTCGAATAATTTGATTCATAATAGTGGATTTTCCAACATTCGTAACCCCGACAACATAGACATCACGGCCATTACGATGCTGTTCAATCAGCTCTAATAACTCATCAATCTGTGTCGCTTTTTTCCCGCTTACAAGCGCAACATCAAAGGGACGTAATCCAGCTTGATGCGCTTGCTGCAACATCCAGTGTTTGACACGGGAATGTTTAATGGATCTCGGCAGTACGTCAACTTTGTTCCCTATCATTAAAACAGGGTTCGATCCTACAAAACGATGCAAGCCGGGAATCATACTCCCGTACATATCAAAAATGTCTACAACATTTACTACCAGAACATCTTGCTCCCCAATTTGACTCAGCATTGCCAAGAACTCATCATCCGTAGCTGAAACTTTTTCTAATTGGTTATAGTGGCGCAATCGGAAACACCTTTGGCAGTATAACTCTCCGGTTTCTTGTCCTTTTTTCAGAGCACTTGGAGGCGTATAGCCTCGCTCATTTTTATTTTCTGTTTGAATTTGAGCACCGCATCCAATACAATACAATTCTTCATTACCTAATTCTTGGATATTCTCTCTATTCAAGTCGTTTCCTCCATCTCATATTTGGATCATCTTTAAGTAGTTTTTTCATGATTATTCGTTCAAAAAAACGATTAATACGGGTATTCCACGCATCTGAATTCAATATAGGAATGACCAAAATCGTTCGAAGACCGATTCGATTCGCACCGAAAATATCTGTAATCAACTGATCTCCAATCATTACACAATCTTCAAGCGGCACCCCTATTTGTTCAGCTGCTTGAAGGTAGCCTTTTTTCAAAGGTTTTAATGCCCTTGGAATATAATGAAGTTTCAAATGCTCAGCGACTTTCTGCACACGGTCACCGCTGTTATTTGAAATAATCGTTACTGGAATATCATTTAGCTTCATTTCTTCTATCCAAGCAAGCAGTTCTTCCGTTCCTCCCGGATTATTCCAAGCGATCAATGTATTATCTAAATCACAAAACACCGCTTTTATCTGATGTTTTGCTAATTGTTCAGCAGAGACTTGATAAACACTCTCCACCATCCATACGGGCTTAAACTTTTTAAACATATTGACTCCTTCTCATAAAAAGAAGAGGTTTGGGACAAAAAAGATACTTGGCTCAAAAATTATACAACTATTTGAAGCCACATCCAACCTCATACTCTGTTATTTTATTGAATATGAACACATCATTTTACCTTAATTATATAAGAATAGCAAAGAAATACAAGAAAATAACAGAGTGCGATGAAATGCGGGAAGAAGTGAAGCACTGGAACGAAAAAGCGGAAGATGGTCAAAGACCGTCTGAGCTTTATTCGCGAAGTGGTCTCACTTCTGCATTTCAGAACACCTTTCGAACAGAGTGCGATGGAATGCGGGAGAATTCTCGTAAAGTTCAACTTTCCTGCCCCATCAAGTTGAACTTGGTCGTAAGACAATAACGACAAAAACATTATAAAAATTCTAATCCATAAAAAGAGCGGTTCACTATGAACCGCCCCTTTTTATTCTACTCGAGATCCCATTGTATCAATTGTTGTTAGGAACACATCACAATCTGGAAACTCTGATTGAATTCTATTTAAAATATTTTCAGAAACTTCTTCTTTTGCTAACGTCATTACCGTTGTTCCTGCTCCACTCAGATACGTTCCATACCCACCTTCTTCATGAGTAATTTCACGGATTTTTGTTAATTCAGGAATCAGCGACTCACGATAGGGTTCATGAAAAACATCTTCCTCCATTAATTTCCCCGCTGTATCAATGTCGCCTAAATGTAAAGCTGAAACCATAACATTCGCAATGCTGCTGCCTTTAATTGCTTCTTGCAAGGAGAGATTCTTAGGCATTACCGCCCGGCTCTCACTAGTCAATAATTCTCTTGAAGGTACCGTAACAATTAAACGGGTCTTTGGGAAAGGAACTTTTGTCCAGATGACATTACTATCAATTATCGTTCCGAAAGTTAAATTTCCCGCAATAGCTGGCATAACATTATCAGGATGACCTTCTATTCTAGTTGCTATTTGAACTTTCTCATCCTCAGATAAATTTAGTCCAGCCAGATGGTTGGCAAGTTCAATCCCTGCAACTATTGCCGCCGAACTACTTCCTAAACCTCGTGCTGGTGGAATATCAGAGCGCATTTTCACATGATGTGGAGTCAAATCATCGGCTACTTCTAAAGCAGTTTGAATAATCAGATTTTTCTCATCAGAAGGAATCGACTCTCCAACGGAATGTTCAATAAACCATTCTGCAGCTTGTTCAACAATCTCCAACTCCAAGTATAAAGAAACGGCTATTCCAATTGAATCAAATCCTGGCCCTAAATTTGCCGATGTAGCAGGTACTTTAATAACAGTCATATAGAAACTCCTTCATTCACTTATATCGATTTGTACTGTGCGTCAATGTCCACAAAAGCTTTGTTCCTCAATTGGTCCATTACTCTGTTTAATTCATCTAAATGAATCTCTTTTAAATGCAAGTAAATAGAACCTTCTTTAGAAGTTAGAATATCTGCTTTTATTTCAGAAACAGCTTTCTCATTCGTTTTCTCCGTCTGCTTACAACGCAGTAAAACATCTGCATAATGCACATTTGCTGTTCCTAATTGAACAGCTGAATTAATCACTGGCAATCCTTTTCCAGTCTGATTTATTTTAATATTTTTGGCAATTTGCAGAACATCTGCTACAACACTGTTCGCTGTTGGCATTCTCCCCGCTCCTGGTCCGTACATCATTGTTTCTCCTACAGCCTCTCCTGTCACATAGACAGCATTGTTTTCATTTTTTACATGCGATAGAGGATGGTCTAAAGGTACAAGCATTGGTGCAACTTCTACCGCTAATTTACCCTCTTCTACTTTCGCACTGCCGATTAATTTGATTGTATAGCCCAGTTGTTGCGCGAGTTCAAAATCTTCTAAAAGAATGTTAGAAATACCTTTTGTATCCAACTCGTCCAATCGAATGCTCTGTCCAAAAGCTAACTTAGTCAAAATGACCATTTTTCTCGCTGCGTCCAGACCTTCTACATCACCAGTAGGATCGCTTTCCGCAAAACCGAGTTCTTGTGCTAAACGAAGTGCTTCTTCATAAGAGTATGATTCTTCTTGCATTTTAGTCAGCATAAAGTTCGTTGTTCCGTTCACGATTCCTAAAACTTCTTGCAAATTATCTCCAATATAACTCTCGTTTAAAGCACGTAAAATTGGAATTCCTCCAGCAACACTAGCTTCAAAATAAAGGTCTCTTCCATTTTTTTCAGCTAATTCATATAATTCATCACCGTAAACAGCTAATAAATCTTTATTGGCTGTCACAACATGTTTTCCATTTGTTAGGGCAGCAACAATAAATCCTCTTGCTGTTTCAATTGTACCCATTACTTCCACGACAATCTCAATACTTTCATCTTCAATAATTTCTTTAAAATTATCAGTAATTGGCATTCCAGCCTCTACAGCCTCGGGAAAAGCTTTCGTATCATGGACTAATATTTTACTGACTTCCAATTTTGTTTGTGTTAAATGTAGATACTTTTCTTGGTTATTTTTTAATATTTCATAGACTCCATAGCCTACTGTTCCAAATCCTAATAAACCTATTTTCACTGTTTCCTTCAATGTCGTCTCTCCCATCACTCATTTATTATTCATCAGTATACTGAATAAAAGGATATTTCTCTACCCAAAAGTTAAAAAAAGATTAGAAAACTACATGATAGCGCATTCTTGTAAATCTATAAAAAAGTAACAACCTCCAAGAAAGACTTTCTTCTTAGAGATTGTTACTATACCTGTTTTAACTTAGTCTTGTAAAAGCTCAAAGATTTCAATTGCAACTAAATCCAAGTCATCAAATTGATAAGTTTGATTTGTTGCATGTTCTTCTAACTCAAAAGTTTCAGTATCTCGGTTATATTTTACAACGCATCGCTCGTTTCCATCCTTTTCAAAACGGCGTACTTCGATTTCTCCGTTGTCTTCCATCATCACTTCGAGTCGTCGGATGATTGCAGATAATTGTGAAGGTTTCATAGTTTTTCCCCTTTCCAGACTGACTTCTTATCTATTCTAGCATTATTTCTTTTTCACCGCATCAATTTATGTTCGATTTTAGAAATAAATTACCAGTCTGTGGAATGTACTTACTCCCCCCACCAAAGTTTGATGAGAGCTTGTGTTCCATCATTCTCATTACCCTCATTTGCTAGTCTTTCATATAAGTCTTTTGCCAAGGTTGTGCTTGGCAAGTCAATTCCCATGCGTTCCGCTTCATCCAAAGCTATTTTTAAGTCTTTAACAAAGTGTTTTACAAAAAAACCTGGTGAATAATCTTTTTTCAAAATACGTGGGGAGTAGTTTGTCAATGACCAGTTTCCCGCACTTCCCGCACCTACTTGATCAATCACTCTCTCAACATCAAGACCAGCTGCTTTTGCATAAACCATCAGCTCGGTCATTCCCGTCATTGTACCAGCAATCATAATTTGATTCGCCATTTTTGTATGCTGCCCACTTCCTGCTGAGCCTTGCAGCATTACTTTGCTTGAAAAACTGTCTAAAACTGGTTTTGCATTATGATAGGCTTCTTCATCTCCACCAACCATTGTTGTCAATGTACCATCTTTTGCACCTTTGTCTCCCCCAGAAACAGGTGCATCTAGAGCAGCGACGTTTTTTTCTTTTGCCGCATTGTATATTTTCATCGCTAAACTCGGTGTGCTAGTGGTCATATCAATTACAATATCGCCTTCTTTAGCTGCATTTAAAATGCCCTTTTCTCCAAAATATGTATCTTCCACATCTTTCGGATAGCCAACAATCGTAATAATAATATCTGAATGTTTGGTAACCTCTGCCGGATTATCTTGCCAAATTGCTCCTTCTGTAACCAACGAATCAGCTTTACTCTTTGTTCGGTTATATACATGAACTTCATAACCAGCTTTTAGTAAATGCCTAACCATCGAGGCCCCCATCACGCCAGTTCCAACAAAACCAATTTTTTTCGTCATCATTATTCCTCCCATCTCATTATACTTACCCTAGTATATCATTGAAAAGAAATCAAATAAGAAAAGCGGACAAGTCCGCCTTGGCCTATGAAAAAATAGGAAATTTGACCCTGAATTGTCAGGAGACTTCACGCTTCAGCGGGTTAGTCGAATGATATGCGTTAGCGAGCAGCGAAGCGCGCAATGGGGCAAATTTATCTTTTTTTCACTAGGTCAGGACTTGGGAGCTAGACATTGATGGCTGAACTTATAATCCCCTAGTCTACAAAAAAAGCCAGAGAATTAACTCCAGCTTATGATTATTCATAATGTTTTGAAAAAGATTTTGTTTCTTCTATTTGACTGTCGAAATAATAATTCTCAATGACACTTTTATAATAGCTAATGACTTTCCTACCAAATGTTGCAGAAGAAATTTCTTTTAATAATACTTCTTTTTGTTCCAGCTTTATTGGACTGTTTGTTTTTTTCAATAATTCAATCATTTTTACAATCGTTATTCCCATGTCTTCATCCTCTTTATACAATAGTCCTAACAAAGGATTGCGGACAATCTCGGATAAATAATCATTACGCTTTGCTACAATCGGGCAATCGTTCACGATACTTTCTAAATAAGTAAGTCCTTGTGTTTCACTAGCAGATGCGCTCACATATATATCAGCCATCTGGTAATAATGATGGACGTACTCATTTTTCACTTCACCAACGAACTGAATATAATCTGTCAGATCCAACTCTTTTACTAATTCTTCCAAAGATTCTCTCGCTGGTCCATCACCTACAAAAACAAGTTTTGCATTTAGGTGATGTTGCAAAACAGTTGGAAAAGACTCAACAATTTTATGCAAATCTTTTTCAAAAGCAAGACGCGATAAAGAAAGTAGGACCATATCATTTTCAGTTAATTGTAGCTGTTCACGAATCGTTTGACGTAACGCTGAATCCTTTTCAGGAATCTCTACTCCAGTCGAAATCACTCGAATTTCTTTGTATACGTCATAAGAAGTAAGCTTTTCCTTCATTAATTGACTTGGAACAATCACACCCATTGTTCGGTTACAAAAAAAACGGGAAACTGTTTTTACATTTCTTGGTCTGATAATTTTTCCTTTTGCAATATAATGAAGATACTTTTCGTACATTGTATGATAAGTATGAACGTTAGGTATATTCAACATATAAGCAACAAATTTCCCTGTAATTCCCAAACTAAACTCAGTGTGAGTATGCACAATATCAATGTGATATTTTTTTGCTTCTTTCAGTGCTTTTGAAAAACCTTTGATCGCAATCCGACGATCTTTAAAAGAAAGAAATGGAATGCTTTTTAAACGAACGATATTTTCTTCCTCTTCAACCGCATTAGGATCAGTTGTTGTAAAAATAATCACTTCATGTCCTTGCGCTTCTAATTCATCCTTTAACACTTTTATGGAAGTTGCTACTCCACTGATTTGTGGAAAGTATGAATCTGTAAACATTCCTACTCGCATTTTTTCACCCTCTATCTCAATCAGTGAGAACTTTTATAAGGTAAGTATAATTGAACAAGCCGGTAATTGTCATTAGTCTTAAGTCCTATCGTTGTAATAATTTTAAAAGAATGAATAAAACAGCTACTCTTTCAGAAAAAAATATATAAATATATCTATAAGAAAAGCGGACAAGTCCGCCTTGACCTATGAAAAAATAGGAAATTTGACCCTGAATGAGCAGCGAAGCGCGCAATGGGGCAAATTTATCTTTTTTTCACTAGGTCAGGACTTGGGAGCTAGACATTGATGGCTGAACTTATAATCCCCTAGTCTATAAGAAAACCTCGAGCTAACGCTCGAGGCCTTTTTATTTTAGTGGAGACTTTCAACTCGGAGATATCGATTGTCGTAGAGGACGCCGGTGGCACCTCGGAAATATTCTGGAATCATTTCTCCCTGGCAGACTTGGCAGCTGAACCGCGGTGGGTCATGAGGATCTCCCCCATCCAGCCAATCGAATTGCTCCACGACCTCAAGTGGAATCTCTTCCACTGCCCTGCATTGACGACAGATATAGCTCACGCTCTTGTCCTTGGGCTCTCTGTCGTAATCCTTCCCAGTCGAACCGAAGGTTTTCAAGAGCTTGCGCTTCTGCTTTTCCCTGCTGGTGTTTTTCTTTTTCTGACTCAATCCGTTCAATCTCCTCCCGTAAATACCTTCTCGCATCCCAATCGTTCGCATATTGGATGGTAAGCTGTCCTTTTTTGGACACAACAATCCCCTTGAACTCGTAGTAGTTGCCGCATTTCGAACATTTGAGTGGATCGATTCCGAATGTTTCGGTTATCCTTTCGCGCCATTTTTTCGGTTGGGTCATCTTTCGCGCACGGATGAGCAACTTCGTCATCTTCTCCTGTAGATGACGGACCACCTTTTGGACGGTCTTCTTGATACGTCTGCTGTACAACCCGTAATGGCGGATTGTTTTGAAGCCTTTGTCCGGGATGTGCCGGATCAGCGAAAGGATAAACTCTTTGGCCCCCATTATCTTGATTGCTTCTTTGTTTGTGCGTTTGTCATGATACCGGAAGAGGACCGTGTCACCATCGTAATAGATGATCCGTTCGAGCGCGATGGGTCCTCGTTTCATGTATCGGCTGATATATTGCAGCAGTGCCTTCACATTGGTCCTGCTCCGTTTCGGGGCGTTCACGTAAAAGCCTTCCGCATTCTTCGAATACGCGTTTTGCAGCAGGGGCTGGGCTTTCTTCTTCTCCTTCGGAGTAAGGGTACGCCGCAGGAGCTTAAGAACCGCGTTCTGCCAATGTATTCGCAAGAGTTTATAGGGAATGTAGTCGTAATCCACCCATTTCCCGCTGTCTGTCAACCCGCCCATGGTCACAATCATGTGCACATGGGGATTGAACTCCAACTGGGAGCCGAAGGTATGTAGGCCTGCGATGATGCCCGGGGTGATGCGTTTCTTGCGGAAATACGCCTTCACCACGTTTGCTGCCTCATCCATTAATCCCTTCAACAGTTCCTCCCGGTGAAGGAGAAACAAATCCCGCAATCCTTCATCAATCGTGAACACGATATGCCGGTGAATGGTGTGGTACATGTCATCCGCAATCATGTCGCTCCAGCGCTGACTCTCCCCAACCGCACAGGTTGGGCAAAACTTTCCCTTGCAGCGAATCGGAACATGCTTGACATCATGACAGCCTTCGCAAACGAACAATCGAAATCCTTTCCTCACATCGCCGCAATAGCGGAACTTATCTACTTCCGACAACACCACAGAGCGAATTCTTTTCTTGTGTATTCTCACAAGCGAGTCCCAATGGTGTTCTTTATCAAAGAAGATGGCGTGAAGAATATTCTTATTCATACCTTTATTTTACCCTCCGTGGAACAAAAAGCAAATTTGTGGAACATGCATCCGGATAAGCTTCTTTTCAAGAATAATTTTATAAAACCCTATACTATAAGAAAAGCGGACAAGTCCGCCTTGGCTTATGAAAAAATAGGAAATTTGACCCTGAATTGTCAGGAGACTTCACGCTTCAGCGGGTTAGTCGAATGATATGCGTTAGCGAGCAGCGAAGCGCGCAATGGGGCAAATTTATCTTTTTTTCACTAGGTCAGGACTTGGGAGCTAGACATTGATGGCTGAACTTATAATCCCCTAGTCTATAAAAAAGGGGCTAGACAAAAAGTCCAGCCTCCACCCTTTTAATTTAATGAATTTGTTAATTCAGCAACTAATTCAATAACTTCTTCAACCGTTGAACACTCATTGATTGCTTTACCAGCAAGAGCTTCCATTTCTGTTGAGTCTAGTTTTGCAAGCAAGCTTCTTGTTTTCAGGATACTTGATGCACTCATGGAGAATTCATCTAAACCAAGTCCTAATAACAATGGTACAGCGGTTTGATCTCCAGCCATTTCTCCACACATTCCAACCCATTTACCTTCAGCATGAGCAGAATCAATTACATGTTTCAGTAAAGTTAGAATAGCTGGGTTATATGGTTGATACAAGTATGACACTTGCTCATTCATACGGTCAGCAGCCATTGTGTATTGAATCAAGTCGTTTGTACCAACACTAAAGAAGTCAACTTCTTTTGCGAATTGGTGCGCTAATACTGCTGCAGCTGGAATTTCAATCATGATTCCTACTTCAATATCATCAGAAACCGATTGTCCTTCTGCAACAAGTTTTTCTTTTTCTTCTTCCAACATTTGTTTTGCTGCTCTAAATTCATTTAAAGTAGCAATCATTGGGAACATAATACGCAATTTTCCATAAACGGAAGCACGTAATAATGCTCGAAGTTGTGTACGGAACATTTCTGGTTCAGCTAAACAGATACGAATTGCACGATAACCCAAGAATGGATTCATTTCTTCAGGCAATTGAAGATAAGGAAGTTCTTTATCTCCACCAATATCCATTGTACGAACAACAACAGCTTTACCATTCATTCCTTCAAGAACTGTTTTATAAGCAATAAATTGCTCTTCTTCTGTCGGGAACTGTTCAGAATCCATATAAAGGAATTCTGTACGGTATAAGCCGATTGCTTCTGCGCCATTTTCATTTACTCCAGTAAGATCTTTAGGAGTTCCGATGTTTGCTGCAAGTTCAACATGTTTACCATCTTTTGTGACAGTTTCTGCATCTTTCAGCTTACGCCATTCTTCTTTTTGTGTTTCAAATGCCGCACGTTTTCCTTCGTATTCAGATAGCGTGTCTTCATCTGGATCTACAATAATGTTTCCTTCCAGTCCATCAATGATGACCATTACCCCATCGTCAACAAGCTCTGTAATTGTTTTCGTTCCTACTACTGCAGGAATTTCTAACGAACGAGCCATGATTGCAGAGTGGGAAGTACGTCCGCCGATGTCTGTAACAAAACCTTTTACATATTGACGATTTAATTGAGCTGTATCACTTGGTGTTAAATCTTTTGCGACAATAACGACTTCTTCTTTAATCGTTGAAGGACTCGGTATTTTAACACCTAGCAAGTGCCCCATAACACGTTCAGTAACATCACGAATATCTGCTGCACGTTCTTGCATATATGGATTATCTTCCATTGCTTCAAACATGCCAATGAACATACTTGATACATCCGCAAGTGCTTGTTCAGCGTTAATTTTATTATCGGTGATATTTGATTTTATTGTATCTAACATTTCTGGATCTGACAGAACCATTACATGAGCATCAAAAACTTGTGCCTCTTCTTCTCCGACAGCAACAGCTACATGGTCACGGATTGCTTGAACTTCGCCTTTGGCATTCTCAAAAGAATCCAGAAGGCGAGAAATTTCGCTTTCTGGATTTTCTATTGTTTTTTTCTCAAAGGTTAAGTCAGGTTCCGTTAAAAGATAGGCCTTGCCGATCGCGATACCATCACTAGCAGCAATTCCCATTAAACGGTTTTTCATCATTCAGCTAACCCTTCTTTTTTAAGTGTCTCAACGATACCAGCCATAGCTTCTGTTTCATCTTGTCCTTCAATAGAAATGGTTACATTTGCACCTTGGCCTACACCAAGAGACATAACGCCCATAATTGATTTCAAGTTAACAGATTTACCTTTGTATTCAAGGTTGATATCAGAATTAAATTTACTTGCTGTTTGTACAAGTAAAGTAGCAGGTCTTGCATGAATCCCTGTTTCAGCAGTGATATGAAAGTCTTTTTTCTCCATTATGTTAATCCCCTTTTTTATGAATTTATAGGATAATTACCAGTATTTTATTAAGCAGCTTGAAAAAAATGAGCAAAATAAAAAAAACTGGAAATATAACCCTTTCATAGAATAAGATTACCATTTTTTCTCAATAAGAACAACTATTTTCAAGCTTTTTCTATTAATGTTTACATTTTAGTGAGAAAAACACAGGGTTTTATTTTATTTTCATGAGCAATCTGTTAAAGTACGCGAATTTTTTTAGAATAATAGGGAAACTTCTCTTTACTTTGATGCTCAGTTGAAAATTATTATCCACAATGGTTCCATATATTAAGCAAAAAAACTTGAAAGTCAAAATTGGTCAATGTATAATAGAGTCACAAGGTCGAGAAACCTTGATTAAGAATGATGAAGATATTTACGAACTATATTACGAAAGGATGTTAACCCATGAAATGTATGAACTGTGGAAAAAATGACGCATCCATTCATTTGTATGCGAGTTTGAATGGTCAAACACAAAAAATTGACCTATGTCAAAACTGCTATCAACAATGGAATGCATCTCAAAATAAAAACCGTGGGATGGGATTTTTTGGATCCACTTCTGGGAACAACCCATTTAATATGGAAGACTTAGAACAGTTCTTCCGTCAAATGCCAAGTCAAGGTCGCGGGCAAAACCCACAAGAAGGTGCTCCTCGTCCGAACCAAGGACAGGGTGGAAATCGAGGCGGCGGATTATTAGACCAATTCGGTATTAACTTGACTGAATTAGCTAGGCAAGGTGCTGTCGATCCGGTTATCGGACGAGATAGTGAAATTGCTCGCGTCATCGAGATTTTAAATCGTCGTAACAAAAATAATCCAGTATTAACCGGAGAAGCAGGTGTTGGTAAAACCGCAGTTGTTGAAGGTTTAGCTCAAAAAATCGTTGATGGAGATGTCCCTCAAAAATTATTAGATAAAGAAGTAATCCGTTTAGATGTTGTTTCTCTCGTACAAGGAACAGGGATTCGGGGGCAATTTGAAGAACGTATGCAGCAACTAATGGATGAAGTAAGAGAAAACAAAAATATCGTTCTCTTTATTGATGAAATCCATGAAATCGTTGGTGCAGGGAGCGCTGAAGGAAGCATGGATGCTGGTAATATTCTAAAACCAGCTCTAGCTCGTGGTGAATTACAATTAATCGGTGCTACAACTCTTAACGAATACCGAAAAATTGAAAAGGACCCTGCTTTGGAACGACGCTTCCAGCCGGTTCGTGTCAACGAACCTACTCCGGAACAAACCTTGATTATTTTACAAGGCCTTCGCGGAAAGTATGAAGATTACCATAAAGTAAAATACTCTGACAAGGCATTGGAAGCAGCCGTCACATTATCTCATCGCTATATCCAAGATCGTTTCTTACCCGACAAAGCAATCGATTTACTTGATGAATCAGGTTCAAAAAAGAACCTTTCATTAAAAATTGTCGATCCAAAAGAAATTGATGAAAGAATGGAAACAGCTGAAAAAGAAAAACAAGCTGCCCTTCACGCAGAAGATTACGAAAAAGCAGCTTATTACCGTGATCAAATTACCAATCTAAAAAGCATGAAAAATAATCCAGAGGCTTCTGGTCAAGATAATACAATTACTGAAAAAGACATACAAAATATTATTGAAATCAAAACAAATATCCCAGTTGGAGATTTGCTTGAAAAAGAACAAGAGCAGTTGCGTAACCTAGATAAAGATTTAAAAGCACATGTGATTGGACAAGACGAAGCAGTTGATAAAGTAGCAAAAGCGATTCGCAGAAATCGAGTAGGCTTTGCCCGTAAGAATCGCCCAATTGGATCATTCTTATTCGTTGGCCCTACTGGTGTAGGAAAAACAGAATTGGCAAAACAATTGGCAACTGAAATGTTCGGTACAGAAGATGCAATCATACGCTTTGACATGAGTGAGTATATGGAAAAACACGCTGTCTCTAAATTAATCGGTTCACCTCCGGGATATGTCGGCTACGAGGAAGCTGGTCAATTAACAGAACGGGTCAGAAGAAACCCTTACAGCATCGTTTTACTTGATGAAGTCGAAAAAGCCCATCCAGATGTGATGCACCTATTCTTACAAATTTTGGAAGATGGACGTTTAACGGATTCCCAAGGCCGTTCTGTCAGCTTTAAAGATACAATCATTATTATGACAAGTAACGCTGGTACAGGATCTCAAGAAGCAAGTGTCGGTTTCGCTGCCTCCCTTTCTGGAGAAGCAAAATCAGTCATCCATCGTTTGAGTGATTACTTTAAACCGGAATTCATTAACCGATTCGATGCAATCGTCGAATTCAACTCCTTGTCGAAAGAAAATCTAACATCAATCTTGTCATTAATGTTAGACGATGTGAATCGAATCCTTTCCGATAAAGAAATCAGTGTTAGCATCAGTGAGTCTGCTAAAGAAAAACTGGTTGAAATTGGTTACAATCCGTCTATGGGAGCTCGTCCGCTTCGTCGAGTGATCCAAGAGCAAATTGAGGATCGAGTAGCAGATTATTACTTAGACAACCCAGAAATAAAAAATATTTCCTTTGATGTAAATGACCAAAATGAAATAGTCGTTCAAGAAGCACAAAATGCTACAATAGAATAAAACTTTTTTTGATATGAACTTCCTGTTAATTTCAAAAAAGGAAAAAAGGGTGGAATTAAATTCCGCCCTTTTTCCTATATTAGCAAGCTTTCATTTCCTTTTCTTAATTTTTGATTCAATCGAATGAGGTATTGCTCTTTTATAATTTTATGAAAAGGTTTATAATAGTTTTAATAACAAAATCTAACTAAGTGAGGGGTGTGTCACATGAAATTAATTGATGTAACCAATAGCCATTTTGACTTAGTTCGTGAACAACTTGCCAACACAGATGCTTCAATTGTTAAAGTCTTTTCATTAGGACAAACGACGGTCATCTATACTGGCGCCCCGACACACGAAGATATCATTTTACTAAATCGTAATCGACGAGTAAAACAAAATGAAATAGTTTTTGTTTTAAATAAACTTTTACAATTAACAGTTGATGATGTTGAAGTGATGCCCGGACATAACTTTGTTGAACTATCATACATTAAGGAACAACAAGACGCATTTTAATTTGTGCGGATATAAAAAAGGACCGAGATTTATATTCTCGGTCCTTTTTTATTGTGTATAGATTTAAAGTGAACTTATTTTTTACAGTAATGCAGTCAGATGAATATCTGGATATTTATCTTCGAACCATCTCATCGCAAATTGATTTTCAAACAAGAAGACAGGATGATCAAAACGATCCTTGCAGAGTAAATTACGACTTGAAGACATATTTACATCTAAATCCTCTTCATCAATCCAACGAGCAATTTTCGAACCCATTGGTGTCATTTCCACTTCAGAATTATATTCATTTTTCAAACGATATTCAAATACTTCAAATTGCAGTTGCCCCACTGCTCCAAGAATAAACTCTTCTGTATGATACGTTTTATAAAGCTGAATGGCTCCTTCTTGAACCAATTGTTGAATCCCTTTGTAGAAGGACTTTTGCTTCATTACATTTTTAGGAGTTACCTTCATGAATAATTCTGGAGTAAATTGAGGCAACGCTTCAAATTGAAGAGGCTCTTTTCCTTCATAAATGGTATCCCCAATTTGCAAATTACCGGTATCATAAAGTCCAATGATATCTCCAGCTACTGCACTCTTTACATTCTCTCTTGAATCAGCCATAAATTGTGTCGTATGAGCCAGCTTCATCTTTTTGCTTGTACGATTGACAATGACATCCATCCCCGGCTCAAACTCGCCTGAACAAATTCGAACAAATGCAATTCGATCTCGGTGAGCTGGGTTCATGTTTGCTTGAATTTTAAATACAAAACCAGATAATTCTTCTTTTCCTGGTTCAACGATTTCACCTGACTCTGTTTTATGAGCACTTGGACTTGGAGCAAAATCAATGTAAGCATCCAAGAAAGTGTGTACTCCAAAGCCTGTTAACGCTGACCCAAAGAATACTGGTGTCAATTCTCCCTTTGCGATCGCCTCTTCAGAAAACTCATTCCCTGCTTCTTTCAACAAAAGAACATCTTCCATCGCTTGCGTGTAAGTACTTGACTTTGTTATTTCAAAGTCACCATCGATTGCACCATCTTCATTAATAGGTAAGAAATCATTGCCACCATTTTGTTCAGGGTGAGTAAGCTCAACGCGATTATTATAGATATCGTAAATACCTAAGAAGCCTTTTCCCATTCCCATTGGCCAATTCATTGGATAAGCATCGATTTCTAATACTTCTTCCAATTCTGTAATTAAATCCAATGGTTCTCTCCCATCACGGTCCAATTTGTTAATAAATGTAAAGATGGGAATTCCTCTCATACGACAAACTTTAAAAAGTTTTTTCGTCTGAGGTTCAATACCTTTCCCGCTGTCAATAACCATGACTGCACTGTCTACTGCCATTAATGTACGATAAGTGTCTTCTGAAAAGTCCTCATGACCAGGAGTATCCAAAATATTGATTTGCAAACCATCGTAATCAACTTGCATCACCGAACTAGTTACAGAGATTCCACGTTGCTTTTCGATTTCCATCCAGTCTGATTTAGCAAATTTTCCTGATTTTTTCCCTTTAACAGTCCCTGCTTGACGGATAGCTCCCCCAAAAAGCAATAACTGTTCTGTTATGGTTGTCTTCCCCGCATCCGGATGGGAGATAATTGCAAAAGTTTTTCTTGTTTTAACTTTATCTGCGATTGTTTGTTTCATAATTAATCCTTTCTATTCCTTAACATCATAAATATGAATCTTTTATTGTATCAAGGTCGTATGCTTACTTTCTCCAATTTCCTTATCATTCACTCTTTTCACTTTAAATATATTGAATATAAATGAGTCAGTATATTAAAACGTCTCTCAAAACTTGCCTTTGTTATTATATCGGAAAGTTGCCTATCTAACAAGTAAGGGAATTTCATTTATTAGAACACCTCGGTCTGGGATTCTCAAAAATAAAGACGTTCAAGCTCCTTTTTCAAGCTGAATGTCTTTATTTTTTTAGATTAACGTTGTTCAGGGGGAAATTTCCTATTGAACATCAGTATTTTTAAAAAATAAAGATGTTCAGCCCCCAAATTCTATTTGAACATCTGTTTCTATAAAAATATCCATATTGGTAAACCAAAACTCTTATAGAAAAGTGCACAATGGGTACAATTCATCTAATTTCTTTGAGACAGGCTTGAATCGCCAGACATTGATGGCAAAAAACTTATTCTACTCTACAAAAAATCTAGCTTCCATAACGGACGCCAGATTTTTTTGACATATTATTCTAATTGGTTTGTTTTGGTATATCCTCTACAACTAACCGATCTTGTATGGTACGAGGCGTATTTTTTAAATACTCTACCCCAATCTTTGCAAGGCGACGATTATCAAATTCAAGTGCTGATAACCGCATTCCTTCCATTTCAATACTCTTGATTTCACCATCCACAGGGAAATCACCTAATTCCGTTAATACATAACCAGCAATGGTATCCACTAACGCAGTTTCGATATTTGTATTGAAAAAATCATTGAAGCGATAAATCGGTGTTACCCCATCTACTTCATAGTAGCCTTCTCTAATTTTTTCGATCAATACATATTTTTCATCGTACTCATCGGCAATGTCTCCCACGATTTCCTCTAATATATCTTCTAATGTAGCAATCCCAACTACACCGCCATACTCGTCATATAGAATCGCAAGTTGGTTATGACTCTTTTTCAGAAAAGACATTAATTCATCTGTTGATATGGTTTCTGGAACAAACAACGGCGCATTCAATATTTTTCTTAAATTAATTTCTTCTAAAGGCGTATGGCGAGATTCTTTTAATAAGTTTTTCAAATGAAGTACCCCGACAATATCGTCTTTGTCGTCATCATAAACAGGGATTCTTGTATACGGTGAATTTAATGCCTTTTGGATATTTTCATAAGTATTCTCTTGCAGATCCAACATGAACGTATCTGTTCGAGGCACCATAACTTCACGCGCCATCTTATTATCCATTTCTAAAACACCTTTTAACATACTGAATTCAGCAGCTTCAATGGCGCCTTCCGTACTGCTTCGTTCTAATAATCCACTTACTTCATCACGCGTATATAGGTCTCGGTTTTCATCAAATTTAATAGGCGTTACTTTTTGTAATAGACTTGTTGAAAAAGATAAGAACCGAATAAAAGGTTTTAAAACTTTCTGAACGGTTGTAATAAATCCAGCGCCTGCATAAGCAATTTTTTCTGGAACTTGCATGCCAATTTGTTTTGGTAACAACTCTCCAAAAACAAGCGTAACATAGGACAATAGTAATGTAACAATCAGAATAGACGTTTGCTTTCCGCCTGGTATATTAACAAGGAGCGGTTCTAACTTGCTTGCAAACGTATTGGCAGCTGCAGCACTCGAAAGAAAACCCGCAAAAGTAATCGCAACTTGAATGGTTGCTAAAAAATCATCTGAGTTGTCTAACAAGGCGAGTATTTTCCGAGCTTTTTCATCTCCTTTAATCGCTTCGTTTGCAACTTTATTTTTGTTTAAAGATACAAAAGCAATCTCAGACGACGCAAAAAAAGCATTAATCAATGTCAGAACGATTATTAACAAAATTTGCCATATTAACATCTGACTATCAGGATCTGCATTCATAAATCATTTTTCCCCTTTAATGTATATAATTTGTTAATCGTATTATGCCCTCAAAACTAAAAAAAAACAAGCACTTTAAAACAGAGTGTGAGGAAACGCGGGGAGCCACTCGTAGACTGGAAGAAATACCGAAGAGGTGTTTACACCTCACAGGAATTTCTGAAGTCATAGAGTTGCTGCGTTTTCGAACATATTTAAAACAGAGTGTGAGGAAACGCGGGGAGCCACTCGTAGACTGGAAGAAATACCGAAGAGGTGTTTACACCTCACAGGAATTTCTGAAGTCATAGAGTGGCTGCGTTTTCGAACACATTTAAAACAGAGTGTGAGGAAACGCGGGAGCCACTCGTAGACTGGAAGAAATACCGAAGCAGAAAAAGAACGAATCAGTATCATCCCGATTCGTTCCCACTTTTTAATTATTCACTTACTGTTTTTTCAGCATGTTCTGCTGCTGCATCGAAACTCTCAACATCTACTTTACTGATCATGTTTTCTTGTTCTAATGCTTTTTGCGCAACTAGATTCAAATAGTTCCAAGGACGGTCAAAATGAGGTTGGAAGAAGAAGTCAACTAGAGCTAAATCTTCAATTGTCATACGAGCTTGGATTGCTAAAGAAAGTGTATTAGCAGATTGTGTAACGTCATACTTAGACATTACTTGTCCACCCACAATACGTAATGTATCTTTTTCATAAACAAGTTTCATTAAGATTTTTTCATTTGTTGGCATGAATTCTGGACGATAGAAATCTTCGAATAGTACTGAACTTGTTTCCAAACCAAATGCTTTTGCACTTGAATCAGTCACACCAGTAGAACCGATATTGAATCCGAATAAATGTAATCCAGAAGTAGATTGTGTACCACGGTATTTAACTTTTGGTCCATCAATGTTTTTACCAACCAAGAATCCCATACGAACTGCATTTGTTGCTAATGGAATATATGCATGACCACCTGTTGGATTGTAGTTCACTGCACAACTATCTCCAGCAGCAAAAACATCCGGTGCGCTTGTACGCATATAGTCATCAACAATGATTGCACCATTTGGCATCATGTCAACTTGATCTTTAACTAGTTCCGTGCTTGGTTTAAAGCCGACACACAAGATTACTAATTCTGATTCATATTCACCACCGCTTGTTACAACAGTAGTCATATCTCCAGCTTCATTGTCAGTGAATCCTTGAACCATTTCATTCAGTTGGATTTTTACATTGTGATTTTTAATTTCTTCTTCAAGAACAGAAGTAAATTCATGATCTAGATATTTATTCAATACGCGATCTAATCCATCAACCAAAGTAACTTCTTTGTTATCATTTGCAAAGGCTTCTACTAATTCAATACCAATGTAGCCTCCACCAACAACTGTAATTTTTTTCTTATCTGTTTTACGAGCAATAATCTCTTTTGCTTGATTATAGTTTTTACATAAAACAACATTCTTGCTCTCAATTCCTGGAATTGGAGGAATGATTGGCCAAGAACCTGTTGTAAGTACTAATTTATCATAAGAATCATCGAAAAACTCACCTGTTTTTAGGTTTTCTACAGAAAGCGTCTTTTTATTAACATCGATATTTGTAACGTTATGTTCCATACGAACATCTGCACCCATGGATTTTAATTCGTCCGGATTTGAATAGAATAAACCTGCTGGATCTTTAACAACTCCACCTACATATAGTGCAATCCCACATGATAAGAACGACACATTGTCATTTCTTTCGTATACCGTTACCTCTGCGGTTGGATTTTCAGATAATATAGTTTTAACTGCTGATGTACCAGCATGTGTACAACCCACAACTGCGATTTTCATTGTGTTTCCTCCTAAATATGAATTGTTCTATTTCGAACAAAAGACATCGAAAGCACACTTCGATTGTCTTTTAGTTAAATGAATTTTTGCACAAACAACTAGTCTTTTGTCTGCCACATATAGATTCTACTCTTATTATTTCCTTTTGCAACTAAAATGCATCAGATTTTCAAAAAAACATTTCAAATTTACTGTTTCTTAATTTTCTAACTACTGGTACCATAAAATAACCAACACTTGAAAGGAGATATTATATGCTGCTATTTAAAAATACAATGACAATCTCATCCCCTATATATGAAGATTCTCTTCAAATAAGGAGGATTGTTTTTATTGAGGAACAGAACGTCTCCCCTGATATTGAAATTGACGATAAAGAAGAACGATGTATTCATGTTGTTGGATATAAGAAAGAGAAGGCAGTTGTAACAGCACGGCTGCTTCCATTAGAAACGAATCAATACAAAGTTCAAAGAGTCGCTGTACTAAAAAAAGAACGTGGAAAACATTACGGAAAATATCTTATGTTGGAGCTAGAAAGAATTGCAAGAGAGAAGGATGCGACAAGCATTGTTTTAGGAGCCCAGAACCATGCTCTTCCTTTCTATGATCGGCTAGGATATACGATCAATAGTGAAGAATATTCAGAAGCAGGAATCCTGCATCACGACATGATAAAAATATTAGATTAGAAAAGCGGCCAATTTTGCTTTGTACGAGTACAAGAAAATTTTCGGCAGACTTCCTGCTTCAGCTGGTTGATTAAATGGTATGCATCATCTTGCAGCGAGGCGTGCAAGATGATGTTTCTGTATAATTTCATCTAGTGGGAATCTTTCTAGCGTTTACTGGATGATAATAACAGTGAATCTCATCTAGTGAGTCATGCTCAAGTTTCCACTAGACGAGAATCAGTGTTTATCTCATTTAGTGAGGGCCACCCACGCTGTCCACTAGATGAGATTACCGAAATAGTTCTATTCTAGATTAGAAAAACCCACTACCCTGAGACTAAAATGGACCCTATAGAATGGACACTAAAAAAAGTGCCCTTCTATAGGGTTTGTTTTTGTATACTTATGAATAGAGGAAAATACGTTAACGTTTGAATTGAAGTAGTATTGCTCCATTCATTAAACCACAATTCATATTAACTGCACTACGTGCAGAAAGGAGCCGCTAAATGTCAAAGTTAATTTTTACATCGGAACAAATTCGAGTTTTGAGAAGAAATCCGTACGTTAAAAATGTATCAGAGAAAAGCATTACTTATTCCGATGAATTCAAACGCCATTTTGTTTCAGAATCATTGGATTCAAAAACGGCTAAACAAATATTTATTGAAGCAGGATTTGATCCGGAAATGCTTGGTGAAAGCCGGATAAAAGCATTCGCTAAGAAATGGCGAAAAAGATATCGTGATAATGGTGTTTTGGCATTGAAAGACACTCGACAAAACCGTTCAGGCAGACCGCGAAAGACTGAACGAACACCTGAACAACAAATTGAAAAGTTACAAGCTAAAATTTCATTATTAGAGCAGGAAAATGAATTGTTAAAAAAATCAGAATGGAGCGAAAGGAGGCTAGAAAACAGCGAAAAGACTAGTGAAACCTTCGCAAGAATCCATAGAATGAAAACAGATGGTTCATACACAGGAACGATTATAGATGCATGTGAAACGCTGGAGGTTTCTCGCTCAGGTTATTACAATTATTTAAAGGGCTTAGCCCAGAGAAACGTACGAGAAGAGGAAGATCAAGCTTGGAGAATCCAAATTGAAAACGCCTATAGCTACCGTGGTTACAAGAAAGGCTCTCGTAGTATTGTCATGTATTTCAAGAATATTCTAGGAATGACAGTCAATCGTAAAAAGGTCCAGCGCTTGATGAGGAAATTTCATATTTTCTGCCCCATTCGTAAAGCGAACCCCTATAAGAGAATGGCGAAAGCTACCAAAGAACACCACACTGTTGAGAATAAATTGGAGCGTCAATTTGTCCAAGGAATAGCTCATAAAGTTCTCTTAACTGATATCACTTATTTACCTGGAGCCAATGGATTTATGGGTTATTTGTCGACCATTAAAGACGGCACGACGAAAGAGATACTCGCTCACTATGTATCTGATAACCTAAAACTAGCTATCTCATTAACTACCATTGATGTATTAATGAGCGCCCACGGCGCAACGTTACACAAAGATGCCTTTATCCATTCAGATCAGGGCGTGCACTATACGAGTCCTAAATTCCATAAGAAGTTGGCGGATAATGACTTAGGACAGTCCATGTCTAGAAGAGGTAATTGTTGGGACAACGCTCCTCAAGAGTCGTTCTTTGGTCATTTGAAAGATGAAATGGAGTATAAAAGTTGTGTCCATTTAGAAGAGTTACGAGCAATAGTAGATGATTACATAGACTACTATAATAATGAACGCGGACAATGGAACCTAAAAAAATTGCCTCCTGTTCATTACAGGGAGCAATTTTTATCGGGTGTTGCATAAGGTCTTTTTTTTAATGTCCTTGACACAGGGTCCATTTCAGACAACATAAATCCAGGTTAGTGGGTTTCATTATTGAGTAAGCATATCCAAGAAGTTTTTTGCAATGTTAAAGTAAATTAAGACACTGGTTAAGTCACTAAATGTAGAAATAAATGGACCACTTGCTACAGCGGGATCAAAACCGATTTTGTCCATCAAGATAGGTATAAGACTGCCCGCAAGATTAGCAACTGTAATTGCCGCCAACATAGAAAAGCCAATGATACTGCCTAAAATAAAGTTCTTTTGCCAGATTCCGACAACAATGGTTATTGTTAGTCCAGTAATCAGACCGGAAATAAGGCCTGTTAATGTTTCTTGCATAACAACCGAAAACCACGTACGTTTTTCAGTGTCTGGCAGACCAATTTTCCTAACAGCAACAGCCAACGATTGTGTTCCAGCATTCCCTGCCGTTCCTGTAATCAAAGTAACAAAGACAGATAGAACCGCTGCATTCGATATCAATCCCTCATATCTGCTTATCAATGTGGAAGTCCCCATTCCCAAAAATAACAGCGTAATGAGCCATGGCAATCGTTTAGATGCTGCTCGAAAGGGATTCATTGTCGTTTCTTCCACGTCAACTGCAGCCAAACCAGAGTAATCACTCGTTGCTTCTTCGTGCATAACATCTAAGATATCATCGACCGTTATAATACCTAACAAAATATTGTTATCGTCGACTACAGGAAGTGCCAGTAAATCGTAATCACGAGCAACACGAGCGACATCTGCCTGGTCTTCATCAACATTAATTCGAATAATCCGATCACTCATTATTTCATAAATCATTTTATCTTCATGGGAAATAATCAAGTCACGCAGAGAGATAACTCCCACTAATTGCTCTTTACTATCAATGACATAAATATAATAAATCGTTTCCGCTTCAGCCGCCTTACTTTTTAATATCGCCATAGCAGAACGAACCGTTTGATTTGCCTTTATAGCAATAAACTCAGTGGTCATGATCGCACCCGCAGTGGCATCTTCATAGACTAATACTTCACGTAAATGTGCTGCTTGTTCATCATCCATTAAGCGTAGATATTTAGGGATCATTTCTGGTTCTAATTGTTTCAGCATATCGACAGCATTATCCGTATACATGTTCGCTAACATATCGGCGGCATACTGCTTATTCATTTCAAGTATATACGTATCGACTGATTCTACATCTTCTTCCAAAATCTCAAACATATCAGACATTTCTTTTGGAGATAAATAGTTATATATTTTTAACCGATTATCTGGGGATAAGTTTCGATACAATTGCGCTTGGTCATATAAGGGATAATTCAAAAACAACTCACGAAAGGTCTCCAAATTGTCTGTATTCAAGATTGCTCGAATATGTTCGGTTTCAAGCTCAAGATCAAATTCGTACTGAGGTTCATTCATTCTATCTACCTTCTTTCAAACGTTGGTTTTTTATCCACTCCTGAAAGTCATTCGGAAAACCTGTTTCAAATTTCATTTCTTCTTTTGTAAATGGATGAATAAAAGATAATTCTTTACAATGCAAAGCTTGGCGCTTAACAATTGAATCTACTTCTCCACCATAAAGCGTGTCTCCAATCAATGGTGCTCCAACATGTGTGAAATGCACACGTATTTGGTGTGTTCTTCCGGTATGCAGTTGAATACGAAAGAGCTGCCCTTGTGCAAACACTTCTTCTTTCCAATATTCCGTCAATGCTTCTTTTCCTTCTTCACGAACTTCACGAGTAATGATGGAATCATCCGTTCTTCCAATAGGTGCTTCAATAAATCCATGTTCTTCATTTAAGTTCGCAGTAATGGAAGTAAGTGCATAATAAAATCGATTTACTTTTTTTGCGCGTAATTGCTGGTCGAATAAGGCATGGGTATAACGATTTTTTGCAAAAAGCATCAAACCGGTCGTATCTCGATCTAAGCGGGTTACAATATGAATAACTTGATCAGCGTATTTCTGCCTTTGATAATATCCTTTTACCCGATTTGCCATTGATAAGTGTGGATTTTTTCTCGACGGTATCGATGCAACTCCCGCCGGCTTATCTACGATTAACAAATGCTCATCTTCATAAACAATCGTAATTGGTATATCGACGGGTGTTGTCGTTTCATGTTCTCCTTCATCGGGGACTGTAATACGTATGTGATCCCCCATTTTCAGATGTACCAATACATTTTCTTCTACACCATTTAAACAAATCTTCCCCCCGTGAAATTTGATTTTTGCTAAAAGGCGCTTTGATACTCCTTGGTTTCTTAAAAACGTTCTTAATAAGATGGGTTGTTCTTCCATATAATTCCATTCATAAATCACTTCTGTAACTCCGCTTCTATTTTTCAATTATTCTAACGATTTTTTGAAAAGTTCGACAGTTCCTGCCGTTGTTCCCAACAGTTCTAAAAGAAATAAAACCTGCGAAACTTCTGCAGGTTTTAAGTAACTTATTCAAACAAAAACTAGTAACTTTTATCGTAGTCTACCACATTCACTGACGGTTTTCCATCATTTACAAATGCTTCCACGTTTGGTTCTATAACAGAAAATAGCTCATCACGAAAATGTTCTACTAATCCTGAAACATGGGGTGTAATCAATACTTTTTTATGGTTCCAGAGCGGGCTGTCCTCTTCAAGGGGTTCCTTCTCAAACACATCCAACGCGGCAAAGGAAACTGTTCCATTATCAAGCGCCTCTGTCAGCGCAGCTACATCAACCGAACTTCCTCTACCAACATTTACAAAAGCTACTCCCTCTTTCATTTGAGAAAAACGTTCTTTGTCAAAAAAGTTTATTGTTTCTTTTGTTTCTGGTAAGATATTTACAACATAATCAGCTTTCTTCAAGACCTCTTCGCATTGATCTTGCGCAACAGTTTCGTCCACTTCAGAAACTTGATGACCACTCGTATTTACACCAACTGTTTTCATACCGAAAGCTTGCGCTATTGTAGCGAGTCTGCGACCAATATTCCCTATACCAAAAATCATCAAAGTTTTGTCTCGAAGTTCTTGTATCGTTAGATCTTGCTCCCATTTCTTATTCTTTTGGTTTTTGATTACTTGATCAAACGCTCGTGCATGATAAAGCAAAACACCTATAATATGTTCGCTAATTGTATGTTGATGGATTCCAGAAGCATTGGTCAAAATTACTTCTTTTTCACGAAAAGATTCTTGAGGAAGATAATTAACGCCGGCAGAAATTGCTTGTACCCATTTCAGCTGCGGTAATTTCCCTTCTTCCCAAAACTTACCCATCTCAGGTGTCCAATGAATGACAACTTCAATGTCTTTTAAAACCGATTCATCATTCAATTCAGTATAGACTTCAAACTCTGGTAATAATTCTTTTATTCGTTGAATTTGTTGCTCTTTTAATTCTCTATTTAAAAGTAACTTGTTTTTCTTCGACAAAATAATCACCCTTTCTTCTCATCTATTTTCTATCCTGCTTATGGTTATTTGCGATTCCGATAAAAGCATTTTCGACACGATTCCAAAAATGCATGTGCCGATAACGTGCAAAATGGACACGTTCTTTCGCGATACGATAGATTAGCTGATCAATTTTCTTATCTCTGAAAGTAAGATGATCAACTGTAAAAATTAAGCCGTGCTCTTCGATCGGTTTTACAACAATCCATTCATCTTTAGCGATAATCATGGGAGAGCTAAGCGTCCGATATACCCGATTATTAACAGAAGCCATTTCTGTTAATTGGATGGCTTCTGTTCGCGGATGGATCACTGCTCCTCCTAAGGATTTACTGATACCTGTTGAACCAGTCGGCGTAGATACACAAATTCCATCTCCACGAAAGGTTTCAAATAACTCTTCTTTTACAAAAATTTCACAGACCATTGTACCGTCCACTTTTTTTAACACGGCTTCATTTAAAGCAATAAAACGATCGCTTTCTTCCCCATTATTATAGCTTACCCGAACATCTAACAAGGGGTAGCTGACGCTTTCCCCCTTATCATGCTTTAAACTTTCTATCAAATCTTCAATCTCATAATCTCGCCAGTCTGTGTAAAATCCTAAGTGCCCAGTGTGAACTCCTACGAAACGAACAGTGCTTAACAGATGCTGGTATTTATGAAAAGCCGATAGCAAGGTCCCATCTCCACCAATAGTAACCACTAAATCAGGATTTTCATCGTCAATCGCTATCCCTGTAGCTTTTATTTTCGATAGAAACTCTTCTGCCAATTTGATGGATACAGGCTTATTATTATTGACCAACGCGATCCTCATACTAACACCCTCTAATTGATATTCTTCTTCTTATCACTAAAATAAAACTGTGCTTCTTTAATCTCTTCCCGAATTTCCGACATTTCATTGTCTAAAAGAAAGGCTGCTTCTGCAGCGCGGATGAGGCGAGTGTGTAACTCTTCAGGGTACTCCCCTTTATATTTGTAGTTCAGTGTGTGTTCAATTGTCGCCCAAAAATTCATGGCTAACGTTCGAATTTGTATTTCACACAAAATTACTTTTTCTTCCATGATTCGCTGAACCGGATATTCGATTACTAAGTGGTACGAACGATATCCGCTCTCTTTCTTATTGGTGATGTAATCACGCTCAATGATAATTTTAAAGTCATTTCTCGCACGTAATAATTTAACCACTTCATGTATATCATCGACAAACTGACACATAATTCGAATGCCGGCAATATCTTGAACATCCTCTTCCAGACGATTCAAATCAATGTTTCTGACTTCTGCTTTTTCTAAGATGCTTTCTTTCGTTTTTACTCTACCCGTAATAAATTCAATGGGCGCGTGAGCATTGTTATCACGATATTGTTTTCGA
The DNA here is from genome assembly GCF_003955755.1 of Jeotgalibaca ciconiae. NCBI lineage: Bacteria > Bacillati > Bacillota > Bacilli > Lactobacillales > Carnobacteriaceae > Jeotgalibaca > Jeotgalibaca ciconiae. Next base: position 2,283,084 of record NZ_CP034465.1, on the reverse strand, counting down.
ATACTTTTTAATTTAACTTTTAATTCCTCAACTGCTTGTTCATACGGAGCTAGAAAGGAATCCCAGTCGGTTACAAGTCCATTTTCCATAGTTAAACACCTTATTTTCAAGTTTTTGACTATCATAAGTATTTTAACATAAGAAGCCTTGTTCCTGAAACGGAACATTGTATGAACTTTTTTGAAGAGTTAATTTTTTTACCTAATCTTGAATAGTATGATATATTGAAAGAAGGAACACTACAGCCTGTAAATACCTTAATAGAAAGGACGAAGCTGTCATGAACTTACAAATTGAAAAAGAATTTAAAAACCTTCTTACAAAAGAAGAATACGAACAATTACTTCTTGATTTCCAACTAGAGGAGTCAGAAGCAATCCATCAAACAAACACTTATTATGATACGAAAAATAAATTACTACAATCATTAAATATGGGACTTCGAGTTCGTGTTTATGAGAGTTATGGAGAACAAACCTTAAAAGTACCCATTCAAGAAAATGAACAACTGGAGGTAACCGATTCTCTCACACTTGATGAAGCAAACCAACTCATCAATGAAGGGAAAATAAAATTTGAAAGCCATATCGCTTCAAAACTTTTAGAAGAGAATGTACCCGTTGAATCATTAGAACCTGTCGGCCAACTCTCTACTGTCCGCCACAGCTTTCCTGGCGAAGGCGGTGTGTACTTTTTAGACAAAAGTTATTATCAGGATCAAAAAGATTATGAATTAGAATTTGAAACGGATGACTTAGAAAAAGGACTCCTTCTATTTGAAAAGTTTTTAGAAAAACATCACATCAAAAAGAGAAAAACAACTCAAAAAATAGAGCGTGCACTTCAATATCCAAATAGCTAAAATAAAAGTCGAGTATACCACTCGGCTTTTTCATTTAAACAAAAGTTTTTATTCATAATTTTCGTTTAGATTTTATTTTTTTGTTTTATAAGCATTCTATAAAAGCTTTCTTCTTCTTTTGACAGAAATGTGAACATTTATTTTCCATTGATAAAATAGATAAGCAAGTTATTTTACAAATGTTTATTTATAAAGGTATAATAGTAATTAATAAACGAAGATAGTAATCTGACTTCTTAATTCTTTAGGAGGTCAGATTATTGTAATAATTAGCGTATTTTTGTTATTCTATGAAGGGACTCCCTCCCCAGTGATAGGAGCGTCCCACTCAAATACAGTGATAAGAAGGGATATTATGTACAGAAACCAGAACACTATTCATTCTCTCTCTTCTTCGCCTAAAATTTATGAAGTATACCTTTTCGTTAATCCAATTGGATTAAAATGTTATCAAGCAGAACAAGAAGTATTGAAATTTATCGAAGATATGGATCATATCAAAATTCATTTTCGATTCATTACGTTTCATAATTTCAACACTGTTTCTCAATATATGAAAAGATTAAATTTACCCTCAAATAATTTACAGCTGCGTAACCAGATATATCATACTATTTATGATGCATGTTTAGCTTACAAAGCTGCTTTAATGCAAGGGAAAAAGCGTGGAAGAAATTTTCTGTTGCTTCTTCAAAAAGAACTTACCAGTCATCCAATTGAGTACAGTGATGAATTACTAGTTAAGGTTGCTAAAGGCGCAAGACTTGATGTGGATATGTTTTTTGAAGATAAAGCTTCTGATTTTGTAAAAAACAGCTATGAATCTGACCAACAAATTGCCCAAGAAATGAACATTATGCGGACTCCTTCACTGGTAATTTTCGATAATTTAAATCAACACTATGGAGTATTGTTAGAGGATGTCTTCTCATATGATTTAATCGAAGAGGCTTTCGGACATTCCAATGTTAAAAACAAAAAAAATAATGAAATCCTTCAAAAAGACAACGTACGAGCAATTGGTAAAGACTACCTGACAATTATAAAATAAGAAAAATCCGCAGAGTTCGCTCTCTGCGGATTTTTCTTATTTATAGCTCGCTAATTAATTTTTCTAACTCATTTAAGCGTTCTTCGAACACTTTCATAGCATCTTCCAAGTATGATGCTTGTGTCATGTCCACTCCTGCTTTTTTCATTACTTCAATTGGATAATCACTGCTGCCAGATTTTAAATATGTAATGTATTTTTCTAACGAGCCCTCTTCTCCATCTAGAATTCTTTGCGCTAATGCAGTAGCTGCAGAAAATCCTGTAGCATATTGATACACATAGTAATTGTAATAGAAATGCGGGATGCGTGACCACTCTAAAGCAATTTCTGGATCCTCTTCAACTTCTGGCCCATAGTAATTTGCATTTAATTTCCCGTAATAATCAGTCATAAACTCTTGTGTTAATGGAATACCCTCTTGAGCTTTTTGATGAATATAATGTTCGAATTCAGCAAACTGCGTTTGACGGAATACAGTTCCTTTAAAGCCATCCAGGTAATGATTTAATACATAAATACGGACTTTTGGATCCGTTTGTGTTTTTAATAAATAGTCTGTCAAAATATTTTCATTCGTTGTAGAAGCAATTTCAGCTAAGAAAATAGAATAATCACCATAAGCATATGGTTGGTTACCACGCGTATAATAACTATGGACACTGTGTCCTAACTCATGAACCAATGTGTACAGCTGGTTCAATGAATCTTGCCAGTTCATCAAGATGTACGGATTTGTATCATATGCTCCTGAAGAATAAGCACCACTGCGTTTTCCTTCGTTTTCATACCAGTCAATCCAGCGATTATCAAATGCTTCATTTAAAATACGTTGGTAATCTTCTCCTAATGGTTGTAAAGAATCCAATGTTTTTTCTTTTGCTTCTTCAATCGTATACTTGATTGGCGCATCCCCAGTAAGCGGTGTGTACATATCATACATATATAATTTATCCACATTTAGAAGTTTTTTACGCAAAGCGACATAGCGATGCAACAATGGTAGATTTTTATTCACTACTTCTAATAATGTATCATAAACGCTTTCTGGTATATTGTTATTCGCTAAAGACGCTGCACGTGCTGAACTAAAATTACGTACTTTTGCTTGGTAATTATGTGACTTTACATGTGTAGACAATGTAGTCGCAAATGTATTTTTTAATCCACTATATGTTTTGTATAAAGCTTTATAAGCAGCTTCTCGAACTTCACGGTTCGAACTTTCCATCAACTTTCCATAAAGACCATGTGATAGCTTAACTTCATTACCGTCTTCATCTTTTACAGTAGGAAATTCAATGTCCGCATTATTTAAAACAGAGAATGTACGACTTGCACCAGAGAAAATCTCTGCTGCTCCTGCTAATAGTTCTTCTTCTCTTGCGCTTAATACATGATCACGTTGAGAAGTAAGCTCTTCCAATAAGTGAGTATATTTCTTCAATTCATCATTTTCTTCTAAATATTGAGTTAAAGTTTCTTCTGGAATCGCCAATACTTCAGGATTAAACCATGAACCGGCTTCATTCACTTGCGTTAATACTGCAACAGCTTTATCATGCAATGTTTGATACGTACTATTCGCTGTGTCTTGATCATTTTTTAAATGAGAATAAACATAAGCACGTTCTAATTTTTGATTAGTTGCTAAAATCTTTTCAATTCCCTTTAGCAAAGCATCACTGCTCTCGCCAATTGTTCCTTGAAGTTCTTTCACTTCTTTTCCAAGCGCACTGATAACTTCTAATTCTTTCTCAAAAGCTTCATCAGATTCAAAAATCGTACTTAAATCCCACGTTGTTTCCTCAGAAACTTCATTACGTTTTGGTAATTGTTTCACATCTGACATTCATATTCCTCCTTGGAAATTTAATTAATCACTCCCTTTATCTTATCATATTCTCAGCAACTTTTTTAAATAAAAGACAAAATGTTTAGAAAAACTTACTTCTATTCTTTAGATATTTTGGTATCTCAAAATGAACTTTTCGTTACTCTCCATTTATTCCGGCCACTTTCTTTCAATATTCCTTGCTTTATTAACTCTTGAATAAAAATTAATAATGGTTGATTCCGATTCTTTTCTTTCACAAAAGGTGTGTCATAAAAAATAACAGGATTTTCTTTGGAATGTTCAATAAATTCAGAAAAATCACTGATTTGAATGAACTCTCCAACCCCCTTTTTAAATAACCAATTTGTAAAATAATATTTCCAAATATAAGCCGGAGTCTGATAGAAAAGATCCTTTGTCGGTAAATAAAACAGCCAATTCGGCAATTCATGCAAAGAATGATTCCTTATATATAATTGCTCTAAAAACAAACGGTGTGAGTAATCCTTTCGATGCAATAGCGACATACGTTTGGAGTAGGAGAGGTAGAAATTCGTTCCTTCCAGCTCCCTATTCTTAGAGCGAAAGGATTTTCCTTTATACCACTCTTCAAATGCTTTAAAAGATAGCTGACAGAGTTTCTTTTTAGAGAAATTGTAGTGGACTTGATTTCGTTTATTATAATAGATATCATCGTAAAACAATAATTCATCTGTTTCGCTGTTAAAACACAGTAAAGAAAAACTAGCGCCCCCCTCACTATAAAGAAATAATCGTTGCTTTTGAGAAAGGCTCTGATTTATAAAATAATCGGGTCCACATATCCATAATACTTCATAGCCATTATTCAAGTATCCTTTTGTTCGTTCAACAAGCTTTTCATTCGAAATTGGACTGCACTGATATTCAATTGCAATCTTTCTTCCATCGTCTAATTGTATTAATAAATCGGGTCGTTGTTGTAGTTTTGGAAGCCACGCTTCCATTTGTACAGTTATTTTTTGCTTTTGAAACCAGTCAAATAATCGTTGCTTTCCTAATAAATGGATTGCCGTTTCTCCTTCAGAAAACTGCTTACAGTCAGAGTTTGAATAGTGAGCAAAGTGTGTTAGTTTTTTAGTACCCTTTTTACAAAAAACAGGATGCTTACACCCCGGACAATAGAGTTCTTCGGGCTTCTCACAAAAGACTAAGTAATCAGCTGCACTCACCCGTGAGCCATCTTTCATTTCTGCATAAAACATTTCATCCCTCCTATCTAAATAGATACGCGAATGAATGCGGTTCTTTTATTAGAAGAGATAAAAAATTTTGAGCACAAAAAAAAGTGGACGTATCCACTTTTTTAGAAGTAATGTCGAGCGGTTTCTAACGCTTTCTCACTCATAATTACTTTTCCATATTCACTTAAAACTTCTTTTGTTAAACGCGACTCTTCTCCAAATTCAGTAATAATCATCAATTGATCTTCCAAGTCCGTCACTGCCATCTCATCAAGATAAAACTCAATTGATAAATAATAATGATTATTATAGTGGTAAAGTGTTGATGAACCGCTCTCTAAATATAGACGTTTGGCTACCTCGACAAAATTTTCAAAATCCGAAAATTCAGTCATCAATTCTAAGTTTCCAGCCTCATTTTCTTTTGCTAACGATTCCGTTGTATGATCCGACGCCTCAGTATGTTTCTTAATATAGTCAATCACTTGCTCTGTAGGGTCAAAGCCATCGAAAGTATCAAAGTCTTCGCTATCACCCTTGCTGATATACAGTTCAAGTCCATTTCCTTTAGGGAGCACTTGGAATGTAATTGCATCTGTTTCTTGAAATTGATTATCAACATCTACTTCTTCCAGAATACTATAAAAGAAACTTTCGATTTGCTTTTGATTGCCTAATAAATCTAGAAACGTAATACCACGTTCTTCTAAATCTTCATTCTCAATCAAAACACGAATCGTATTTTCATTAATATTTTCCATTTCCATAATGCCACACCTCATTTCTTTGTTCTTATTATATTGTATCGCACTTTGTGATCAAATAGAAAAAATTGAAATCCTCTTTCTAGATAAGATCCGTACAAAGTAAAATTATACAATATCCAGTGGTCATTTGCAATCAACTAGCTTACTAAAAGAAAGTTGGCAATAAATAAAAGAGCCAGATTTGTTAATAACCTGACTCTTTCATTTGGATTCATATTATGAGTAGTATTTGTTTTCGAATAGTGTTGCGTTCTTAACGTCTTCAATTGTTTGGGTTCCAGCTAATTGCATGACACGTTTCAAGTCTTGTTCAAAGTATTCTAATACCGAACGAACGCCTTTCCAACCGCCTAATGCTAAACCATATAAAACTGGACGTCCTAATGCCACAATGTCTGCTCCACTAGCTAATGCTTTGAAAATATGTTCTCCACGACGAATTCCACTATCAAATACAATCGGTACTCGCCCTGCAACTGCCTTAGAAATACCTTCAAGTGTATCGAACGAACCTGGTGCTCCATCTAATTGACGCCCACCATGATTAGATACCCATATGCCATCTGCTCCTGCTCCAATTGCAAGCAAAGCATCATCAGGAGACTGCAAGCCTTTTACAAAGACGGGCAACCCTGAGTATTCTTTCAAGAATTTCACATCGTCACGAGTAATCTTTTGTTTTGACTGTGCATAGATATTATTTAAAGACATATTTTTTCCGGAACCTGTTAAATAGCGAGAAACAATTGGCATACCAAACGGATAAACAAACTTATTACGTATATCTGTTTCGCGATTCCCGCTCAATGTAGAATCTGCAGTAAGAATAATCGCAGTTGCTCCATCCGCTTTTGCTTCATCAATAATATTCTTATTGAAGTCATCATCTTTACTCATATAAATCTGGAACCAACGTGGTCCGCCGTTCAGCCCTTTTTCAATTTCTTCAAATTTCGCTCCAGAATAAGCGCTAATCGACATAATCGTACCAAATTCCGCTACCCCTTTTGCGGTTCCAGCTTCTTTCGTTTCGTGTGCCAAACCGTGAGCAGCAATCGGTGCCATGATAAAAGGAACTTTGATATCATGACCAAGAATAGAAGTAGAAGTGTCTGGGTTCTCTACATCCGCTAGCACACGAGGTAGAATCCCTTTGTGTTCCCAAGCTTTGATATTTTGTTGCAAAGTGTATTCATCACCTGAACCACCTGACATATAGCCAAATCCACCTGCCGGTACAACTTCCCGTGCACGTTCTTCTAACTCGTAAGTATTTACTATCTCGATATCTTGTACTACTGTTGGTGCATCATAAGTAATTATTTGTTCGATTGTCATAAATAAAACCTCCACTGCTTTTTTTATTTTTATCCGAATAACAGCTGAATCAGCGGTTGAGCAAATGGTGCTAAAGCAACCACTACAATGCCGGTTACTACGATAGATAAACCAGACATGGCTCCTTGAACATCACCGATTTCGATTGCCTTTGCTGTACCCATTGCATGTGCAGATGAGCCTAAAGCAACTCCTTGCGCTACTGGATCATGAATCTTAGCAACCTTAAACAATGTCGGAGCAATAACCGCTCCTACAATTCCCGTAAACACTACAACTGCTACCGTGAGAGAAACAATTCCTCCAAGTGATTCCGCTACTCCAACTGCGATCGCCGTTGTGATTGACTTAGAAAAAAGGGTTGAAACCATTTGTTTGTTAAAACGAAATAAGAATCCGAAAACAAAAATCATGACGGTATGAAGAATGATACCGGAAATAATCCCCGTTAAAATGGCGCCATAATTCTCTTTTAAATAAATAAAATTCTTCTCAAGTTTAATTGCCAACGCCACTGTTGCTGGTGTCACAAAGGTCGCAATGAGCTGTCCTCCTGTTTGATAAGTGCCGTATGGAATCCTTGTTACCGACAGCAAAAGAATGATTGCTACAATAGAAAATAGCAATGGGTTAAAAATCGGTATCGGCCATTTTTTCTGTAGTTTAGCAGCTAGTAAATAAAAACCAACTGTTAAGCTGACCCAAAGATAAGGACTTGTAATGAAACTTTCAAACATAAGTATCCGTCCTTTCTACTACTGTATTATCTTTCTTCTGGTCAGAAGATTGCTTTACTTTTTGAACGACACTACCAATAAACCACATCATGATTGCTGTTGTTACAATCATAATAATTAATAGCTGGAGCCATACTTCCGCTAATACATCAAAGTTGGTCATCAAACCAACACCAGCCGGCACAAAAAAGATTGCCATATTATCAGTCAGCCAAGTTCCCACTTCTTCTACTTGGTTGAGATTCAGCCATTTAAAATGAAGTGCAAAAAATAATAGGACCATTCCAATAACACTTCCAGGAATCGCAACCAGATTCGCAAGAGCACCTGAAACCATTTCCCCTAAAAGCGAAAACAAGAATATCCAAAATAATTGTTTAATGATTTTCACTAAAATCCTCCCCTGCTGCTAAGTCCATTGTTTAGCTTATTACATTCCATGTAAGCGTTTTTCAATAACTTTATGTTAGCACAGAAAGCCTCTACTGTCCTATATCCCTTTTTTATGATATTATAAATATAATTTATGATGTGCCGAAAGCTTATATATATCACTTATGTTAAAAAAATCACAATTTCGAATTGTTTTTATTTAGTGGGAGGAAGTAAGATGAATTTGCAGGATTTAGTATATTTTCACCATCTAGCCCGTAGCTTAAGTTTTACAGCAACCGCAGAACATTTCTTCATATCTCAGCCTTCTATCTCGATGGCTTTAAAAAGACTTGAATCAGAATTGGATACGATTCTAATAGACCGTCGCAAAGTTTTAAAGAGAATGGTTCTAACGCCAGCCGGTGATTTATTGTATAAAAGTGCTGATGAAATCATTAAAACCTTGGATACTACAAAGCGATTAATAAGAGATATCGAACAAGAATCAGTATATTACGGTTTCTTGCCAACGATTGGCGGTCATTTCCTACCTAAAATACTGCCAAAGATTGTTCGCTTCACGAAATCTCTGAAATTAATTGAGGAAGAAAGTTCCGATGTAATGTTAAAACTTATCCTAGAAGAAAAAGTCCCCATTGCCATCATTGGACACGAAACACCTTTTATTCTGCAAAATAAGATTAAACAAATTCAGTTATTAGAGGAAGAAATGAGTCTGTGGGTTTCAAAAACCCACCATTTAGCTGGCAGCAAATCAGTAAGCGCAGAGGAAATTCAAGAAGAGGTTTTCATTTCATTATCAGAAGGATACACACATCAACGAGTTTTTGAGAAATGGGCAAATGAATACCGTATTAAAGAGCCAAACATTGTATACGCCAAAGAAATAAAAACTGTCCAATCTATTGCAGCCTCCACTCATATGGTTGCATTCATGTCCGATATTTTACTTGGCAACCGCTCTGATCTGGTAAAGGTCCCCTTGAAAAAAGCTCCCAAATTTTATATTAGTCTAGTAATAAATACGGAAGCAAAGAATACTTATATCCAACAACAGTTTAACGATGCCGTTATTGAAATCGTCCAGAATGGTTTTTAGAAAAAAGGAACCTACCTACCAAAAATACCTGTAAAGTCCTAAATAGTAAGAAAAGCGGACAAGTCCGCCTTGGCCTATGAAAAAATAGGAAATTTGACCCTGAATTGTCAGGAGACTTCACGCTTCAGCGGGTTAGTCGAATGATATGCGTTAGCGAGCAGCGAAGCGCGCAATGGGGCAAATTTATCTTTTTTTCACTAGGTCTGGACTTGGGAGCTAGACATTGATGGCTGAACTTATAATCCCCTAGTCTACAAAAAAACATGTCCGAAAATCGGACATGTTTTTATAATTAATTTTGTGTTAATAAAAATTGGCCAACTCTTGAGCCTTTTTAAGTTCAATTGCACGTACTTCTCGAGGTAGGAATCGACGAATTTCGTCTTCATTATAACCTACTTGCAATCTTTTTTCGTCGAGGATAATCGGACGACGTAATAAACCAGGATTCTCTTGGATTAACGTGAACAAGGTGTTCAGCGGTAAATCGTCGAGATCCACGTTCATTTCTTGAAATGCTTTCGAACGTGTAGAAATAATTTCTTCAGTGCCTTCTTCTGTCATTTTCAAAATACCTTTAATTTCTACTTGTGACAAAGGCTCAGAAAAAATGTTTCTTTCAGTATAAGGAATATTATTATCCTCTAACCATGCTCGTGCTTTACGACATGACGTGCAGCTTGGTGAAGTATATAGAGTAACCATAAGTGGATCTCCCCTTTCATATAAGCAATCGCTCATCTAGTCAAACATTTTACTTTACGAGTATTATTATACCGTATTTCAAAACAAATTACTACCTTATTTCAAAAACAATTTCATTTTTCTGTCAAAAATCGTACATAATTGGCTCTCTTATTTTTGCTATAAATGTAAAAAACATTGTCATTTCAACATTTGTTTATAAAGTCGTTTTCTCTCTTTTCCATCTACATTGTAACCATTCTAATCAAGGGTCTCGTTTCAAACGCATTATTATACAGATTAATTTCTTAATCTTATCAAAAATCCCTGTAAGGCTTTCTAAAATGAGCTATAATAGATAAGAAGAAAACAGGAGAGTGATTTGAATTGAAGAAAAAAGTGTTTTCTGGGGTTCAACCAAGCGGGATCCCTACGATAGGAAATTATGTGGGGGCAATGAAACATTTTGTAAAATTACAAGATGAATACGATTGTACCTATTGCATTGTAAATCAACATGCTATCACAGTGCCTCAAGATCCAAAAGAATTAAAAGCTCGTACAAGAGAATTAGCAGCACTATATCTAGCTTTAGGAATTGATCCAGATAAATCGAACATTTTTGTACAATCCCATGTACCTGCTCATGCTCAGGCTGCGTGGATCGTTCAATGTAATACCTACATCGGCGAGTTAGAGAGAATGACACAATATAAAGATAAAGCGGCAAAACAAGAGTCTGTTTCTGCTGGTTTATTAACTTATCCACCTCTTATGGTTGCTGACATTATTCTGTATAACACTGATTTTGTCCCAGTGGGCGATGATCAAAAACAACATTTAGAACTTACCCGTAATTTTGTACAACGATTCAACAATAAGTATGCAAAAGAAAAAGATTTGTTGGTTATGCCGGAGCCGATGATCCCGGAAGAAGGCAGTCGCATCATGAGTTTACAAGAACCAACTGCGAAAATGAGTAAATCAGATACAAATGTAAAAGGATTTATTTCTTTATTGGACGAACCAAAAGTTATCCTTAAAAAAATTAAAAGTGCAAAAACTGATTCTAGCGGTGTTATCGAATATGATAAAGAAAATAAGCCAGGAATCTCAAACTTATTAACTATTTTTTCAGCCTTTACTGATAAATCGATTAAAGAGCTTGAAGCGGAATTTGCAGGTAGTGGTTATGGTTACTTCAAAGAACAACTAGCAGAGGCAGTCATCGCTGTTTTAGAGCCTATTCAAACACGTTATAAAGAGCTATTGGAATCTGATGAATTAGATCGTGTCCTAGCTGATGGCGCGCAGCGAGCTTCAGAAATTGCTAATAAGACCTTACATAAAATGGAATCTGCTATTGGATTAGCCTAATGCAGCTAATGATTGCAGGCCGAAATTACTTATAAAAGGTATCAACAAAAAGAGAGTGGGAAAAAAGGCGTTCAGCCCCGAATCACTGGAGCGAATAAGCGCAAGATGGTTGCAGACCATCTGAGCATGATTCGTGAAGTGGACGTCGGGGCTGCCTTTTTGAGCACATTTACGCTACATTATTCGGGTATAGGAAAGAGGCTGGGAGTTTTTTCCCAGCCCCTTTTTCTACCCTTTAATAATTTTTACATATACCGTTCTTGTGCGAGGTCCATCAAATTCAGCAAAATAGACACTTTGCCACATTCCTAAAATAAGTTTCCCATCGCTGACAATTAACATTTCATTTGCTCCAACGACAGATGACTTCATATGTCCATCGGAATTTCCTTCCATATGAACATAATCACTTTTATTGGGAAAGGTTTCATCTAACCCAAGTTTTAAGTCTATTTTTACATCTGGGTCAGCATTCTCATTTATAGTAATTGCAGCTGTCGTGTGTGGACAATACACAAGCATCATTCCATCTTGGATACCACTCTGTTCAAGTGCATCCTCTAAGTAACGGTCTAAATTAACAAAAGTTTGTTTTTCTTTCGTCCGAATTGAATACTGAAAAAGATTTTGAGCCATCTATATCCTCCTCATCCATTCCATAAAAATCCAGCAAAAAATTATTGTTCAAATAATGATTCCGCTAGCTCATCCGCCGTAATATTGCCGAAGTATTTCTTCAAATCAATTTCTTCTAGTTTTTCTTTTACGTCTTTCTTTGTGAAGTGTGTTCCAACAAGTGCTTCTTCTACATCAGAAATTTCTCCTAGGCCAAAGAAATCTCCATAAACTTTCACACTCTTAATTTTTGAAGATTCAATATTAAAGTTAAAATCGATCGTTCCAATTGGGTAACGTTTACGAATTTCAACATCGAATTTTGGCGACTGTCCATAGTTCCAATCCCAATTACCAAAGTATTCTTCACGAATTTCATACACACGTTTCCAATCTTCTTCTGTCAAGAGATATTCCTTAACATCTTCTCGTTTTTCAACATCAAAAATATAAAGCAACATTAAATCGCGAAATTCTTCTGTTGAAAGTTCTTTATACTGATCATCTACGAACGGCTTTATATTGGTTACGCGGCTGCGAATGGATTTGATGCCCTTGGATTCAATTTTTTCTTTGCGCGGTTTTAATGCACTTGTAACAGCGTCTAAATCCGAATCAAAAAGAATTGTCCCATGTGCAGTCATGCGGCCGTTTGTAGAATACATGGCATTTCCTGAAAATTTCTTTTCCCCAATCGTCAAGTCATTTCTACCTTTCAATGCTGCGTCTTTAACGCCCACACTGTGTAAAAATCCAATAACCGGTTCGGTGAATTTTGCAAAATCCCGGAATGAATTCCCATCATCTTCCGTAATAAAGCAGAAAGAAAAGTTTCCTAAGTCATGGTATACCGCCCCGCCACCAGACATACGACGAACCACGTGAATTCCATTGTCTTCCACATATCCTTGATTGATTTCTTCAATCGTATTTTGATTACGCCCGATAATAATGGACGGCTCATTAATATAGAACAAAAGAATCGGCTCGTCCAATTTCTTTTCTTTTAATAAATAAGTTTCTAGAGAAATATTAACACTTGGATCTAAATGGTTTTGATTGTCTACAAAATACATAAGAACAACGTCATTCCCTTCATTTTCGTTAACTTTTAGTTTCTTTAGTGGAGGTTAAACTTTTACGTCCACAATAGTCTAACTTGCTGCGCCAGCCTCTCTCTTTTAAAGTGGGCTTAGCTGCTGCTTCTTTATATTTGAATCTTTCGATTTTTTTCAGCTAATGTAACTCTTACATTTGGAGCAGATTCTTTCGCTTCTTCTAACAAACGTTCCCAATCTCCCTCTGGCGGCAGATGTGTCAGAACCAGTTCTTTTACCTTTGCTTCTTCAGCAAGTTCGCCAACTTCTTTTGAAGTCATATGAGCATGATGCTTCTCATTTCCACGATATAAATTTGCATCAGCCAACAAAAGATCGGCATCTTTGGCAAAATCAACAAAACTCTCTAAATAAGCAGAATCGGCTGTAAATACAAATTTTTTACCACTAGTCGTGTCAATAATCGACAAAGCATAGCAAGGAACGGGATGAATCGTTTTTAAAAAGCGAATTTCAAAAGGACCGATTGTCATTATATCTTTCTCAGAATAATCCACTCCCTCTGATACGCCCTCACTGGTACGCAAAAGATGCAAATCAGATTCAGTATGACCATAAATCGGCAAAATCTGTTTTGGCTTTCCATCTCCACGCTCCTTCAATTGAAATACATGCTGTAGAACACCCATATCAGCAACATGGTCAGGATGGTAATGTGTTAGGATTACTGCATTCAAATCAAGCGGATCAAGGTGGTGTTCCAATGACAGGACAGCGTTGCTGCCTACGTCAATTAGTAAATGATAGTTTTTTGATTCTAGCAAATAGGCGGTTGTACCAATATCTCGCGTTGGATATCCACCCATAAAGCCTAAAATTGTCAATTCCATTGCATTTCCTCCTCATTCATTTTTACATGATTATTATAGCACGCATACACAACCATCTTTGCACGAATACCATCCTTGCTAATTTTTAGAAATGAAACACTAGCTGAATCACTATAGGACAGGTTCAAATATAAAAGGAATATTACTTCTTTAGTATAACACGAAGCTTTGAATTTACATGACTTTTTTCGATAAAAAAGCTTTTTAAAGCTGTTCTATTAGTTAAGAAACAGTTCAAAAAGCTGTTATAGTTCAATGTTATAGAGAGGTAGCTTCAATCGAAGCATTATTTTTTTCTTTCATATATTCGATTGCTTTTACTGCTAGTATTTGGCCTTCCCGAATGGCGTTCTTCATTCCGTAGCCGTGCAGACCATTCCCCCCAAGAAAAATTCCTTTGGAGTTAAATTCTTTTTCAAATTGTGCCTCATTTTTAATTAGATTCTTGCGCTCTTCTATCGAAATATGAGGTATTGCATTGCTCCATCGATAAACTCTTGCGTAATGATATGTACCGTCAAGCTGCAAAATTTCTTGTAACTCTTTTTCAATAAAATCTAAAATCGTTTCATCAGGCAATTCAATGATTGTATCTTCCTGTCTTCTCCCAATATCGATTAATAAATTATCAAATTCTGAATGTTCAAAAGACGGCCATTTCCGATTTAAAAAGATTGCTTTTGAAATATGATAAGAACTCCTTTTGGGAATCACGAAGCCATAACCATGTGGATAACGGCCAATGACTCCTTTGGGAAATTGGAATAAAACAGTTCCCATACCCGTCCGAACAGGCTTAGGTATTAGTTCATCATTTCCAGAACGTTTACTAAAAAGATGATAATTTTCTGATAAGGGGATCGTTGAAATGAGACTGCCTACTCGAAGCTCTTCGTTTTTATTCAATTTCAGTAAATGAATTCCTTGGTCAATTTGCGTTACTTCTGTTACTGACTTATCTGTTTGAATAAACGATTGAACATCTTGCAATAAACGACTCACTAAGACTGAGAGACCATTTTTTAATGTATACTCTTTTCCTGAACCGTCCATATAAAACTCTAATTCTTCTGGATTCATCTTCATTCTTGAATCGGAGTATTCGAATAATTCAACCAAATTCGAATCGAAAAATTGAGGTGGACATAATTCAAGTGATCCATAAATATTTTCTGGATAATTTGGATAAGCGATTAAACTACTGA
This sequence comes from Jeotgalibaca ciconiae, assembly GCF_003955755.1. Taxonomy (NCBI): domain Bacteria; kingdom Bacillati; phylum Bacillota; class Bacilli; order Lactobacillales; family Carnobacteriaceae; genus Jeotgalibaca; species Jeotgalibaca ciconiae. Next base: position 2,267,945 of record NZ_CP034465.1, on the reverse strand, counting down.
CTTCTTTACAAAAACGGTATTCTAAAAACTCTTCCGTGGTTATACAGGGGTCGGTTCCTCTTTTCATATTGTTAAATGAACTGTTTACGATAACCGCTAGTTTATCTTTAAATGAGAGTTCCTTATCGTGCATAATATCTTTCAGTTGCAACGGAATTCCATGATAAGTCGGCTTATCCATGTTAATAAACTCATGTCCACTAAATCGGTCCATTTTTCCGCCAGTGCTATATTGAACTTGGTCCAGCAGACCAAGTTCTTCAAGAAAAGGACGGATATCACTTTTACGAATATCGAAGCTACTGGCACCTACATCGACAAATCCATCTTCAGTTTCAATTGTTTTTATCAAACCTCCAGGCGTAAGGCGTTTCTCTAATAATAAAATTTCGAATGGCAGTTGCTCTTTTTGAATATATTTATTCACTTCATATGCAGCAACTAATCCGCTTATCCCACTACCAATAATAGCAATTTTCTTTCTTGCTCGCTCCATTTACTCACCTTTTCCATCGGTAAATTTTTTTATGAAACCAAGATTCCCCCTAATCATACTCTAGTTGCAGACACTTTTGTGTGACTAATTTATGACAAATTCAAGAAAAGTGGAGAAGTCATCCTTGTACGAGAATCCTAAGAAATAAATCTCTAAGAATTTCGGCAAATCGCTGAGAAATTTGTTGCTGTAGCAGCTTATAGATACGATATGCATAGCACATCGAAAAAGTCGAACAGTATGCGTTAGCGAGCATAAGAAAAGCGGACAAGTCCGCCTTGACCTATGAAAAAACAGGAAATTTGACCCTGAATTGTCAGGAGACTTCACGCTTCAGCGGGTTAGTCGAATGATATGCGTTAGCGAGCAGCGAAGCGCGCAATGGGGCAAATTTATCTTTTTTTCACTAGGTCAGGACTTGGGAGCTAGACATTGATGGCTGAACTTATAATCCCCTAGTCTATGACAAAAAGGAGAGTCAGCGCTTCAGCACTTACTCTCCCTTTGAGGCACTCACATCATAAATGACAGAGCTTTTTTATTACAAATAGCTTGTATGTACAAATTTTATTTCTAGAAACTCTTCAATCCCTTGCCGGCCATTTTCTCGACCTAATCCCGAAAATTTCACGCCGCCGAATGGCGTTTCTGATTGAGAGACGCCAGAATTGTTTACGCCTACTAACCCATATTCCAAGGCAGAGGAAACTTTTTCAGCTCGTCTTAAATCGGATGTAAAGAAATAAGATGCTAATCCGAAATTGGAGTCATTTGCCATTTCAATCACTTTATCTTCGTCGTTGAATGATAAGAGCGGGATAACCGGTCCAAATGTCTCCTCGTAAAAAATATCCATGTCACGCGTGATGCCATCCACAACAGTTGGCTGATAGAAAAATCCATTTTTGTATTCACCTTCATCCATTCGGCTTCCGCCAAATAGAATCTTCGCTCCCTTTTCAGTTGCATCCCTTAGTTGCGCATCGATGGTTTCTCTTGCCTCTTCATTGATTAGTGGGCCGGCATCTACTTCCTCTTGTCCACTTCCTACCGTTACGTTTTGGACTGCTTTCAATACTTTTTCTGTAAATTTTTCTTTGATTGATTCTTCTACAAAAATACGATTTGGAGAAGTACACGCTTGTCCGTTATTCCTAAATTTCATTTTGATCAATGTATCAACAGCTTCATCAATCGCTGCATCTGCAAAAACGATATACGGTGCATGTCCGCCTAACTCTAAAGAAATTTTCTTCAATGTTTTCCCAGATTGTTCATATAATAATTGTCCTACTTTCGTAGAGCCCGTAAAAGTTAACTTCCTTACATCTTTGCTTTCGGTTAATGTTTCTCCGATTTCGCTTGCGGATCCCATTACTAAATTTGCCACTCCTGCAGGCAACCCTGCTTCTTCGAATAATTCGAACAACGCAATGGCAGATAACGGTGTACTGCTAGCTGGTTTTAAAACAACCGTGCAGCCTGCAGAAATCGCTGGGGCGATTTTACGAATAATCATATTTGACGGAAAGTTCCAAGGTGTGATAGCACCAACAACGCCTACCGGTTGTTTTTTCACTTCGAATTTATGATTATTTGGCGCCGGAATGGTTTCTCCATAAACTCTACGAGCTTCTTCTGCATTCCAATGCATATTTTCGATGTTTGTTTGAACTTCTGCCTTCGCTTCTGCTAAAGGTTTCCCTTGCTCAAGGGTCATGATTAAAGCAAGACGATCAGCATTTTCCTCAATCAAATCACCGATTCGATGCAAAATCTTCACTCGCTCTGCTAATTCCATCCCCGCCCAAATTGGAAAAGCAACTTTTGCAGCTTCAATGGCCCGTTTTGTATCTTCTTTATTGGCTTGTGCTATTTTAACAAGTTCTTCTCCTGTAGCTGGATTGACAACCGCAACACGCTCTTCGGAACCATCTTTCCACTTTCCATCAATAAAAAGTTCAGTACGGACATTTGGCAATTTACTTCTTTCCTTCGTCATAAACTTCCCTCCTATTTCTGATATGGCTTACATGAATACCGTAACACACTTGAAATCTGAGTCAAAAGATTTGAATTAGATATCCTTTTGCTGGAAGTTTTGTGCGAGAGTAAAGTACAGACGAATTTCGTGCGCTGTACTTTACTTTTTCGCTGTTTTTTAAAGTACAGATGATATTTGGGCGCTGTACTTTACTTTTCCACTCGATTTTTGGATTCAGCAATTTTTCTACGTAAGAAAAGCGGACAAGTCCGCCTTGACCTATGAAAAAATAGGAAATTTGACCCTGAATGAGCAGCGAAGCGCGCAATGGGGCAAATTTATCTTTTTTTCACTAGGTCAGGACTTGGGAGCTAGACATTGATGGCTGAACTTATAATTCCCTAGTCTACAAAAAAAGCTAACTCAAGTTAATGAGCTAGCTTTTTCATTGTTTTAAATTAGTTATTCAATGCTGCTTTAGCTTGGTCTGCAATTGCAGTGAAAGCTGCAGGATCATTAACAGCAAGATCTGCTAACATTTTACGGTTCATTTCGTTACCAGAAACTTTCAAACCGTGAATTAGTTTGCTGTAGCTTAGACCATTCATACGAGCTGCTGCGTTGATACGAGCAATCCATAGTTTACGGAAGTTACGTTTTTTCTGACGACGGTCTCTATATGCGTACATATGAGATTTCATTACTTGTTGTTTAGCTGTTTTGAATAATGTATGTTTTGAACCATAATAACCTTTAGCCAATTTCAATACTTTTTTACGACGTTGGCGTGTTACTGTTCCACCTTTTACACGTGGCATGGTAATTCCTCCTTATGAGAACAAATCGATTCTCTTCTGTATTCGTTAGTTTATATTATTTCATTTGGGACAATTGTTGGCTGATACGTTTCATATCAGACGCATGTACCATTGATGGGCGACGTAGTTGACGTCTTTGTTTCTTAGTTTTTCCGTGGAATCTGTGGCTTGTAAACGCGCTATAGCGTTTTAGTCCGCCGTTACCAGTTCTCTTAAAACGTTTAGCTGAGCCACGGTGTGTTTTTTGTTTTGGCATTAGTCTTTCCTCCTAAATAAATCGTTACTTCTCTGCTTTTGGAGCCAGCATCAAGAACATGCTTCTGCCGTCCATACGAGGATGGGATTCGATTGTAGAAACATCTGATAATTCAGATGACAGGCGATCTAGGACTTTTTGTCCAATTTCTTTATGGGTAATCGCACGTCCTCTAAAACGAATCGATGCTTTTACTTTATCACCTTTTTCCAAAAATTTACGTGCATTACGTAATTTTGTTTGGAAATCATTCTCATCGATGGAAGGACTTAGTCGCACTTCTTTGATGTTGACCACTTTTTGGTTTTTACGAGCTTCGCGTTCACGTTTTTGTTGTTCGAAACGGAATTTCCCGTGATCCATAATACGGGCTACTGGCGGGTTTGCATTCGGTGATACTAATACGAGATCTAAGTTTGCTGCTTCAGCTAATTTCAAAGCTTCCGCTTTTGTTTTCACTCCTAATTGTTCACCATCACTACCGATTACTCGCAGTTCACGAGCACGGATGCCGTCATTTACCATCATATCTTTAGCTATGGTCATACACCTCCATGATTTTTGAGAGAAAAGGGCAGAAAAAAATTGACGGGCACATAAAGTACCCGCCAATTCAGTCACAGTATTCCATACTGCAACAAACTTGTACATATCAAGCCCAAGGACACAATTATCAACTTAGGCGAGAAGCGGGTGCCTCTGCTTACATTTCTCAACTTTTATATTATACAACTTATCTCCATTGATGTCAAATGTTTTTACAATTTTTTCATCCTTGAATGATTTTACTACTCTTATTCATATTCTGCAAGACCTATTTCTCTTTTATTCATCGGCCATGCATTTTGTTCCGTCAGCACAAGCTGACTATCGTACTACTGTTCTTCTAAAGCAGTCAAAGTAATATCTCCAACAGCTTTGGCAGCAATAATCAATGCTTTTTCATTTATATCAAATTTTGGATGATGATTCATATAGCATTCTTCTGCATCTGGTTTGCAGCCAACGTTCATAAAAGCTCCCGGAATTTTTAATAAATATTGGCCGAAATCTTCTGCGCCGTTTGAAGCAGGCCCAGCGACAGCTTTTTCCATGTATTCCCCTATACCGAATTTTTCCAGCGCTCGAACTGCTTTTTCTGTTTGTTCTGGATGGTTGTATACAGGTGGGTAATCCCAGAGGTATTCCATTTCTGTTTCCACTCCAAAGCTTTCTTCCAATCCACGAAGAAGATTACGGATTTCTTTTTCAATTTTTTTGCCGACTTCCATATCCATATAACGGGCATCTCCCCGCAATATTAAGTTGTCCTTAATAACGTTACTTGCCCCTACACCTTCAAAAGATCCAATCGTCACAACTGCCATATCATAAGGATTGATACGACGAGACACAATTGTTTGTAAGTTCATTACTAAGGAAGAGGCCGCTACAATAGCATCATTGCTTAAATGAGGCATAGAACCATGGCCGCCTTTTCCTTGGATTTTAATTGTCAAATCACTACAACCAGCAAATGCCCAGCCGCTCGTATAGTTTATTTCTCCCAATTCAAAATCAGGGAAGAAATGAATGCCATAAATCTCATCCAAATCCTCCAAAACACCGGATTCAGCGATGCTTTTTCCACCGGAAGGAGGCACTTCTTCTGCATGTTGATGAACAATTTTAACAGTTCCAGACCATTCTTCTTTTAATTGGATAAGACAATCCGCTAAAATCATTAGATACGCCGTGTGTCCGTCATGACCACATGCATGCATTACGCCCGGATTTTGGGAAGCGAATGGTAAACCAGTCTCTTCCATGATCGGCAATGCATCAAAATCAGCTCGTAAGCCAATTTTTTTACCTGGCTTATTTCCTTGAATTGTTACTACAATTCCCAAACCGTTTCCAACGTTACGTTCTACTTTGACATCTTTTCCGGCATAAAAATCAGCAATTTTATCAGCTGTCTTGTATTCTTGATGGGAAGTTTCAGGATTTTCATGGAAATAACGGCGCAAAGCAATCATTTCCTCTTCTCGTTCATTTAACAAATTCATTAGTTTTTCTCGCAACATTTTGTTCACCTCTCTGTAGAAAAACCCCGAATATACATTCGGGATTAATCATTATCTTATTTGAAATTTTTGATTTCGTCTACTACAGAATCCACGTACGCTTCTTTTGCCATTGTGTTCATTTGTTTTGAACCATAACGACGAACCGTAACCGTACCTTCTTCCACTTCTTTATCACCAATTACGATTTGGTAGGGAATTTTTTGTGTCTGTGAAGCACGAATCTTGTAGCCCATCTTCTCATTACGGTCGTCCACTTCCACACGCATTCCCAAACGATCCATTTCTGCTTTTAATTCATATGCTTTATCTGAATGTAAATCCAGGTTAACAGGAATGATTGTTGCCTGTACGGGAGCTAACCAAGTTGGGAAAGCACCTTTATGGACCTCAATTAAATGAGCCACAAAACGTTCCATTGTAGAAACGATTCCGCGATGGATAACTACAGGGCGATGCGTGTTTTCACCATCTTCACCAACATAAGTTAAGTCAAAGCGCTCAGGCAGCAAGAAGTCCAATTGAATGGTAGACAAAGTTTCTTCCAATCCCATAGCTGTTTTAACTTGTACATCCAGCTTTGGACCGTAGAATGCTGCTTCGCCTTCTGCTTCAAAATACTCAAGCCCTAACTCATCAACCGCTTCTTTTAACATTTTTTGAGCCTTTTCCCACATATCATCATCATCAAAATACTTTTCAGTGTTTTCTGGATCACGGTAGCTCAAGCGGAATTTATAATCAGTGATATTGAAATCTTTATAGACAGCAATCATTAATTCAAGTGTACGTTGGAATTCTTCTTTAATTTGATCTGGACGAACAAAAGTATGTCCATCATTCAAAGTCATTTCACGAACACGTTGCAGTCCAGAAAGTGCCCCGCTCTTTTCATAACGATGCATCATCCCTAATTCCGCAATACGAATCGGCAGCTCACGGTAGCTGTGAACATCATTTTTATAGATCATCATGTGATGTGGACAGTTCATTGGGCGAAGCACTAACATTTCACCGTCTCCCATGTCCATTGGTGGATACATGTCTTCATGATAATGATCCCAGTGACCGGAAGTTTTATAAAATTCCACATTTGCCATAATAGGTGTATACACGTGTTGGTAGCCTAAACTGGTTTCTTTATCAACGATATAACGCTCGATTGTGCGGCGGATCGTTGCCCCTTTTGGCAACCAGAATGGCAATCCTGAACCGACTTCAGGAGAAATCATAAATAGATCTAATTCCTTCCCGATTTTGCGGTGGTCACGTTCTTTTGCTTCCTCACGCATTTTCAAGAATTCTGCCAAATCTTTTTTGTTAAAGAACGCTGTTCCGTAGACACGCTGCATCATTTTGTTATCGGAGTTCCCTCTCCAGTAAGCTCCTGCTAAGGAAAGCAATTTGAATACTTGAATTTTCCCTGTAGAAGGAACATGGATACCGCGGCAAAGGTCAGTGAATTCCTCTTGGGTGTAAACCGTAATTACTTCATCTTCTGGTAAATCAGTGATTAATTCCACTTTATAAGGATCTTCTTTGAAAATTTCTAACGCTTCTTCACGACTTACTTCTCGTCGAACAATTGGATAATTTTCACGAATAATTTTTTTCATTTCATCTTCTACTAATGGCAGTTGTTCTTCTGCAAGCTGTTCTGGCATATCTGTATCATAGTAGAACCCTGTTTCGATTGCCGGGCCTACTCCAAAGTGGATGCCCGGGAACAAACGAGTTAAGGCATGCGCCATTAAATGTGCACTTGAATGACGTAAAATTCCTAGTGCGTCTTCATGGTCAGGAGTAACGATTTCTAATGTACCATCTTCTGTTAATGGACGGACATAATCAATTAATTCACCATTGAATTTTCCGGCTAATCCTTTTTTCGCTAAACTGTTGCTGATGCTTTTGGCAACTTCTTCCACTGTGATTCCTTTTTCAAAGGATTTCACATTACCATCTGGAAAAGTAATTTTAATCTCTGACATCTTTTTTCCTCCATCTTTTTTGATACTGAACGATTTCTTTTTGCATAAAACAATAAAAAAATCCCATTCCTAAATGCAGCGCACTCAGAAATGGGACGTTAAATTTTATACGTGGTTCCACCCAAATTCAGTTATCGTCCTAATAAGTAGTCTGATAACTCTCCAAACGCTGTAACGGGCGTGCCCGGTCTTTCTTACTCATAAGTATTTCAGAAAGTCTCTCGAAAGTGGTCCAGTAAAAAGGTTATTGAGATGTTTCACCGAGTCATCTCTCTCTTTAAAATAAGCGCTTCTTCTGTATGTCTTTCTCAACGATTTATAATGATAATCTGTCCATATTAAACCACTATCTTTTTCAAAAAGCAAGCGAAATTCATCAAATTATTCTTCCAAACGACGATTTTTCCCCGTCATAGTCACTTCTTTTGATAAATACTTGATTCTCTCCATCAAACGTTTTGCTTTAATCGGTTCGTCTTCTCCGCGATTTCCCACCCGAAGATGTCCTTCTAATTCTTTAAAAGTTAAATTCGATGAGAAGAAAGTCGGCAACTTTTCTTGCATACGATGCTGTAGAATTACACCGAGAACTTCATCTCGAATCCAAGTAGAGTTTACTTCGGCACCAATATCATCCAGCATTAAAATTTCACTATTTTTGATAATATCTAATTTTTCAGGAACACTATTGTCTGCAATTGAAGCTTTCATTTCTTGTGTAAAAGTTGGATAGTGCATCAAGGTCGTTAAATGACCATGCAAGGACAACTCATAAGCAATCGCTCCAAGTAAATAGGTTTTCCCTACTCCAAAAGGTCCATGCAAATACAAAGCTTTATGATAATCTTTTGGATTTTCATGATACGCTTCAACAAAACCAAATGCCAATTCCAAAGCTTCCATGCGATCTTGTGTCGGCAGGAATTTTTCCATCGTTGCCGAACGTGCGTCTTTGGAAATATTAATGGAATTAATGCGGCTTCTTAATTCTTTCTCACGTTCTTTTCGTATGGTTTCTGGACTTGGCATATAAACTACATCGATATATCCTGCATTCAATGCCAGTTCAGGAATATAACCGGGATTTTGTCCTTCTTCCCCTTTAGCAAGTTTCTGTTTTTCTTGCACAAACTCATGTAACTTCGAATAACTATTGGATATAATTTCTTGAGAAATTTGTTCTTGATGGTTCGATAAAAACGTCTGAACATCGGAATCGGCAAGAATCGATTGAACCATTTTTTCAAATTTCTCACTATTACCGGGACGACTCATATAATTTCGGAATCCTTTTCCAATATGATCCATCATGAATCTCCTGCCTTTCCACTATTTCTAAATTTCTTCAAACGTTCATTGAATCTCTTCTGAACATCTTCAGGTAACATCTCTTCCGTGATTGGTCCTTGATTATCTTTTGCCCAATCCGGCAGTTTTTCCACCTTGCGAACAACATTCTTCCCATAGTAACGAGCTGAACGATTTTCTTCGCGTTTTTCTGCAGCTGCTTTTTTCTGGCCAACAAATTGTTTTGTTTTTTCAATTGCCTGCTCAGGTTTGGTAACGTTCGACTGAGTCCAATCATTGGCAATTGTTTCCGCTATCGCCTTTATAAGCGTTGGATGTTTTTGAATAACGAGCGAATAATACACGAGCATATTTAATACGGCCGGTTCCAACTTATGTTCAGCTAGTAAAACTGTCAGCAAGTTTTTCTCTGCAGCTGTTACCGTTCCATTTTTCTGCTTTTTTATATTGCTAATAAAAGCGATAGGAGTCATACGCTCGCTTTGTGAAATTAGTTTGATTTCACTCGTTGAAAAACCTGCTTTCGTTAACTCTTTTATCCGATTCTCTGTTTTTGTTTCTGTCTGTTCAATGGTACTCATCACTTTATCTTGGATACGCTGATTTGAATACGGTTTGTTAACAGATAACTGTAAAATGATTTGTTCCAGCTCTTTTGTATTCACTTCTCCGGTTTCTAAATCCGTCGCTCTCAAAAGATATTGAGACATTTCCATTTCATCTATTCCAAATAAATGATGAAAAACGTTAATGCTCTCTTGAACTTCTTTTGTTAAGGCATTTTTGCTAAAGAATTCTTTCTGTAACAATTGCTGTAACAAATTAAAATCGAACGTTTGATTGTCCAAATGTGGCTTCTTGCCATTATTTACATCCATATAAGCTAGTCCCTTTTGATCAATCAAACCATTTTTCTGATAAGAAGCAGCAGAGACATTATAAACATCCAAAAATGATTTCGTTATATTCTTATAGGCAGCTTTATCCAGTATCGGAAAGCTGAACTTTTTTTGTAAAGAGTGTAATTTATTCTCGCCGATATGTTCCAATAAAAGGACTCTCATTAAGTCATCTTCAAAAAACTGTTTACTGCTAAGGGGTGGGCACGGCTCATAAATATACGTTTTGTCAGATTCATCTTTCAAATACGTATTTAACAAACCGATCCCTTCCAATCGTGCTCGTGCTTGATAAAGTTCAGGAATCCCAACGCTCACTAATGTTAAAAGATCGGAATGAAGACGCTGTTCACTACGATAGCTGCCCTCTTCTACTTCTGACAATAACGTCATATATAAACTATAAGCTTGCGGTCCAATAATGGGTTGATATAAAAAGGTGATGATTTTTTTATCAATATTCGTTATAAAATTGGTTTGACGGATAATCAAAGGATCTTTTGGGCTTAAATCTTTCCAAGGGTAACTCATTCTTACGAATCCTCTCCATCATTCCACGCATCCACTGGTTCGTTTTCATCCGGGTCTTTCTTTTCTAGTTTTCTTAACTCATCAAGAAACGTTTGGCGATCAGAAAACTGGCGGTATACACTCGCAAAACGAATATAAGCCACATCGTCAATTTTTACTAATTCATCCATTACGTGCTTGCCAATTTCCAGACTTGAAACTTCATTTTCACCCAGTGCACGAATTTCTTTTTCAACTTTATTGACAACTTCTTCCAGTTGCTCCAAGGCAATCGGACGTTTTTCACTTGAACGAACTAATCCACGCAATAATTTTTCACGACTAAATTCTTCACGTGTGCCATTCTTCTTGATAACCAGCAATGGTGACTGTTCAATTCTCTCAAAGGTAGTAAAACGATGATGGCAATTCTCACATTCTCGTCTGCGACGAATCGAGTTATTATCATCGATGGGGCGGCTGTCCACGACCCGGCTTCCATTATAGTGACATTTCGGACATTGCATCTCCTTAACCCCTTTCTCTCTATTTCTTTACCGCAAGTATACCATATTAACCGTCTTTATTTGGATTGTTTTAGAATTTCATTTTATCCAACCATTCATCTATTTGTAAATAGGTATCTTCTATTTTGTTGCTGTTATCAATTAAAATATCTGCTAGTTGTTTCTTCTTTTCAATCGATAATTGACTGTTGATTCGGTCTTGAGCTTCTTTTGTGGTTAATCCATTTCGTTTTATTAATCGCTCTAGTTGAATCTCAGGCGGTGTATAAACGACCATTACAGCATCGCAAACTTCTTGATAAGATGCTTCATAAAGTAATGGAATATCCAAAACGAGTAACGGGATATCTTGTCGACGATAATCAGCTACTTTTGTTAAAATCCACTCACGGATATTCGTTCCTAGCAACTGATTCAACAATTCTCTTTTCGTTTCATTATCAAAAATAATCGCTCCTAGCTTTTTGCGATTCAAACTGCCATCCTCTGATAAAACTTCCTTGTCGAAATGGGTAACAATGCTCTGCAGTCCTTCCGTTCCTACTTCTACAACTTCACGAGCACCGATATCAGCATCTACAATAGGGATATTTTTACTGGCTAAATAATTTGAAACAGTACTTTTACCACTAGCAATTCCGCCGGTTAATCCTAGGATAAACATCGATTAGAGAGCCCCCTTTTTATCATCGTCTATATAAATTTGACAGTTTGGACAAAAATGGGTCCCCCTTTGACCAACCTTAATTTTTTCAATCGGTGTTCCACAGCGCGGACAAGCTTCATTTTTTTTACCATATACATTCAACAAGACTTGAAAATGGCCTTCTTCACCAAAGGTATTCTTATAAGAACGAATGGTAGAACCCCCTGCTTGCACTGCACGCCCGATGACATCAATGATTGCTTCGTGCAAGTGTTTGGTTTCCTCTTCGTTTAATTTATTTGCAGGCTTTTGTGGATTAATTTTTGCTTCAAACAATGATTCATCCGCATAAATATTACCCACCCCTGCTACTACCTGTTGGTCTAAAATAACTGTTTTGATTGCTCGGCTCGTTTTTGAGAGTCGATTTTGGAAATCTAATATTTTGAAGGTTTCTGGAGTTGGTTCTGGTCCTAATTTTTGAATCGGCCCATATTCATCCTGTTTATCAATCGGAACTAAAGCAAAACGTCCGAATTTCCGTACATCTAAGTATCTTAGCTGACGGTTATCATTGAGATGAAATACCACATGTGTATGCTTTTTTAATGGCTCATCAGCTTTTGAAACTTCAAATTTCCCTTCCATACGTAAGTGAGAAATCATAGCCCAATGATCCAGTAAAAAAATCAGATATTTCCCTCTTCTTTCAACCGTATGAATCTGTTCGCCAATTAAGACCTCTTTAAATTTTTCAGAAGAAAAAGGTGGTGTAATCATCCGGTTCCAAAAAACATCAACATCAGTAATAACAGTTTTCGAAATCGTTTGGTTTAACCCTCTTCGAACAACTTCTACTTCTGGAAGTTCTGGCATTCTTATCATTCCTTTATTATGAACAGGATAGGAAACAGAAATAATCTGTTTTCTATCCTGTTTCAAGTTCATTTATTTAGCATCGTACCAGCTATCACCGTAATTGCTGTCAACAAGCAACGGTACGGTTAAATCAACTGCATTTTCCATGATTTGCGGGACGAGTTCTTCTAGTATTGCTACTTCTTCTTCAGGGCACTCAAAAATCAACTCATCATGTACTTGTAAGAGCATTTTTGCCTGAAGATTTTTTTCTTTAATTGCTTTTTGCATACGAATCATCGCTACTTTAATAATATCCGCGGCAGATCCTTGGATTGGCGAATTGATTGCCGTTCGTTCAGCAAATGAACGTAAATTGAAATTACTGCTCTTGATGTCCGGCAGGTATCTTCTGCGGTGGAATAATGTTTCCACGAAGCCTTTTTCTTTCGCCTCTTCCACAATTCTTTCCATAAACGCTTGAATACCTGGATATTTCTCAAAATAACGATCAATAAATTCTTTTGCTTGTTTTCGAGTAATACCTAAATTTTGGGAAAGACCGTAATCACTGATTCCATAGACGATACCGAAGTTAACAGCTTTGGCTTGGCGGCGAATGTTTCCATCTACTTCCTTTGGATTTTCAATGCCAAATACACGCATGGCGGTAGAAGTGTGAATGTCTTGTCCTTCGATAAAAGCTTCTTTCATGTGTTCGTCACCAGAAATATGTGCCAGCACACGTAACTCAATTTGTGAATAGTCTGAAGCAAATATCTTCCATCCTTCTTTTTCTGGAACAAATGCCTGACGAATCTTTCTTCCCTCTTCCATGCGGATGGGAATGTTTTGTAAATTTGGATCTGTAGAACTTAAACGACCCGTTTGTGTTAATGTTTGGATATAACGGGTGTGTACTTTCCCTGTTTCAGGCTTGATATATTTTAATAAACCTTCTACATAAGTTGATTGAAGTTTAGCAAGTTGACGGTAATCCAGAATCATTTGAGCGATCGGTACAGTCACACTTAACTTTTCTAGCACATCTACTGCAGTCGAATAACCTGTTTTTGTCTTTTTAATCGGCGTAAGTCCCATTTTTTCAAATAAAATCACGCTCAATTGTTTAGGAGAATTGACATTAAATTCTTCCCCAGCCTCTTCATAAATCTGTTGTTCCATCTCTTCCAGACGTTTAGAAAATTCAACTTTCATTTTTTCCAACTGTTCAGGCTCTACTTTGATACCGGTTATTTCCATTTCCGCAAGAACCATTGCAAGCGGTAATTCCATTTCAAAGTATAAATCATATTGGTTATTTTTTTCTAATTCTGTAATTAGTTGAGTTTTCAATTTCAGAATGGCCTGTACTTTTCTAGCAAGATGTTCAAATAGAATGGCATTGTCTTCTGGAACTGCGATTTTTGCGCCTTTTCCATAAACGGTCTCATCAAAAGAAACATCTGTATACTGATATTCTTGGGCTACTGCCGCAATATCACGACCGCTATCATTTGTATTGATAATGTAAGAGGCTAATAACATATCGAATGTCACACCTTTTAATTCGATCCCGGCATAATGAAGCATGGCAATCGTACGCTTTGCATCATAAACAGATTTCTTTTTGCTTTGATCTTCCGCCCAATTTTTAAATTCGTCACTTTGCAGAACGACTTCTGCTTTCCCAGTATAGAGATGCTTTTCATCTCCCCAGCTGATTGCAACAATTTTCCCATAATGATAGTTATCTTCCAACATCTCTACATAGAGAGCCATTTCATTACTGAAATGATCTTCCGTAATAGTTTCCACTGCTTCATAAACAATCTCTTCAAAACTATCCGATCGATCGTCTTCTGTATGGTCCAGGTCATTTAAGAAACTATTAAAGTTCATTTCACGATAAAATGAAACCAGTTTTTCTGCGTCTCTTTCCGCTAATGTCAGTTGGTTTAATTCCATTTCAACTGGCGTATCCAAATCAATAGTCGCTAATCTTTTAGACAGAAAAGCATTTTCTTTATCTGCCACCAGATTTTCTTTCATCTTGCTTTTTTTCATGGAATCGATTTGTTCATACAGATTTTCTACAGAACCATATTCTTTGATCAACTTAAGTGCGGTCTTTTCACCGACTTTGCGAACACCTGGGTAATTATCTGAAGAATCTCCCATCAAACCTTTCAAATCGATAATTTGAAGCGGCTCAATTCCCATTTCTTCGCGAATGGATTCAGGCGTATAAGCTTTTAAATCAGAGACGCCTTTTACCGTAATGTCGACACGAGTCTGATCAGTTGCCAACTGTGTCAGATCTTTATCACCCGTGATAATTACTACTTCAAAGCCTTCTTTCTCGGCTTGTCTAGCATAAGTTCCAATGATATCATCGGCTTCAAAATTGGGAAGTTCGTAAGTCTTACTCCCCATTGCCTCAATCAGAACTTTAAAGTAAGGCCATTGCTCTGCTAACTCTGATGGCATTGTCTGGCGTCCACCCTTGTACTCATCATAAAACTCTGTACGGAAAGTGGTTTTCCCTGCATCAAACGCAACCAACATGTGAGTGGGCTCCTCCGTTTGAAATAACCTTTCTAAGATTCGATTAAATGCAAAAAGAGCATTTGTGTGCAACCCATTTTGGTTTTTAAAACGGTTTAAGTCTAAAAGTCCGTAAAAGGAACGAAAAGCCAAACTGCTTCCGTCCAATAATAGTAATTTCTTTTTATCAGCCATTGTTTAAAACCCAACTTTCTTGTTTTTATCGGAAAGATACTGTTCTATTTATTTGTTTTCGTTATCCACATTGATTAACTTTTCAGGTGTTTCTACAATCAGTTCTGCTTCTAATAGCCGCTCTCCTGAAAGCGAACTCCCTTCCACCATGATCATCACTTGTTCTCTTCGTTCATCTACACGTTTTATCTCGAACTCGAATGTGATCGTTGAATTGTGATGGATCGGTTCTAAAATATCCAGAGATAAATCCACTACATTTGATCCAGGTCCTGGCAAATGTTTGGAGACGTTACTGGTTAGAATCCCCATAAGTAAAACTGGCGGGACAACCGGCTTTTTGTAGCGAGTTGCCTGTGTATAGTCGTACTGAAGATATAATGGGTTATTATCATTCGTTAATCCTAAATATAATAAAATATCCTTTAACTCAATCACTTCTGTAACGGTAAGAGAATCTCCTTCTTGGATTTCTTCAATTGTTTTACCAATTTTTATATCTTCTAACGCCATTCGTATCTTTCCCTTCTGCGAACATATAATTGACTTCATTTTAACAAAATATAGAAAGGAATTAAAGGAATGAAATACTTCAACATCAAAAGCCAGCCAAATCAAAAAGAGGCGGAATATTCTTCCAACCTCTTTTTATTGGTTAATTTGTACGTTTGACACTATGGCTCAGCAATTCTTCATAAGCATTTGCAAATTTCTGAACATCTCCCGCTCCCATAAATATAACAACAGCATCACTATATTTTAGCAGTGGAGACATATTGTCTACCACTAAAACTTCTGCGCCTTTTTCAACTTTGTCAGCTAAATCCCGAATGGATACAGTTCCTTGTTGTTCACGAGCAGATGAGAAAATATCACACAAGTAAACAGCATCGGCATCGTTCAATGCATTCGCAAACTCACTCATCAATGCAACCGTTCGTGTAAATGTATGTGGTTGAAAAACAGCAATAATTTCCTTATCTGGATATTTTTGTTTGGCAGCATCCAATGTTGCTTGTATTTCTTGCGGATGATGGGCATAGTCATCAATAATAACCATGTCCTCCACTACTTTTTCTGTAAAGCGGCGTTTTACACCTTTGAAAGTAGAAAGCTGCGCTTGAACAGCCTCTTTGTCAAATCCTTCTAAATAGCAGAAAGAAATTACGGATAGAGAATTCAAGATATTATGGTCTCCATATGACGGGATACAAAAACGTCCATATGCTTCTCCCTTGATGGTCACGTCAAAACTGCTGCCTTCTATCGTTTTCTCAACATTTCTTACGACTACATCATTATCTTCATTGAACCCATAAAATAAGACAGGATAGTCCGGATTAAAATGACGAATATATAAATCGTCACCGCACGCAATAATGCCTTTTTTCACTTGAGAAGCAAATTCTTCAAAAGCGCTGAATACATCTTTAATATCATGATAGTAATCAGGATGGTCAAAATCGATATTCGTAATAATCGCATAATCAGGAGAATATGCCAAGAAGTGACGGCGGTATTCACAAGCTTCTAATACGAAGAAATCCGCATCTTCTCTACCAAACCCTGTTCCATCACCAATTAAGTAACTAGTCGGCTGAATTCCTCCTAGTACATGGGATAATAATCCCGTTGTGCTTGTTTTACCGTGCGACCCCGTGATAGCGATGCTCGTATAATCATTAATGAAATCGCCAATAAAGTTATGATAGCGAATAACATCCAAGCCAAGCTCATTTGCGCGTACAATCTCTTCGTGTTCATCAGAGAATGCATTTCCAGCAATAATCGTTAATCCTGGCTTAATGTTCTCTGCTCCAAAAGGATAGATTTTTATATTTTCTTCATCGAGACCTTTTTGAGTAAAAAAGTATGTTTCAACATCGGATCCTTGCACTTGATATCCTTTTCCATGCAAAATCAATGCTAAAGCACTCATTCCAGATCCTTTTATCCCAACAAAGTGATAGATTTGTTCATTGTTCATCGTATTCCTCCACTAATTATAAAACAATTCGTCGTAGGTGGTTCATTGCTTTTGTTATTTATTTAATTGGAATTTTTAAAAAAATTCCAAAGAAAGATGACATCTCTGCTTACGTTCAATGGTAAGCAGCAGAAACATTTTCCTAATATTATAGCATTATTTATATATAGGTATGTTAACCTAAAAAAATACACCTCGAAAGTATACCATGTTCACTCAAAAAAACAAGTAAGCAGGGTACTCTTCCTATCCATAAGCTATTCAAAAAAAGAATTAAATCCATTATAATTTGGCTTATCTGGACGAATTGTTTCAGACTGACGGTTATTTTGAATTCGTTCCTGTTCCATTATTCCACTCAGTGAGCGATGCAATGCTTTTTTTGTTTTTGTTGTTGGATTTCCTTCTGAAGCTGCTTTTTTTATCTCTTCATCTTTAGGTGGATTCAAATCAAGTAAAATCAAATCTTCATTTGGAATCGTCAGTTCCTCCTTGATTTGCTGGTAATTTATGGTACTTGCTTTTTCTTCTTTATAAGAAAGTGAATTCCATAAAGAGGGTACTTCGGTTGGTTTAAAGGGTCTGCGGCTTTTGTAAAGTGAAAATGTTTGAGATTTTTTTTGAACCCACTTTTCTTTGTTAAAACGTTTCTTCTCTTCTGCAAAATAATCTTTTTGAGCTTGTTCTTCTTGCTTGGTATCGCGATGGTGATCCGCAAAGAGGTCTTTTCCGTTTCGCAAGAAAGGAACTGAAGGCGTCGCATCCAACAGTCCATCAGCAATAAAAGAAGAACTCTGTGTAGTTTCATCTTTAACAGTTTGCTTTTCACCCTCTTGCTTGCTAACTAAATAATTAGGAAAGGTCTTGTGTTGCAAAGGATTCGCACGTTTACCTTCTTTCGATTGATCATGAACCATGGAAGCCGCTCCCCCTTCTTTCGATTAATTTATTTTTCGAAAAATGCTTTCCCAGTCTCTGCGTTTTCATCTAAAACTAGAATCCCTTTTTTGCCCGTCGGATTCTCTACTCCTAATTCTTTTGCGGAACAAATCATGCCATTACTTTTCACACCGCGTAATTCGCCCGGCCAAATAATCAAGCCATCATTCATCACCGCTCCTGGTTTTGCGACAACAACTTTTTGTCCTTTACGAATATTTGCAGCGCCGCATACAATCTGCAGTACTTCACCATTATCTACTTCTGTTTGTGTAATCGACAAGTGATCGGAATCTTCATGGGGAACACATTCTTTTACATATCCTATAACAAATTTCGGCTCATTGGAAACAATAATTTCATCCTTGAAGCCTGCCGTTTTAATCAACTCATTTACCTTTGTAAGCTGTTCAACAGACAATAAAACCGGTCCATTCCCATTTGGTAAAAAGCTTTCTGAAATAGCAAAAATATTAAAACTTATGGTTTCGTCTGTTTCCTTATTGAAAATGCGCGTTACATTGCCAACAGATTCTGTCGCCAATTCATCACGAGTTATTTCTCCTCTCGTTAATGATAAGACATCCCAACCTACTTCTTTGTTATAAAAACTCAGCCACATAATTCTTACTCCTTACAATCATTCTATTTTTATTAATTTGCAATTGTCTCATTTACTTCTTTTAGAAAATCTTCGATTTGCTCTTGTGTTTTGCGATCCTTCGAAATAAAGCGGCCCACAATATCATTGTTATGATATGCAACAAAACTTGGAATTCCCATAATGGATAATTCTTCCGCAAAATCCAAATGTTGATCACGGTCTACTTCTATAAAAGTAAATTCTGGAAAGTTCTTTTCAATTTCTGGGATAAATGGTTTGATGAATGTACAATCTCCACACCAAGTAGTTGTAAACATAAAAACAACGCGTTCTTCTTGTTTCAGCTTTGCTGCTTCTTCTGTATTTGTTAATAATTTCATAACTTCCCCTGCTTTCCTTAGTTTCTTTTCATAATCGTTTCATAGGTACTCTTATCCAATGTCTTTGCCACTTGAATAACCATTTCTTTGGCAGCTTCATAATCGTCAATATGGAACATTGTTTGGTGGGTATGGATATACCGTGCACAAACACCAATGACAGCACTCGGAATTCCGTTATTCATTTGATGAGCAGCTCCCGCATCTGTTCCTCCTTTTGATACAAAGTATTGATAAGGAATATGATGTGTCTCAGCTGTATCCAACAAGAATTCACGCATGCCGCGAAGTGTAATCATTCCTGGATCTTGTAGACGCAGCAAGAATCCTTCTCCTAAATGACCAAAGGTACCTTTTTTCGATTGTAAATCGTTTGCCGGTGAACAATCCACTGCGAAGAATAGATCTGGCTGCAATTGATGAACAGCACCTTTTGTACCTCGCAACCCTACTTCTTCTTGAACATTCCCACCTGCAATAAAAGTGTTAGGCAATGTTTCATCTTTTAAAGCTTCTAACGCTTCTATTACAACCGTATTTCCATAGCGATTATCCCAAGCTTTTGAAATAATTTTCTTTTTATTCGCTGTCCAAATGGTTTCTACTTGTGGAACAATTGCGTCGCCCGGGCGAACACCAAATTCCAATGCTTCTTCTTCTGAATCAAAACCAGCATCAAATAGAATATCTTCTACTTTTACGTCCGCTTTATCGGCACCTCCACGCAATAAATGAGGGGGTACTGAAGAAGAGATAACCGGTATATCTTGTTCTCTTGTTTGTAAAGTGAATCGTTGTGCAGACACCACATACGGATTCCAGCCGCCTAAGGGAACGACTTTTAATAAACCATTGCTCGTAATCTGAGAAACCATGAAACCAACTTCATCCATATGAGCGGCTACCATGATTCGAGGCGCGCCCGCTTCTTTGCTTTCACGCACGCCAAAAATACCGCCCAAACCATCTGTTTCAATATAATCCACAAGTGGTTCCATTTTTTCACGCATATAATTACGGACGTTGCGTTCATTCCCGCTCGTCCCTTGTATTTCAGTTAAATCTTTAATCAATTGAAAGGTCTTATCATTCATTAATATGTTGGAAAGTCATAAGAAATGGTTCTTATTTCTTTCTTCCTCCTCTTATTTTGACTTTTAAACGAATCTCTCTTTTCATTATACAGAAATGACGATAAACCGGCAATAAGACACATCCGAGAATCCATTCTTTCAAGTAGAATGTTATTGAACCTTTATGCTATACTATGTTTAGAAATGACCTGCTAGGAGGGAATTAGGATGCTTTTTAGAAAACAAAATTTTTACGACAAAAATAAAGAAGCCATTATCGCTGGCGTTCTGTTTGGATCAGGTCTTGTAATCGGTTCATCTCTTACCGCTTTATTTTTGGGCAAAAAGAAAAAAGTAAACGGCGACCGGATACTTGATAGTGTTAAAAAAATGTTTCTTGCAGATGGACCAATCGAAGGCTCCTGGATTGAGTTACACCCTGTTCCACTTACCCGCTTTTCATCTGAAACAGATGTGTATTACGGAGGAATTTCTCGTAAAGAAAATGATGAATTAATCCAATATGAATTTATGGCAGATGCTTACACAGGTACGATCTTGGATATCTATAAACTTTAATAAATAAAGCATCTTTTGGAAAAGCTTCCAAGTCCGTCTTGACCTATGAAAAAATAGGAAATTTGGCCCTGAATTGTCAGGAGACTTCACGCTTCAGCGGGTTAGTCGAATGATATGCGTTAGCGAGCAGCGAAGCGCGCAATGGGACAAACTTATCTTTTTCTCAGTAGGTCAGGACTTGGAAGCTAGACAGTGATAGCAGAAATATTTTACTCTACCCTACTTGGAAAAGCTTCCAAGTCCGTCTTGACCTATGAAAAATAGAGAATCCAATAATAACGATCTTCAAGCTCGGTTTCCAGCCTGAAGGTCGTTATTTCATGAGAATAAAGCTGTTCAACGCTAAATTCTTTATCGAACATCTTTATTTTTTGAAAATAAAGATGTTCAGTCTCACAATCCAGTTTGAACGTCTCGTTAAAAATATATAACTCTCTACTATAAGAAAAGCGGACAAGTCCGCCTTGACCTATGAAAAAATAGGAAATTTGACCCTGAATGAGCAGCGAAGCGCGCAATGGGGCAAATTTATCTTTTTTTCACTAGGTCAGGACTTGGGAGCTAGACATTGATGGCTGAACTTATAATCCCCTAGTCTATAAGAAAAGCGGACAAGTCCGCCTTGACCTATGAAAAAATAGGAAATTTGACCCTGAATGAGCAGCGAAGCGCGCAATGGGGCAAATTTATCTTTTTTTTCACTAGGTCAGGACTTGGGAGCTAGACATTGATGGCTGAACTTATAATCCCCTAGTCTACGAAAAAAGGGCTGGGAAAAAACTCCCAGCCTCTTTCCTATACCCGAATAATGTAGCGTAAATGTGCTCAAAAAGGCAGCCCCGACGTCCACTTCACGAATCATGCTCAGATGGTCTGCAACCATCTTGCGCTTATTCGCTCCAGTGATTCGGGGCTGAACGCCTTTTTTCCCACTCTCTTTTTGAATTAATTTACAAAATGAGCTTCTACTCGATAAATGGGCTGTCCTTTTGCAGAAAACTTTTCTTCGTATTCTGTCCTTACATTTCCTTCAAAATCAGATGCATGCAAGTCAAGCCATATTTGATCCAGAACCATACCAAACTGTGAAAAACTGGCTAACGAATATTCAAACAAACCTTGATTGTCCGTTTTAAAATGCACTTCACCTTTTGGCTTTAATATCGTTTGATAATTCTCCAAGAAAGAGCGGTGCGTTAACCTTCTTTTCTCATGCTTCGTTTTTGGCCACGGATCTGAAAAATTCAAGAAAACTCGATCAATTTCCCCAGCTTCAAAATAATCAGAAATTAATCCACCGTCTGTATTCAACAGTTTCACATTTGGTAATTCAGCTTCCAAAATTTTATCCAATGCCATCACAGCAACACTCGTTTGCAGTTCGATACCAATAAAATTTATATCCGGATGCATTTTTGCCATTCCGACAATAAACTGACCTTTTCCAGAACCAACTTCGATATGGATCGGTTGGTTCTTTTCAAAATGTTCATTCCATTTTCCTTTTAATTCTGTTGGATTTGTTACGACATAATTCGGATGAGCTGCCAATTTTTCTGCAGCCCACGGTTTATTTCTTACTCTCATTTCTTCCTCCATTTACTGATAAGAACTCGCTATTCGCGAGTTCTTATGATTGAAGCGACAAGCTTCTTTCTTTTATAAAATTACTTTTCTTATTTGTGCAGTCTATTTTCGAATGCTTCTTTCATAAATAAAATCTGTTGGTTCATCTTGATGTTTTCTCCAGCGGTGTGGTAGCGTTTTGCTAAAATCAAGCGATTCATCAAACTATACCATTCCAAACTCATCTTGACTTCTTCTGTTTGAATAATTCCATAACGATTTAACCAGCCATCCCAGTCCTCTGGATTCACATATTTGACAAGAATCATACTGATATCCGAGATAGGATCAGCAATTTTCACCATTTCCCAATCAACCAAGTACAAGCGATCATCGTTCGTCAAAATAAAATTCTTGCGATTCAAATCGCCATGGCAGACTGCATATTTCGCGCCTTTGACATAATGAAGCGTCCGCTCTAAATAAGACACGACTTGATTCAGAAATGTGTTTGTCCGCAAATCTTCCTCTAATTCGGCAAGATAATCAAGTATGAACATCTCAGGATCATACACTTGGCCTTTTACTTTTCGAAGCATATTCAGTAAATGTTCTGAATAATGAATTTTTTGTAACAAAGAAAGAATTTCATCAGACTGCATTTCTTCACCATACAGTACTCTTCCATTCAACCATTCTTGGGCAGTCATGACATCTCCATTGCCGATTCGCTTCGTCCAAATGAGACGCGGTGTTATTCCTTCAACCGAGAGCGCAGCTAAAAAAGGTGACGAATTGCGCTTCAAGAATACCTTCTCTTCCGCACGTACACCCATGTATGCATGTCCCGTATCTCCTCCAATGGGATGAAGTTTCCACCCCGAATCCATCTTATAGTCCATTCTGTTCATTCCTTACTCATTCTCATTACTTGATTGATGCATTCTTTTGCTCAACGAATTGAATTTGGAGAACGGAATGCCCAGTTTTCATTTGAAAGTAGCGACAGATACCAATCAGTCTTTTTATTCTCATCTACTTTCAAATTTATAAAAGTTGTCTATATGGAAACGAAAGTGACCTTTCCCTCTTATACATACCTACATGCAGGAAAAGTCACTTCATTCCTAATCTACAGCTATCCGTCCTTGTTTCGATCTATTTGCCTCTAAAACGTCCCGTCATATGACAGGCATAATCTATCATTTATTTTAGGTTCATTTACCTATTCCGTCAAGGCAAAGATAGTTACTGTTTCTTTACAATTTCTTCGATGCTCTGTTAATGAACAAATCTATCCTGTTTTGTCGTTCTTTTATCTAAATAAAACAAGATAAAAAAGATGGAAAATAGAATATTTAATCCAAGTGCAGCAAGTCCAGTTAAAATACCGGATCCTGCCATCGTTGCAAGAGCCAATAGCACACTATCAATCCCTAATAATTGGCTAAGTAACTTTTTAAAGCCGGAACGTTTTTTTGTTATGGGTTGTGGATATAATTGCGTTAAAATATTTTCATCTAATTCATAATAAAAAGGAATCATTTGAAAACTCGTGATAAATAAAAATAACACATTTATCAGTAAACTTAAATAGCTGATTGTTGAAAAAGTTAAAATAGCGATTCCAATGACTGACAAACGAATAAATAAACCTAAATAGTCTGCACCGCGCATAAACATCCTGGTGTATAGATATTGATAAGGATTTTCTTTCCCCGCCACCCTATTAATCAAACGGTCTAAATATTTTCTGCGTTTCACCTTATTTTTTACAATTGGAACATCTGTAAATAAGTTAATCAAACGATTGATTTTCGAAACACGTTTCTCTTCCGATTGAATAAGCTTTTCCCAATCCAACAAGGCATACTCTTTTAAAGCACTGTATACGAGCCATCTATCAAAGGCAATGGTAAGTACAGCCGCTCCAACAAGGGATATACCGCTGTGTACAAAAAAAGCTATCAGTAACAACAAAAAGCTTGCCAGGAAAAAACCATGTTTGAGAATTCTCACAATCGGTCCTGTTCCACTTCGCAACGTAAGTTCCTCGATTCCAAAATGAAACCACTTTAAGAGCAGCAACATTGCAGCGATAAAAACAAACTCAAGCGATTGACCTCTTCCCGCAATGATTAAAATTGGCATTGCCATTCCCGTCAACAATAATAAAAACACTCCAGGAAGCCACATACTCATTCTTTTTGCGTTTTTAATATACTGCTGCCATTGAATTTCTTTTACCGCTAAAAAAACTTGATCAGCTCTTTCAGCGAGGGTCATTAATTTCCCAAAGAAAAGCGCAAACGTTAAAACCACTACCCATATAAAACGTCCCAAAACATTTTCACTAGTCAATGTTTTTAATACTTCTGAATATTGATACGCTAATGCTCCTAGTAAAAAAAACAGTACGATGACAAAATGGTCGTTAAAAACATACTTGGAATACCGACTTAATTTACTAAAGTATTTTTTTCGACGTTTGGAAAGCAATTCTTCAAAACTCATAATTGGTTCCCCTCTTTTGTCAATTGAATATACAATTCGTCAAGAGTTGCATCAGGCATACTCATTTCTGTTTGTAAATCATTCAGGGTACCGGCTACTTTTACTTCTCCTTCATGCAACAATACAAAATTATCACACTCGCGTTCCGCTGAGCTGAGTACATGTGTCGACATTAAAATAGCAGCCCCCTGTGCTTTCTTTTCTTGAATAATTTCTAAAAAGGTGTGAATTCCCAAAGGATCCAACCCTAAAAATGGTTCATCAATTACATACAAGGGAACATCCAGCATGAAGGCACATACCAGCATTACTTTCTGCTTCATCCCTTTGGAAAAATAAGCAGGAAACCATTCCATTTTTTCTTCCAAACGAAAAGCTTTGACATATCGATCAGCCTTTTGAAAAGCTTCTTTTTTTGGAATACCATAAGCCATTGCGGTTACTTCAATATGTTCACGCAATGTCAACTCTTCATACAACACAGGTGATTCCGGAACGAAAGCAAACAGTTTTCGATACCCTTCCGGATCATCTTTTAATTTTTTTTCTTCAATTGCGACTGTTCCAGAAAATGGTGTCATCAAACCAATAATATGTTTAATCGTGGTGCTTTTTCCTGCCCCATTTAACCCAATGAGTCCTGTAAGCTCTCCTGGCGCAACAGAAATGGATACATTTTTAATAACAGGAACAGCCGTGTAGCCTCCTGTAATATCTTTTAATTCAAGTGTCATTCGATGCGTTCCTCTCGATTTTATTCTGCCATAATTATACCACAGGCAGTCGAGCAAATAATGTAAATTACAAAACAGTTATGGTAAAGTAAGGGTACAAGATACGAAAAGAGAAGAGGGATCATTTATGTCAGATTGTATTTTTTGCAAAATCATCAATAAAGAAATTCCAAGCTATACGGTTTATGAAGATAATGATATTCTAGCATTTCTGGATATTTCTCAAGTAACAAAAGGACACACACTTGTAATTCCAAAAAGACATGTGGAGAATATCTTTGAATACGATGCGGAGTTGGCTGCTACAGTGTTTGCAAAAATACCCGAAATTGCAAATGCGGTCAAAAAACATGATACCGCCATCAAAGGAATGAATATTTTAAACAACAATGGAAAATTCGCCCATCAATCGGTCTTCCATTCACACATCCATTTAATTCCACGTTATGAAGACGAAGCGATTGATGGTTTCGGATTGAAATGGAATACGCATGAAGATGACTATTCGCCAGAAACATTTAACGAACTTACCAAATCAATCAAAGCTGGATTGGAGGAAATAAAATGAAAAACTTTGCACAAGGTCTCTTATTTGGAACCATCGTTGGCGGACTCATTGGACTATTGAACACACCTCACAACGGTGAAGAAAATCGCCGTCGCCTGCAAGCATATATCAATGAAAATACGAACTCTGTAAATGACTTGACAGAAGATTTGCAACGCCTTCAACAATCGGTTTCCCGTCTTTCAAATGAAGGGATGATGGTAATGGATACTTTCACAAAAGAAGTAACCGAGTCCGTTGAAGACTTTTCACAGAAAAACCAACCTAGAATTAGAAGGATTACGGATCAAGTCTCAAACTTAACCGATACAATTGAAAAAGAAACAGCCAAACTGCAAAAATAAAAAAGCAGGACAAGCATCGGCCAAGACCATACCGAAGACAAAAAACTCCTCAAACGCTACAGATTTGATTCTAAAGCGTTTGAGGAGTTTTTTTGAATAAAATGAAGAAAGTATGATTTTTTAAAGCGTTTTTCAAGATTCCTTTTCAAACGAATTGTTGATGTGTTATAGTAAGAAAGGTTCGTTTTTCAAATAAAAAAACAAGCAGAAATTAGAAATGGAAGTGTACATATTTATGAAAAAATTTACAGCATCAGCAATCACATTGCTAGCAACGCTTACTTTAGCAGGGTGTTCATCATCGAGCGAAGATGTAGCAACAATCGGAGATAACGGCTCTGTTTCAAAAGAAGAATTTTATGAAGCAATGAAATCTTCTGTGGGAGAAAATACTTTACAACGATTAATCTTAACAGAAGTATTGGAAAATGAAGTTGGCAAAAATGACTACAAATCCCAAGCTGAGGCAGAAGTTTTAGCAACAATGGAGTCTGTTGGCGGCCAAGAAACTTTCTTGGGATTAATCCAACAAATGGGCTTTGCAACTCAAGAAGAGTATACAAGTCAAATTCACTTGAATTTATTAATGGATGACGCGCTTAGAGATAGAACCAGCTTCACTGATGAAGAAGTACAAGCTTACTACGATACCTACGAACCAAACATCACCGCTTCTCACATTTTGGTAGAAGATGAGGATCTTGCTAAAGACCTGATTAAACAAATTAATGAAGGAGCAGATTTTGCTGAATTAGCTGCAGAGAATTCAACTGATGGCACTGCTCAAAATGGTGGATCTTTAGGTTCATTCGGAAAAGGACAAATGGTTGCTGAGTTTGAAGAAGCTGCATTTGCTTTAGAAGAAGGCGAAATGTCACAAACTCCTGTTAAAACGGAACATGGCTACCATATTATTCTAGTTACTGAAAAACCTGAAAAAGGTACTTTTGAAGAAGAAGAAGAAAACGTTAAAGAGTTAATGATAAACGAAAAATTATCAGATTCTGCATACTTGGATGAAGTTATGACAACGATCATGAAGGATGCTGATATCAATATCAAGGATGCGGATTTGAAAAATGCAATGGATGCTTTCTTGGGAGAGACAGAAGAAGTAGAAGAATCTACTGAAGAAGACGCTGCTACAGAAGAATCTGCAACGGAGGAATCTGCTACAGAAGAGTCAGCTGAAACTGAATCAGCAGAAACTGAATCAGCAGAATAATTGAATAGCAACCTTGAAGCTGGGATAGCTATCCCAGCTTTTTTGTAGACTAGGGGATTATAAGTTCAGCCAACAATGTCTAGCTCCCAAGTCCTGACCTAATGAAAAAAAGATAAATTTGCCCCATTGCGCGCTTCGCTGCTCATTCAGGGTCAAATTTCCTATTTTTTCATAGGCCAAGGCGGACTTGTCCACTTTTCTTAATAGCTTAGGGTGTTGTAATTTCTGCTATCAAAGTCTAACTGTACATTCCCAGTCTATTGCAAAAGATAAATTTCCGTTTTTCTTATTTTAGGATTTTATCAGATAAAAGGAGTCATTCATTTGTGTACTTTCCTTGATAAAAGCAGTTTATCAAGGAAAGGCTCGATTTTTATTGCTAACTTTCCCTGATAAGTAATCAATATCAAGGAACGCCCAAATTTAAACGCCCCGTTTTCCTTGATAAGTCTCTCGGATTCTTCTAGCTTTACTTTCTTTACGGGAAAACTCTTCGTAATAAACATCCAATTACTATCAGCACAAACAAAAAGGATGGACCTAGGTCTCATCCTTTTTGTTCTATTCAGTTTGTGCTGGAGGTGTTACGTTTGGCTTATAGAAGGAACGATTTTCTAAACCGAAAATACGCTCACTGAAACTGCCTTCTGTAGTGCGTTGCAAAGCTGTATCAATCATGTTGATGGATGCGTCCAAGTTATCTAAATAATGGATAATCTCTGCTTCTAATAAATGTGGCAATACAGGGGACCCGTACTCCATTTTCCCATGATGCGCTAAAACAACATGTTTCAATAAAATAATATCTTCATTGTCCTCACTAATCTTCAAGGCTTCACAAGCTTTTGTAATTTCCTCATCAATTAAAACGATATGTCCAATCAAATTTCCCTTCAAGGTATATTCTGTTGAAAGGCTTCCTGTCAGCTCAATGGTTTTTCCAATATCATGTAAAATAACGCCGCCATATAATAATGACTGACTGACTCCTGGATAGTTCTTTACAACCGTTTTTGCCAACCGAAGAATTGAAATTGTATGAAAACTCAGTCCGCCAGGAAACGCATGATGATGACGTTTCGCTGCAGGAAAATCAAAGAATTCTTTATGAAATTTCTTTAACAAATATCGAACAACTCGATTAATTGGCGCGCTTGTTATTTCGAATAACGTTTGATTAATCTCTTCAATCATATCTTCTGTACGAATTGGAGCGCGTTCCATATACAGTTCAGGAGAAGATGGTTCCCCTGCTTGAGCCAATCTCATTTTGCTAATGCGTAATTGAGGGTTGTTTTGATACAACTCGCGTTTACCAGAAACAAAGACTACCGTCCCCGCTTGGAAACGATTGATATCTTCTTCTTTGGCATCCCAAAATTTACCGTCTATCTGACCGCTTTTATCTTGGAAAGTAAAAGCGATAAACGGCTTATTATTTTTTGCTTTGCGCACATCTGCACTCTTGATTAACATAAAAAGCTCGAATGATTCATCCAGATTATATTCAAATACCTTCTTGGTCACAATAACACTCCCTTTTCCATTCCCTATTAGTTTAGCATATTGATTTGTTCCTCATGTACAATTTCTTTCACACTTTCATCAAAAGTGAAAAAGAAAATCTGGACAGAAGAACTTAATTCTTGCATCAATTGGTACATTACTTCTTTTCGATTTCCATCAAAGTTTACGAATCCATCATCAATGATAATTGGCAAATTTGCAATATCAGCTGTATTCTTTATAAATGCAAATCGCATAGCGATATACAATTGTTCAATGGTTCCTTGTGACAGCTCAAAAGGCTCATAAACGGTCCCATTCTGATGTTGAATTTTTATGCCTGATTTTTGAAAAACAATACGCGAATAATTTTGTTTCGTTAATGTATGGAAATAAGCGCTCATGTCTTCTAATAATGCTGGAAAACGATTATCTTTCCCATAACGCAAAGTTTCTTCCAGCCATTCAGCTGCTACGACTTTCTTAGCCCATTCTACGATCATTTCACGCATTTCAGTTTCAGCTATTGCATAATCTTGTAGCAAGGAACTATAAGTACCGCCTTTTTCCAAAATCCGAATATCATGATTTCTTTCCACTTCTTCTTTTTGATTAGCTTTCATTTCTAACTGCAGATCTGCTAATTTTTGTTGATTGGAATTCAATCGTTTTATTGCCTTTTCTTTATCTGGATATTTCTCAAAAATTGCTTTCTTACCTTCCAGCTGTTCCTCAAGGAAAGAACGTCTTCTTTTTTGATTTACCTGCTCATCTTTGGCATGCAACAACTGGTAAAATTCTGCTTCTGTTTCTACTTTTGCATTTTGTAATAATTCTTGTCGTTTTTGATGATGCTCTTTCAACTGGCTTTGAACAGTTTCTAGATTCGCTTGAAGTTCGGCAATCTTTTCTTCTGTATTTTTGCTCATGCTATCTTCTAAGATAACCGATTGATGGAGTTCATTGAATTGCTCGATAAATTCTTTCATATCCAAATGGTTGATGCCAAAATGATCTCGGATAAACTGACTCTGCTCATACCAATTATTCAATGTCTGTTCCACGTCTTGCTGTTTTTGCTGGGTCGCAGTTATTTTTTCTTCCAACTGGGAAATTTTAACAGCCGGCTTCTCGGATAATACCCTATCTAATGAGTATGATAAAGGATAGTTTTCAGCAATCAGCCAATTTTGTTGCCGCTGCTGCTCTTCATTCCACGCCATTTCATGAGCTTCTTGTTTATTCAACAATTGAATCAAAATATCTTGTTCTTGTTGCTCTTCTGCTTTTAATTCTTTTAATCGTTCACGCAGTGTCGCTTGTTGGATATAGTCAGCCATTTGAAAAGTATCGGCCTGATCAGCAGGTTGAACCTTTCTTTGCTTGTAAAATAGAAAAACAATGCTTAAGGCAGCTATTCCAGCTGCTAAGGCAGAAGCCAACCGATAAGCGGGGAACAAAGTAATAAGCGTAATCGCCACAAAAAAAATAACCAAAGGAATGATTATAAAATTCATTTTTTTTGTGTTTTTCGTAGATGACTGCTGGTTAGATGATTTCGCTTTTGTTTCCCATAAACGAAACTCTTCCTCAGATACGGTTTCTTTCTCCATTTCGCTGATTTTACTTTCCAAAGCATCTACTTTTCGCTCTACTGTTCTTAAATTCTGTGAAACATCAGTCATTGCTTGTTGAACGGCGTGTGATTTTTCTAGTAATAGACAAGCTTCTGCTTCTTTTTCTTCAGTAAAAGGTTCAATCGATTCATCCATCCTTAATCCGATTGTACGTTTAAGGATAATTAACTCTGCCTCGTCTTCTTTACGTGCCTCTTCTAAAAAAAGACTCTGATTCATTTGAGTCGAAACAGTCGAGAAATCATGTTGAAGAGCATTCCATTCGTTTTGGTGATTACGATACCACTGAGCATGTGAATAATCCTCAAATTTCTTGTGCTCATTTTTTATTTGTTCTTGCAAGGATGTCTGTTTTTGAATTCCTTCTGAAATTTTTTCTTGCAGCCAGTCCCATTTTTTACGAGCATCTTTCGGTATATGACTCGCGTCTACCGCCGCAATTTCTTTTTCGAGCTGCAACCATTCAAGGTAATAATCATTTAAACGAATTGCTTCGCTTACATCATTATTCTCCCTTTCCAATTGCTGCTGCTTTTCAACTAAGTCACTTATTCGTGTCTGAATGGTTGCTGCTTCAACGAGTATATTTTCATACTCGTTATTCTTTTTTTTGGCTTCTTGCAACTGCAGCCACTTATTTTCAGTTTCTTTTATTTTTTGGTTTAACGGTGGTTTGGTTCCTGTAGGTAAAAATTCTTTTTTAGCTTCTTTACGATATTCTTCGGCAAGCTGCAATAACCGTTCGCTGCCACTTGTGCCGACTCCTAATAAATAACGGTTCAAATCTTCTTTTTTTACTTTCGCTAAATCAAGCAGCCGATCAATTTTAAAAACATATAATAATTCATAAGTTTGACGATCCACCCCTAACAAATAAGAAGCAATATGATCGACAACTTCCTGATGGCCATTTTCGTAGGTAATCACTGCTTTTCCACGGTGACGATCTTTCATGCGCTCAATGATCACTTTGCCAAAACGCGTTCCGCTCAGAAAAATACGCCCGCCATAGGCTTCCCCTTGCTTTGGGATATAGATATTGGTATCTTTTTTGCGCGCAGAAGGAAAACCGAAAAACATTGTTTGAATAAAAGAAGATAATGTACTTTTTCCAGCCTCATTATTTCCTAGGAAAACTTGCAAATTCGTTAAATCTGAAAACTTTTTTTGAAGCCATTTTCCATAACCGTAAATTTCAATCGTTTCGATTTTCAACTTGTTTCTTCACCTTCTTCAAATGCAATGTCTTCAAATAATACTCTTTTAGCTGCTTCTAAAATTTCGTCCCGAAGTTCTTTATCGTTTTCCAATTCACTAAAACGACCACGAATAATACTATTCTTAAATAAATCTTGCAGGGTATCTTGGTATTTTTCTTCGTCTAGAAAAGCCTGCCCGCTTTTTTCAAAGCTGTCTTGCATGGACTCGTCATAACGAAATAATAACTGCTCTTTTTTTGGAGCCAATATAAGTTTATATAAATAAACCATATGTTGTCCCATACTTTGATTGATTCCCGCCAGTAAGTCGCCATCTTGGATTTTTTTGATGACATCTTTTGGCAATTCCAGGTATTCATCCAGTGTAATCGACAGCAATATCTTTTGATTTTCTTCTGCTTCCCGCTCGCACTCTTCCTCGATTTTTGCATACAGACTCTGTAAGCTTCCTACTGATTCAAGCGAAAGTCTTTTCTCTTTCCAATTGATGGGCGCAGTTGAAATAAACTCTTGCGTAGATTCACTGCCCTTTTCCATGGTAATCAGATAGGCTCCTTTTGCGCCTGTTTCGTTCGGATTTCTTCCTTGAATATTTCCTGGATAAAGAATAAAAGGAGACGAGTATAAGATCTCTCTTTTGTGAATATGCCCTAATGCCCAATAATCATAAGATAAATCTAATAAATCATTGATGGAAAATGGCGCATAGACCCCTTCTTTGGAAGCAGAACCCTCCAAGTATCCATGCAGCATGCCAATATGAAATTCTGCCTGTCGATGTCTTTTTGGATACTGTTCAATCATTCGTTCTTTTACCCAGCGCGTGGGATAACTGAATCCTGAAATGGCTACCGTTTCATTTCCTCTCGTCTTAAAGAGGTGTGTTTCTGGCTTCACATCAAATATGATGACGTTTGGAGGCATTTGTATGCGCAGGCTGTTTCGCCCCATAAAATCGTGATTTCCATGCAATAAATAGACCATGATATCAGCTTCTTCTAAACGTTTCATCTGATCACGAAAAAAAGCTTGTGCTTTTACACTTTGATTTTCCTCATCGTATATATCTCCGCTAATTAACAAAAAATCAATTTTATTTTCAATTGCACTTGTTACAATATTTTGAAATGACTGAAAGGTCGATTGATAGACCGCTTCAAATAAAGTAGGATGCAATTGTTTTAGTCCTTTAAATGGACTGTCTAAATGCAAATCAGCTGCATGTATAAAGCGGATCATCTACTCCACCCCTTTCTATTAATCGTATACAAAGAAAAAAGCTTCATCTTTTTGAACTGGGCTGGTTTATCCAAGACCAGCAGGTGCTGAGAAAATGGATTCTTTCGTACCAGCTCCGTATCCTAAAAAGACAAAGCCACATTTTTAGTTCAAATCATTACTGTTCTTCAGTAGGTGCGCCAGCACTGTACATTTCTTGTAATGGTCGAACAATTATTTTATTGATATCTTCTATTACAACACTCAATTGTTGTTCTGCAGTCATCATGCTTTTGATCAACTCATTAGTAGAGGCACGTCCAGCAATTTCTTGAGCTTCTTCAATGTACTCTTCTGTCAGGCCTTCGCCACTCATTTGTTTCATTTGAATCTCTTGTTGCACACGAGTAAATTCACCAAACAATTGAGCTGCCTCTTCGTCTTTTGTAACAGCTTCGTATGACTCTGTTAATTGAGCAAATGCAGGTTGTTCGCGTAAAGCACTTTCCAATTCATACGCAATGTCATAAATATTTTTCATAATTTCAGTCCTTTGCAATTTTCTTTATTTATCATAACATTTATGAGAAAACATTACCAGAAAAATAGCGAAAATACGTTCGTTTTTTAGTTGGTTGCTTCTCTTTTGTTCTAACGGAAAAATCCTGAAGCCCAATCTAGGAATTCTTTTGATTTTTCCTCTACTTTCCCGCCAAATTCTGTGAGATCATCAATCAAACCATCGACTCTTTCCGCCCAATTGGTCCCACTGGCTTCCTCTTCTTGGGTTGCTTCATCAATGCTTGCAACAGAAAAATCAGTACTTGGGCTTACACCCAACAAATTACCCATCTCATTACTGAATAAGTTATAAAACATCATTCCAATGTCATTTAGGTTATTATCTGCCGTTGTTTCATCGAATCCAATCCAAGTAGCCACACTGATATCTGGTGTATAAGCAATCATCCATTTTGTACGGTCATAAGTTGTTTCTGCATTCACTTCTGAAGTTCCTGTCTTGCCAGCGATTTGCATGCCATTGTAAGGCTGCGCACCGTTCCCGGTTCCGCCTGGTGCATAAACTTCCAACAGCATCGTTGTCATTTTATCTGCAACTTCAACAGAAGTGACCCGAGACGTTTTGACTTGTGTGTTGTCGACAATCACTGCTCCAGTGGCATCCACGATTTTGGTAATGATACGTGGTTCTGCTCGTTGACCGCCATTTGCAAAGACAGAATAAGCACTTGCCATTTGTAAAGGAGAAACGCCGTCCATATCGCCTAATGCAATATCTCCATAAATCTTATCCTCTTCGCGTACAGGAATACCGAATTGCTTTAATTTATTGACCGATTTATCAATTCCCATCTTATCCAATAAATAGACGGCTGTTGTATTTTTACTTTCTGCAATGGCTTGATACATCGGTATTTCGGCATATGCACTATATAAATCATAGTTTTGTACGGCATATTCAGTCGGCCCATATGTCAATGTGTCATCATCCATAATCAATGAATCAATATCATATCCTGATTCTAAAGCAGGCGTATAGATTGATAATGGTTTAATGGTTGAAGCTGGCGGCACACGCATCTGTGTTGCCCGGTTAAATCCACGGAAAGCATGCTCTCCGCGTCCGCCGACCATTGCCAATACATCCCCCGTTTGAGGTTCAATCGCGACCGAAGCACTTTGCATCAAAGTTCCATCTTCCCCGTCAATAAAATAAGCATATTCAAAGGTTTGATCCATTTGATACTGATAATCTTGATCCAATCCGGTATAGATTTTATAGCCACGATTCAAAATATCTTCTTCATCCAGATTGTAGGTATAAATGGCCTCATCAATGACTGCATCAAAGTAATACGGATAATTATAACTACTATTGGATGCATAATTGTCATACAAATAAATATCTTCCGCCATTGCAGCATCAGCAGTTTCCTGGTCTACAAAACCATTATCTGCTAATAATTGCAAAACAAGATCACGTCGATTAATACTTGCTTCATAATCATCAATAGGATTATAAATACTTGGGCCCTTTAATATAGCCGTAAGAACTGCAGCTTCGGCTAAGCTTACATCCATAGCTGATTTCCCAAAATATCTCTGAGAAGCATCTTCTACGCCCCACACACCGTTACCGAAATAAGAATTATTTAAATACATTTCCAAAATGTCTTCTTTAGCATATTGCTTTTCAATCTCAAATGCCAAGAATAATTCTTTGGCTTTCCTAATCAAGGTCTGATCCAAGGTTAAATAGGCATTTTTGGCAAGCTGTTGGGTAATTGTTGAACCGCCTCCCGTAATGGCTCCTCTATTCAAAATAATCCCGACAGCAGCACGTGCAATCCCGATTGGGTCTGCCCCTTTGTGTGTGTAAAATCGTTTATCCTCTGTAGAAATAACCGTATTTTGGATATTCGGAGAAATTTCTTCAAGAGAAACGAATGTCCCTTTCTGTGAATATAATTCTCCCGCCTCTTCGCCATATCGGTCATAGACAACCGTTGTTTGTTCAAGCCCCGCTCGTAAATTTTCAACATCCGCTGTTTTGGCTAAATAAACCAAATAGCTGCTACCGACAAAAATACCGACTAAAGACATCAGTATAAGCAGTTTATTAATGCGATATCTTCGCCAAAAGTTCTTTAGTTGCACATATACATGGCTCAACCATTTTTTCAACTTTATTTTCCATTCATTTTTCATTATATTGTCATCCTTTATTGAGATTAAAAAACATTTCTCCATTTAAACGTAATCATAGCAAGTTTTCTTGATAAAAAGAACCTACTTAAGTAGTATTTTCATGTACTTAGTATAGCGTAACCTTGTTCGATTAAGCTAAATAAATTGTCTACCGTTGCAAATCCCTCGATTTGATTTATAATTTTATCATAGATAAATTTAAATAAGGCTAATTTTTTATTAAATTGAAGGCTAGAAAAGATTTATTTACAGTTTATACAAAAAAGGTGGGTGATTCCGTTGGGGCAGTGCACGTCAGACGAATATTCTCAGTAGACCAAAAGAAACCATGCAACAAGAATTCTTTTGGTCCTTTCCACACCCTATTTTTTAACACCAAAAGCTTTCTTGTGAGTGTTCCATAATTGGAATGAAAATCATAGGAGGTGAAGCTCATTTTTATGAGCCTATAAAATGAATATATCAACTGGATTAATTTTGTTCTTTCTCATATTATTTATTGCTTCTTTTTTTGTTATGTCTGAATATGTATTGGTACGTATCCGACCTTCCCGCTTAGATTTTTTAATCAGCAATGGCAATAAAAATGCAAAAATCCTAAAAAATATGACCGTAAAATTAGATACTTATCTTTCCGCGACGCAGCTTGGCGTTACAATCACTTCCTTAGCACTAGGTTGGTTAGGGGACCCGACTTTTAAACGAATTTTCGACAATTTGTTTGCGAATTTCACCATGCCGGCTCGCGTTTCTACTGTTCTATCGTTCTTGATTTCCTTTATCATTTTAACGGCTATTCAAGTGATTATTGGAGAACTTGTACCAAAAAATATTGCCATCACGAAAACAGAACAGCTCGGCCTAAAGCTAGCCCGTCCTCTTAATATCTGGTATAAAATCATGTATCCGCTAATTTTTATTTTAAATAAAACAGCGAATGGGATTTCGAAAGGTTTAGGATTCCAGACTTTTTCTGAATCAGATGACAATGTATCCGAAGAAGAATTACGCATGATTATGAGTGAGAGTTTAAAGAGTGGAGAAATTAACCACGAAGAATACCAGTATGTAGAAAATGTTTTTGATTTTGATGAACGAATGGCACGTGAAATCATGGTTCCTCGTACAGAAATGGCTGTTTTGTGGGCAGAAGACTCACTGGAAGATATTGCAGCGACTGTACAAAAAGAAAAATATACTCGCTATCCTGTTGTGGAAGGCGATAAAGATAATATTCTGGGCACAATCAATACAAAGGAAATCTTTTCTGCATACATTGAAGCCATCCAGACAAATACAGCTGATCAATTTGATATTCATCATTATTTACGTCCGGCAGTTACAGTCATTGAAACATTGCCGATCAAAGAACTGCTAGTAAAAATGCAAAAAGAACGAAATCAGCTAGCTATTCTTATTGATGAATATGGCGGTACGAGTGGTTTGATTTCGATTGAAGACATCGTCGAAGAAATTGTGGGAGATATTTCAGATGATTTTCAAACAGAAGAACAGCCTGACTTTGTCAAACTAGGAGAAAATCATTACCGCATCCGAGCGCGCATGCTGATTGACGATGTAAACGAAGTATTTGGTTTGAATATCGAAGAAGAGAATGTCGATACAATCGGTGGCTGGATTTTAAATGAAAAATACGATATTGAAGTCGGTCAAGAAATCATTCAAAAGGATGTTCTGTTTAAAGTCATTCAAAAAGAAAAAAATTCCATCGAATTGGTAGATGTATTTATTAATCACGACGGCACGACACTCGATATCGAGGATGAAGAATAAAGAATGCCAGAAAAAGAAAGTACAGCTCTGATTTGAGGGCTGTACTTTACTTTTTGCCGGTTTTTTAAAGTACAGCGCCAATTTCGAACCTGTACTTTACTTTTTGCCGGAATGTTAAAGTTTTTTCAGTTACATTAACTACTATCTCTCAATTTAGCACCAAAAAAACCGCTAGCTGCATTACTACATGCTCGCTAGCAGTTTTCATTTTCTACTTAGAAGTTTTCTCAATAAATTCGTGATCATTTGGAATTCTGCCGAATCTTGTCTCTACATTAATTTCAGCAATCTTTTCCATATCTTCTGATGTTAATTCAAAATCAAACAAAGAAATGTTTCCAGCGATACGACCTGGATTCACAGATTTTGGAATAATGACGGTATCTCGTTCGATATGCCAACGTAAAACAATCTGTGCGCTTGTTTTACCATATTTCTCGCCTAACTCTTTTAATACTGGATGCATCAACAAATCGCTCTTTCCTTGGCTTAACGGCCCCCAAGCTTCATGTACGATTTCCTCATTCTTCATGTAGCCATGCAGTTCATTTTGAGGAAAATAGGGATGTGTTTCAATTTGATTGATCATCGGTTTAACTTTTGCGTATTCTTTCATACTTTCTAAATGTTCAATCGTAAAATTGGAAACGCCGATTGCTTTTATTTTTCCTGCTTCATACAATTCTTCCATGGCTTGCCAACTGCCTTGCACATCCTTGCCATACCAATGAATTAAATAAAGATCCAAATAATCAGTTCCCAGTTTGTCCAATGTTTCTTGCAAGGCGATTTTTGTTTTTTCATATCCTTGCATGTTGTTCCATAATTTCGAAGTGATAAAAAGGTCCTCGCGTGTAATCCCGCCTTCTTTCAATGCCTTTCCTAAAACCTCTTCATTCCCATAAGCAGCAGCTGTATCAAAATGACGATACCCGACATGCAAAGCTTGTTTCACTGCCCAATCAGTCTCATTTGCATCTTCCATTAAAAAAACACCTAAACCTACTTGAGGTATTTCTACTCCGTTATGTAAAGTAATCGATGGCACTGTCATTTGATTAGCTCCTTCGTTTTTTATTTAATAATTATGTTCGTACGGTCCAGTTCTTTTTGTTCCATAAAGAACGGCAATAAATCTTCAATCAGAAGCGGTAATTTTCCTTCTTCATCGCTCTCCATTGTCCAGACCAGTAGCGGCTCATGCAGACTTAAACGCAAAATAAACCATCCTTCACCGTATCTTCCACTAAAGTTCGCGCGAACCCCTTCCAGATGATTTTCGACTAACGATAGATCTTCTTTCGTTCGCAAATATTCTTTGAAAGAATCGATTATTCGATTGCCATTTTCAAAAATTGGTTCTTCAATAAGAACAAATCGATACTCCATTGTTTCTAGTGGTTGTTTTAATTTCTTTATCAAATCACTCAAACTTTTTCCTTCTGCCAGTAAAGTCGCATCTGCCATCAATAATTTTGCGATTAAATACGCGCCATCATCCAAGAAGTAATTCTCTTTTAAAGCAGCATGTCCACTGGTCTCAATTGCCAGCACAGCATTTTTTCCTTTTTTATCCAATTCAATTGCACGGTTAATAACATTGCGATATCCGGTTAAATAAAGATCTTGCTCTCCGCCCAAATCAATTAAGAATCTTCCTAAATGTTCGGAAGTTGCAGAGTTGGTAACAATCGTAGCGCCTGGTTGTTCCTTCAAAAGAACAGCGGAAATTAAAGCAATTAAGTTATTGCGGTTCATTGCACGTCCATCTGCATCCATTAAAGCAGCTCTGTCTACATCCGTGTCGAAAATAATCCCAAGATCTGCTTTATGCGTCAATACGGCTTCTTTCAAGCTATTCATTGCCTCTTTATTATCTGGGTTTGATTCATGATTTGGAAAGCTTCCATCTGGATCAAGAAATTGGCTTCCGCTTGTATCGGCACCCAGTGGCTTCAAGACCTGTTCAACAAAGAAGCCTCCTGCCCCATTTCCAGCGTCCACTACAATGTGTCTTCCTGTTAATGGTTTTTCTGGATTCGGATTTTCTGGAATACCCTTGCGGATTTTGTCCACTAAATCTTGCGCATAAACGGTTAACAAATCTTTCTCAATAACGGTTGATTTTACTTCTCCTTCGATTTCATCAGAAACGTCAGAAGCAATTGCTAAAATTTGCTCGATATCTTCATGCTCTGCTCCGCCTGATCTTGTAAAAAACTTCAATCCATTATATTCAAACGGTAAATGACTGGCTGTAATCATAATGGATCCATCTACTTTAAAATCATCATAAATGGTTGCCATAAACATGGCTGGAGTCGTTGCAAGCCCACAATCAAGTATTTCTACCTGCTCGTGCTGCATTCCTGCAAATAGCGCTTGCTTTAACTCGTCCCCTGATAAACGACTATCTTGGCCAATCGCGATTTTTAGCGTTTGTCCCTCTTTTGGTAATTTCTTTTCTTCTTGTAACCATTTTACAAATGCACAACCGATTTTCGTTGCACGCTCTGCAGTCAACGTCGCATCGTGTGTAGGCGTTGTTATCGCGATACCACGAATATCCGAGCCGTTTTGCAAAGAGAGTAAGCCTGTATTTTCTGACATATCTTTTTCTCCTTTTTGGCACATGATAGCCCTATTATACCTCTTTTGTTTAACGATTTCACCGCTAACAATTTTGATATTACTTTTTTGTAACAAAATGCTAAAAAACGCTCTTTCCTGTATAATAAAACTATACAGTCAAATATTCTATAGGAGGAAAAATCATGCCGCTTACTCAAGAACAATTGGATGCAACAAAACAAATTCAACAACTGATAAAAACAGTGAATCGTATTATTATTGGGAAAGAGGAAGTGACGAAACTCACGATCACGGCCATGCTTGCTGGCGGACATATCCTTTTTGAAGATATCCCTGGTGTTGGTAAAACTTTGCTCGTAAGAACGATCGCAAAGTGTCTTGGGGCAGATTTTTCACGAATTCAGTTTACTCCTGACTTAGTTCCCAGTGATATCATTGGATTTTCAATGCCGCAACAAAATCAAAGTAACTTTATTTTTAGAAAAGGACCTATTTTTTCATCGATCATTCTAGCGGACGAAATCAACCGTACCTCGCCAAGAACACAAGCTGCCATGCTTGAAGCAATGGCAGAACAGCAAGTAACCAGTGATGGCGTCAGCTATGATCTACCCGAACCATTTTTCGTACTTGCTACCCAGAACCCAATCGAATATGAGGGTACTTATCCTTTACCGGAAGCACAGCTGGACCGTTTTTTAATGCAGCTGTCACTCGGGTATCCCAATGCCGAACAAGAAGTCGAGATGTTGGCTGCCCCTGATCAACGATCAATGGTTGATCAGATTGATGCTGTCCTTTCAGTGGATACTTTTTTAAAATTAAAAGAAACCGTTCCGATGATTCATGTCGAAAAAGCATTACTCGATTACCTTGTCTCGCTAGGCAATGAAACTCGGACAAACGAAAACATTCGGCTTGGAATCAGCCCTCGTGGCAATCAATTCTGCTTAAGCGCTGCTCGTGCATATGCATTACTAGAAGGACGATCTTATGTAATTCCTGATGATATTCAAGCAGTTCTTCCGGCCGTTTATCGTCACCGCCTGCTCTTCTTTGAAAATTTAACTGCTGTACAAAAAGATGAGGCCATTCGACAAATTATTCGACGCGTCAATCCCCCTGTAAGGAGGGCTTGACATGAAGCGGTTAGCGATTCG
Source organism: Jeotgalibaca ciconiae (assembly GCF_003955755.1). Classification (NCBI taxonomy): domain Bacteria; kingdom Bacillati; phylum Bacillota; class Bacilli; order Lactobacillales; family Carnobacteriaceae; genus Jeotgalibaca; species Jeotgalibaca ciconiae. The sequence continues at coordinate 2,226,474 of NZ_CP034465.1, read as the reverse complement.
AAAAATCGCAAGTTATTTTCTTGCTATTATTTTTTGTCTAATGTTGTTCATTTACACAATGGCTTTCCCGGGAAATACTTCCTGGTTTATTTTCCTCTTTTTCTTGATTCTCTTTTTCATTTTGTTTTTTTCAACGCTCTTTTCTTGGGGAAAGGCAGAAGCAACGATCCACACACAGTTGGACCAAAGCAATAATTTCCTGATTCACTTGGTTACAAAAAGCAGATTCCCAGTCTTTATCCCGGAACTGACCATCCAGCTAAAAGTAAAAAATCAAGTTTTTGAAGTGGTTCAACCTATATTTTTTAAGAATAAAATAAATGCTGAATTTACTGATTTGCAAATACCAAGAGGACGTTATCAAGAGCTAGTGGTTCAAACCTACGGAAGAGATTACTTTGGCCTTTTCTTACATCAGAAACGAAAAAAAATCGCCTTGGATTTTGATATTTATCCAAAACTCATTTCCGTTCGCTACCGCCAACAATACTTACAGAAGCTAACTTCCAATGCCCAATTAAAACAATATTTAAAGTCGTCTCCTGCGCAATTCCACCAAATCAGAGAGTATATGCCACAGGATTCTTTAAAACAAATTGATTGGAAATCCAGCTATCGTCAGCAGAAATTGATGACAAAAGAATACGAAAAAGAAATACAACCACGAGTCTCATTAATTTTCTATGGAGTAGAGTCTCTTTATTTTGAAGAACTACTCAGCCTATTTTATACATTGTATGAAGAATTGAAGCTGACCAATACTACTCATATCCATTTAATCGGAAAAATTGAAGAAAAAATCATGAAGCGAACGGATGAATCTGCCCTTCTGTTTATTGAGCCGATAAAGCAATTAGAAGAATTGTTATCACTTTATCAAAATGCAATGGCTTCTCAAGATTACTTTATTGTCTTTGCACCACGAGAAGTCGTCCCTTCTTTGCAAAATATACGAAAAGAACAAGCCATTTATTTTAGCGAAACAGAACTCATCCATACGGAGGTGAGCAAGGACATATGATCAAGAAAAAAGAATTCTGGATTTCATTTCTAAAGAAAGCAGCTTTAACAGTCGCAAATATTTATTTGTTTTACCCCATTATTGAAATATTTGTTCCCTTAAACGAGTTCGAGTCTCCTTTAATGTTTCACTATTTTTTAATTGCCAGTTCTTTGATTGCTTTGCTGCTGCCTTTTTGGTTTATTTGGCTTCCCCTTCAAATTAGTGTCATCTTGTTTACTTTTCAACAATACTTCCCCCTATCTGAGTCAGGTTGGGATTGGGTTCGGACAAACTATACTCTGCTAAGTGAGACATTCAGTAATTTTATGGCAGGCGGATCAAACATTTTCCCTACGAATCTAGCATTATTGTTGATGCTTCTATTTATCTCGTTGGCAACCTATTTATTAATTAATCATCGCAAGCCTTCATGGGCGATTTTGACCAGCTTGGTATATTTAATGATTTTGCATGTCTTCACAGACTATGACTTTTTTGCTTATGTGGTGCAAATTCTTGGAGTCAGTTTAGTATTGTTAGGAGTAACTCAAATTCCGACCGATAAAGGTTGGCGAACAGCTGCAAAAGCTTTTTTTGTAGCAAGTATTTTTGGAGGACTTATTACTTGGTTTTCATTTTGGAGTACGGAAAATCTAACTGAGCAGCAACAATGGGTTGAAAATAATTCTCGCAAACTTCAAAAGAATCTAGATGATAGAGGAGTATTCGACTTTGTCGACTTTTACCGTTCCGGAGAAGGTCTTCAACAATTGGGTTATGGGGAAGATGACCGATCACTCGGTGGACCTGTTCAACAGAATTTTGATCCTGCCTTTGTTGCGTACAGTGATACTTCTCATTATTGGCGAATTTCAACGAAGACAACTTACAATGGGAGTGGATGGAATTTTGCAGATTTTTCATATTTAATATCAATTGATTATTTGACGAAAAGCACTTTGCCAAGTGAGACAAGTTCAGAAATTATAATCGAACGTGATGAGGATTTTCATTATTTTCCTTATACTTACCAACTAATTGATACTCAAATTGACAACGGCTACTTTGCTGTCAAAATACCTTCTTTAGATTTAGAATACCAAAACGATGATGAACAAACGATGATCCCAACGTCTTACACACTTACAATTGCAGACATTGGAATTGGGGAATCTTTATTGAGAAACGCTCCTGAAATAGAGGAAGAACTGCTTGAAGCCGAAGAGTTACAAGTCCCGAATTCCGTTCCTCTGCGCGTATGGGAACTGGCAGCTGAGATTACTGAAGGTTCTAATACGGTTTACGATCGAGTACTCGCTATTGAAAATTATTTGCGCTCTGAAGCGGGACTCCGTTACAGTATGCGGGAAGCTTCCTTTGTTCCGGAAGGCGAAGATTACGTTGATCACTTTTTATTTGAATCAAAGGTCGGCTACTGCGATAACTTCTCTACCGCTATGGTTATTTTGGCTCGTATGAATGGTATTCCTGCTCGTTGGGCGAAAGGTTTCAATGGTGGAACACAACAAACCAATGAAGAAGGAAACACTTTTTATGAAATAACGAATGCAAATGCCCATTCCTGGCCGGAGATTTATTTTCCTGAAGTTGGCTGGGTTCCATTTGAACCGACCCCTGCCTATCAGCAATCACTAGCTAATTTTGTGACACCAGACGATGGAACAGAAGAAGAAACGCCTGTTGCGGATGAAGAGTCTCTTTTGACTGCTGATGAAGAGGATGAAATCGTTCCTGATGCAGAGGCGGAATCCGCCCAAGTGCCAGAGACTCGCCCGGACACAGATGCAAGTCATGTGAATGATACAGCAGATACTGGCTGGCCAAAACGATTTGTCGGGATACTTCTTGGAATGGGAGTCATCATTGGCGTACTCACACACAGAAAATGGTATGCCTCAGTGATTGAGCTTTTTATACAGAATCCTTCTTTTTCCCTTAGGACAAAAACAAAGCTCGTCTTATCTTTGTTTGGAATAGGATATAAGAAACGAAAACAAGAAACACTGCGTCAATACTTTGAAGAAGTCACGAAAGCTATACCAATGCATAAAAATAATATCCTTGCCTTTGTACAAGTAATTGAGAAATTATTATATGCACCAGCTGATGAAAAAATAGTAGAGGATGCAGAAGTCAGGAAAATACTGTTGAATATGGTAACTGCTTTTAAAGATTTACAAGCAATACAAAAGAAAAGCAGCTTCTAATTCTCAAGTATCTAGCAAGAAATACAGCGCCTCTATCCTATTTGCTGTTGGTAGCAAAAAAATTTCGCTTGGAGACTTCAGTAAAAAAATTAGGGGAATTCGAGAGACTTATCAGGGAAAGTAGTGCCTTTAAATGTAGGCTTTCCTTGATATCGATTACTTATCAGGGAAAGATAGCTAGAAAAAGCGGAGCTTTCCTTGATAAGCTGCTTTTATTAAGAAAAGCGGACAAGTCCGCCTTGACCTATGAAAAAATAGGAAATTTGACCCTGAATGAGCAGCGAAGCGCGCAATGGGGCAAATTTATCTTTTTTTCACTAGGTCAGGACTTGGAAGCTAGACATTGATGGCTGAACTTATAATCCCCTAGTCTACAAGGAAAGCATACAAAATATTAGGCACTCTTACCTGATAAAACCGAGAATACTCATTTTAAAATAAGGAAAACAGCAACTGGATCATTTTTTACTAGGACAGAACTTCCCCCCTCTGCTCCACAACAAATAAAAACTTGCCAAATCACTATTCACAAGCGAAGTTGGCAAATTTTTTACTTTTCTTATTTTTTTAATTTGTCATTTTCATATACATGGCTTTTTTCCAGGTTCGGAAATCCCTGTTGTCGCAGTGCTTCATAGACAATCATGCATGCAGTATTTGATAAATTAAGCGAACGCACATGCTCATCATTCATCGGAATTCTCAGACAGTCATCTTCGCGCTCATGCATAAATTCTTCAGGCAAGCCCGTTGTTTCTTTACCAAAGATAAAGAAAACATCTTCTTCCGCGGTATAATCAACGTCTGAATAAACTTTTTCTGCAAACTTTGTAATCAGATATAACTTGCGACCGCCTACAAATTTTAGAAAAGCTTCCATATTTTCATGTTTATAAATCTCTACTTCATTCCAATAATCCAGGCCCGCTCTTTTCAAATGCTTATCATCAGTGGAAAAGCCAAGCGGTTCAATTAAATGCAACGGACTATTTGTTGCAGCACAGGTCCTTGCAATATTTCCTGTATTGGCCGGTATTTGTGGTTCAAATAAAACTACATGATTTGTCATTGCCTAAAAATTCTCCTTCAAAAAGCCTACTTATCAGCTAATTCTTCTAATTTTACCAGAGCCATTTCCATCTCAGCTCTTGCTTCTTCATCTTCTTCTGCTTCCATTCGTTCTTTGAAAAAATCAAGAATATCGGCATTTGCATCCCGTAAAATCTGCCCGATCGCCCAAGCTGCTGTTCCGCGGATAACAGGACGAGGATCTTGCTCCATCAACTGTAATAGCTGAGGCACAGCGCTGCGATCTCGATAATTCGCCAGGGCAATAATCGCATTTCGCTGCAAAGGCTTCTTCCCACGCCAAGAACCCGCTAATACACCAAAACGTGCTTTGAAATCACGATTCGATATGGTTAACATCGGCTGCAAGACCGGCGTTTCTCGATCTGGTTCAGGTTCCATCTCTGGATGAAAATGAGAATCAATTCCTCTGTTATATGGACAAGCTTGTTGACAAATGTCACAGCCATAAATGACATGACCCATTTTTTTACGGAATTCTTCCGGCATGCTGCCCTTTGTTTGTGTTTGGAATGAAAGACAAACTTTGGGATTCAATTGACCATTTCCTAAAAGAGCACCTGTTGGACATGCTGTTACACAACGCATGCAGTCGCCACAGCCAAAAACACCAGGTGCATCCGGTTCAAAAGGGATGTCGGTGATAATTTCGCCAAGGTAGACATATGTGCCGAATTCCTCTGTAATTAAAAGACCGTTCCTGCCGATAAAACCAAGACCAGCACGCTGGGCAACAACTGTATCAATTAATTCACCTGTATCTACCATAGGCTTAAAACGTGCGTCAGGTACCCTTTCTTGAATAAACGTGATCAATTGATCCATTTTATCACGCAAAATAAAATGATAATCGGTTCCCCAAGATGCCCGGGCAAACGAACCACGGCGCTCACCTTTTACCCGTTCTGGTTTTTCTAAAGGCTTGCTTGGATAAGCTAGCCCAATCGCTAAAATTGATTTGGGATTATCAAAAATCAATTCTGGATATAAACGCTCATCTAGTACTTGATGCTCGAAGCCAGAAGTATGTCCTTTTGCATGCTGCTCTAAAAGAGGTTCTTTCATATAATCAAATGGCTCTGCAGTAGTAAAACCAATCTTATCAATTCCAATTTCTTTACATGCTTCCAGTATTTCTCGTTTCAACACAGCATTTGTCATTATATGCCTCCTTTTTTCAAACAGTTGTTGTGAATAAGTATACCATTTTATTCTATAAAGAATAAAAAAATGCCCACAAAAAAACGTATAGATTCGGTGATAGACACGGCAAATCAATACGTTGGATGATTCATTTTGTATGACTGTATAATGGCAATGATACTCGAAACAAAATGATGATATCAGTATAACAAGATAACATTTGTTTGTAAACACCTTTTTGACGAATTCTACGAGACCTTACTGCCGCTTACTTTATACCTACAAGGACAGACATCGCAACTGTAATGGATGGTAGTGGCTCTGCCAAGAGTTCCAGTCGTTTCCCTTCATCTGCTCCCCACGTTAAAGGCGTCATTTCTAATAACCAGCGGTAAACTTCTGCTGTAAGAGACACTTCATATCTAACATGTTCATGTAAGTAATTTGGATATGCTTGTTCAAAACGTTTGATTACCGGTTCGTTCTCATAGCTCTGCTTTTCTTCCTCCAGCATAAACAATTTTTGACGAAGCTCAATTAAATAATCCGCATCGGGAACTACTTTGACAACTACACCACCTTTTTTCAAGAGACGACCAAACTCTTCATAATGAGATGGCGATAAAATATTCAAAATCGCATCAAACTGCTCTCCGGCAAATGGAGAATGAGCCAAATCAGCCACACACCAAAATGCATCGTCAAAATAATGAGAGGCTGCCAACTGAATAGCGTCTTTGGAAATATCAAAACCAATTTTAGTGCCAGATACTCCCTGATTTTGTAAATAATGTAGGTGAGAGCCTTCTCCACATCCCACATCTAGAAGTGCTGTTATATTTCTTCCCTCTAATTGTTTTTTTACGACGTCCAGCATTGGCTGAAAAAAGCCAGTCTCTGCCAGTTTTTTTCGGCTCGACAGCATTTTTTTATCATATTCATTCTGTCCACCTTTTAATAAAAGATGCAGCGTTCCTTTTTTAGACAAATCGAATTGATGATTCTCCACACAAACTACACTTGTCCCCACTACATCCGTAAAATTTTGCTTGCATACGGGGCATTGGAACAAGTGCAGATTTTCTTTCATAAATAAACCACTTCGCTCAATTTTTTTCACATAAAGACTCCTTCTTATTCTATTCATTCTATTTTACTATATTTCATCTTGATAAGGACTTGTTAGTTGAAAATTTTCATCAATCGGTTCCAAAAATGCGCTTTTCCATGTTAAAAGAAAGGCCACAAGAAAAGAAACAAGAATTACGATGCCTGTTTTCAGGAGGTTGTTTCCCTGGTCCTGAAAGGCAAATAGAGAAGCAACACTTGGATTGACGAGCAAATAGGTCTTCAATTTGAAAATCCCTGCAAGAAGACCTCCAACTCCTCCACCCAGCATGGCATATAAGAATGGTTTTTTAAGCATAATTTCAATACCAAAGATCGTTGGTTGCGACACACCAAACAATGTCATCACAAATGATGCGATAGAGTACGTACGGAAATTATGGTTTTTCGTTCTTAATATAACTGCCAAAGCTACTCCTGCATGTGCAAAATTAACTGCTATCATTGCTGGGCCAAGGATACTATCAAATCCGGCCGCTTCAATATTATCTATAACTAATGGAAACAACGAATAGTGTGCGCCGGTCACAACAATCGCTGGTCCGAATAAACCTAATAAAGTAGGCACGCTCCATGGCGCAACCGTATGCAACAGTTCGATTAGTGCAACAATCGCGTTCCCAAGTAATGTCATCAATGGGCGAAATAAAAATATTCCTAACGAAAGACCTGCTAATAGTAATAGAAATGGTTTCAAAATTAGCTTTAATGAGGAAGGGAGTTTAACTTTAAAATGATTCTCAATATATCCAAGAATCGGCACAATCATTAAAATAGGCAATATGCTGTTTGAATAAGTTTCGGATAAAAGTCGGAATCCTAAGAATTTTTCTAATATGATGTCTGAAATAAATGAAGTGATGAGAGGATGCATCAAGATGCTGGCTGTCGTAACAGCGATGTAAGGATTGGCTTTATGATATTTAGCGCTTGAAAAAGCGATCATAACAGGCAGATAGTTATAAACCATGCCAGATAGTGTTGATAGTGAGGTTTGCTCCATTGTAAAAGCTGAAAAAAAATCTAGGTTATAAACCAGGATGATAATCGCCTGCAGAATTCCTCCACCAATCAAAACCGGCAATAGGGGTATAAATATAGTTTGCACGTAATAGAATGTTTTCTCTAAATTGCTCTCAGGTATTTCATCGGGTTCCTCATTTACGATTACATTTTCGCCGTCGTAAAGTCTAATGGCTATTTCTACTTCACGAGCAGGAATATCTTCGATGTGAATGACAATTTCCTGATTAGTAAAAATAACTTCATCTATGAAAGTCATCTTTATGAAAGAGGGTTTATCGACATAACTCATATGTTTTACTGAAATAGACAAAAGTGAATGCCTGCCTGCTGAAATACCAATAATGTTCCCTGCGCCGCCAGCATATAAAACAATTCGTTCTGCGTTTCTTTCCAATTCACCAACGTCCTGTTTCATAGCATGTCCTCCTTCCTTTCCAGGATGAACAATGAACAACTTACTCAATATTATTATCTAAAATATATCAGAAAATAGGATTTTTTACCATTTTTAAGGAAAATGAAAGAACAGTTTTCGAATCTGATAAGAAAAGCGGACAAGTCCGCCTTGACCTATGAAAAAATAGGAAATTTGACCCTGAATGAGCAGCGAAGCGCGCAATGGGGCAAATTTATCTTTTTTTCACTAGGTCAGGACTTGGGAGCTAGACATTGATGGCTGAACTTATAATCCCCTAGTCTATAATAAAATGTGTAAGCTTCAGATGTATTTTATCACTTGAAGCTTACGTTTTTTTCAAAAGAGACACCTTCACGATGTTTTTTAAGCCTGAAGCTTGCACTTTCGTCCTAAGTGACACTTTCAGCTGCTCATACAGAGTTGAAGCTTGCACTTTTAAGATCCTGCTCTACAAAAAAAGACCAGGAATCAATCTCCCAGCCTTCTTTGCGTTTAGTGGGTTTCGCCACCGATTACTTTTAAATCATCTTTATCACGATACTCAACCATTGCTTCGAGAGCACCCGTTAATCCTTTTGCGATATCTTCAAGGCTCATAGCAGGTTGATTTGGCTTATCGACAACTTGTTCCGGAATATAAGGAACATGGATAAAGCCAGCACGAACTCCTGGTAATTCTTTTTCCGTTAAATATAAAGCTTGATACATAATGTGGTTGCAGACGAATGTACCTGCAGTGTTGGAAACGGCCGATGGAACTCCTGTTTCTTTTATTTTTTCAACCATCGCTTTAATTGGCAAGGTTGAAAAATATGCTGGTGGTCCGTCCTCTTGAATGGGCACATCAATTGGCTGGTTTCCTTCATTGTCTTCAATACGCGCGTCGTCTTGATTGATCGCAACACGTTCCGGGGTTAAGGCGAAGCGTCCGCCCGCCTGTCCCACACACAAAATCATGTCAGGTTTTACTTCCAAAGCCTTTTCACGCATAGTATCCGCTGATTTATGAAAGACTGTCGGAATCTCTAACTTAATAATCTCCGCTCCAGCGATTTCATTATCCAGTAATTTTACCGCTTCTAAGGCCGGATTGATTTTTTCTCCGCCAAACGGATCAAAAGCTGCTACTAAAATTTTCATAATAAAATTTCCTCCTTCTAAAATGCCCAGAAATACATCAAAGCAATATGCACAACGATCAGTACAAGAGCTAATGGTGTTTGAGCTTTAATAACGCCATTTGGGTTCTTCATTTCCAATAAAGCAGCTGGTAAAGCATTAAAGTTTGCTGCCATTGGTGTCATCAAAGTTCCACAGAATCCAGCTGTCATTGCTAACGCTCCAGCAATAACTGGGTCAGCTCCCTGCGAAATAACAAATGGAATACCAATTCCCGCCGTAATAACCGTAAACGCCGCAAAACCATTTCCCATGATCATTGTGAAAATGACCATTCCAAGGACATAGGCAATCACACCTAACAAACGGTTGCCTGCAGGAACAAACCCAGAAATGATATCAGCAATCACATCTCCTACGCCAGCCGCTGTAAAAAGAACACCCAAAGCTGCCAATAGCTGTGGTAAAATCCCAACGGCTCCGACTTGTTGAACCATTCGATCGGATTGCGACAAAGTAATTTTGGGTGAAGCTCTAAAAAGAATCATCGCTACAGCTAATGAAAGAATTGCCGCAGCGCCAATTCCTACTTGCCCGCCGAACGGTGTAAACTGAGCAATCAACACGGCTGTTAAAGCAAGTAGTACAGCTGGCAAGAAAATCCAGTTCGAAAAACGAGCAGCATGATATACTTGCTCTTCTTCTGAATTTGTCTCTACTTTACCAACTTTTACTTGTTTCAACAATGTTAACGCACCAATTCCTAGCAACAAGACGCCATCCACTGCTGGAGGAATTATATTTCCTGCCGCGAATAAAATACCCAATAAGATCCAAAATCCTGCTGTTCCCCAACGAGCTGGATGATCTGCTTGACGCAGAACGCGGTAAGCAGTATAGAATAATTGTAAGCCAATCAGGATAAAGAATAATTCTAAAAGGATTGGCACAACGGTTCCCGTAATATAGCTTGCATCCATAATTATTCCTCTCCTTTCATTACATTTTTACGCTTCTTATATTTACGATCTAATTTCTTATCAATACGAAAATTATTTAAAGCAGACAATACCAATGCTATCAAAGCAATCGGAATGGACGCTTGCGCTACAGAAACCGGTGAGATGTCATATCCGAGAGATTCCATTGTACCAGCAATCAACAAGACGCCAGAACTCGCGATAAATGTATTTTGTGCGAAGAAATTACCAAAGTTTTCAGATGCTGCAGATTGGGCCTTTAGCAATTCAACATCATCTTCTTCAATTTCACCGTATTTCAATTTAGATGCTGCTTGAACCATTGGATCTACGATCGGACGAACAAATTGCGTTTGTCCTTGCACACGAATTGAAAAGAATGCTGCAATTTCACGGATAAATTGATATAAGGTCAACATTCTACCCGACGTCAAACCCTTCATTTTTTGGATTAAATTTGTAGCTTGCGTTTTTAATCCAAAATGTTCGGACAAGCCAATCATTGGCAATGTTAAGAAAAATAAGGTAACCAAACGATTATCAACAAATGCTTTTCCTAAAATCTCTAATATTTCTACAAATGAAATTCCTGAAACCAATCCCGTCACTACTGCAGCAATTAATACAACGGCGATGGTATCTAATTTCAATAAAAATCCAACAACAATAATCACAATACCAATTAACTTAATCCATTCCACAATAACCCACTCCTAGCTTATTTTTCCTTCTTTCTAAAAACCACACTCAATAATAAACCAAGCGAAACCCCTAAGCCAACGCCCATTCCAATATTGTCCATTGCAGAACCTAATGCAGTACCAATGGCAATGCCGATTGGCAACCAATAAATCGCTAAACCGCCATCTTTTTTCCCTTTATTTATCGATGTCGGGTCCTCGATTGACTTATCTGTTATCAGTTCATCTTTTTTCGTTTCTGGAATACTTGAGTCAGGAACATGTGAGCCTTCTTCATATGAGTTTTTGTCGTTCTTCTCCATGTGTACTCTCCTTTCTTCCTCATCCTATTTTCTTAAAGTATAGCAAATATCAGAGGATTTGAGAAAATAATTGACGGAAATCGTAATGATGTAACAAAAGTAAATCGAATTCAACAATATATTGATAAGAAAAGCAGATAAGGTCGTCTTGGCTATGAAAAAATAGGAAATATAACTTGATAGTTGGAGATAGAAAGCAGAACTCATATACTACCCTACTCCATAAGAAAAGCGGACAAGTCCGCCTTGGCCTATGAAAAAATAGGAAATTTGACCCTGAATTGTCAGGAGACTTCACGCTTCAGCGGGTTAGTCGAATGATATGCGTTAGCGAGCAGCGAAGCGCGCAATGGGGCAAATTTATCTTTTTTTCACTAGGTCAGGACTTGGGAGCTAGACATTGATGGCTGAACTTATAATCCCCTAGTCCACAAAAAAAAGCCACACAAGCAATAAACGGCATTGTGTGGCTTTTATGTTTGACGGCTAAATAAGTTTTTATTCCTCTACTACTCCGCCTTCAACTACTATATTATCTGCAACTGCCGCATCTCCATAAGCAGGCGCTAAAGTTTCCTCAAAGTTCTTATGGAAGAACTGTTCTTCCCCTAACGTTTTTATTTCAGCATTTAACCAATCCAATAGTTCAGTGTTTCCTTTTTGGACCGCTGGCGCTATTGTATCTAAATCTCCTAAAGTATCAATTCCAACGGTATATCCTCCATTTTCAATAGCCCAAGCAAGAACTTCGGTATTATCAGTAGAGAAAGAATCCCCTCTTCCATCTAATAATGCACCATAAGCATCGCTATATTGATCGAATTTTAATAATTCAATTTCTGGGTGATTTTCTGTGAAATAAATGTCAGCTGTAGTACCCTTTGCCACGATCAAAGTTTTTCCATTTAGTTCTTCAACATCAGTAATGATTGCATGATCGGGAGATACAACTCCTAATGAAACTTTCATATAAGGCAGTGCAAAATCAACTTTTTCAGCGCGTTCTTCCGTTACAGTAAAATTAGCAAGAATGATATCCACCTTTGCTGTTTCCAAATATTCTACCCGACTAGCTGCATCAACGGTTACATATTCAACTTCAACACCTAAATCTTCAGCAATTCGATTTCCAAAATAAATATCATAACCTTGATAATCTCCATTTTCGTCAACGTATCCAAATGGTTTTTTATCGCTGAAAACACCAATGGTTATGTTTCCACTTTCCTTAATTTCCTCTAAAGTTCTAGCAGTTCCATTAGCACTTACTTCTGACCCACCTGATTCCGTGCTATCTGCAGAACTGCTCGAGCATCCTGCTAATCCTGTCGCGGCAACAATGAAAGCTAATAATAAAAATAATAAGTTCTTCGTTTTTCTCATAATCTTTACTCTCCCTTTATTTCTATTTTTTTATCTTCAACGCTTTTTATAGCATTAAATTCAAACATATTTAAAAACTGTTTTGCCCTGTCCGTCTGGGGGTTGGCGAAAAACTCAGCAGGGGCATTTTCTTCAACGATTGCACCTTTATCCATAAATAGGATTCTATCGGCAACCGCTCGCGCAAATTGCATTTCGTGAGTAACAATGATCATCGTACTTCCCTCTCTCGCAAGTTCTAACATCACATCCAGAACTTCTCTTACCATTTCAGGATCTAATGCAGCAGTGACCTCATCAAAGAGCATTAGTTCAGGATGCATACATAGTGAGCGAACAATCGCAACTCTCTGCTTTTGACCACCTGAAAGTTGTCTTGGATAGGCATCTTTTTTATCTAGGAGTCCTACACGACTTAACGCTGCCTCTGCCTCTCTCGTCACTTCTTCTTTATTTCTATTCTGAGCTTTCATTGGTCCCAGCAGGACATTATCAAGAATTGTCATATGAGGAAATAAATCATAGCTTTGGAAAACCATGCCTACTTTTTGGCGAACCAAATGCATATTTTTTCTTTGGTTACTAATCAATTCACCATTCAATTGTATTTCTCCATTTTGAATGTCTTCCAAGCCATTTATACATCTTAACAGAGTACTTTTCCCACAGCCTGAAGGCCCAATAATAACAACAACTTCTCCCTTATGAATATCTAAAGATAAATCTTTCAGGACGATGCTGTCATCATAGCTCTTCCTCAAATCCCTAATTTTAAGTAATGTTTTTTCATAATTCACCTTTATCACCTCAATTTTTCCATTTTCTTTCTAATCTTGTTGCAAGCAAGGAAAGCGGGTAACAAATAAGGAAATATAGGAAGAAAATCGTTCCATATATCCATAACGAAGCATTCGGATCAGTGAGACGTGATGATTCGATAATTTGCTGACCTACTTTAACAACTTCTACAACGCCAATCAGTACGATTAGCGAAGTGGTTTTTATCATTCTGGTCACTAGATTGAGTGCCAGAGGCAATAACCGCCTTACCGTTTGAGGGATAATCACATATTGATAAACTTGCAGCTTTGTAAGGCCGAGTGACATACCACTTTCATACTGATGTTTGGGAATAGAGATCAACGCCCCACGTACTAAATCACCCATTTCCGCAGTACCCCATAAAGAGAATACAATGATAGAAGAAAGTTCTCCTGACAAATTAATATTAAAAGCCCTAGTCAAACCAAAATATACTAAAAACAGCAAGACCAGTTGCGGCATGACACGTACAAATTCAAGATAAAACTTTGTAAAAATTGTAATGACTGGATTTTTTATCGTCATTACCATACCTAAAATTATGCCCAACAAGATGGAGATACTAACGGAGATGAGTGAAATATTGATAGTCACCCATAGTCCTTCTAGTAATCTCACAAAATTTCTGCCTTGAAATAAAATACTAATCCCCAAATCCTGCATATCTCAACTTCCTTTCTACAAAATGAAACAAAGCTACAATCGGTAATAAGATTACCGCGTATGAGACCACCAACATCAGCAAAGCTTCGTCCGTGTTATAATATAAACCTATTAAATCTTTGGCAATATACATTAAATCAGGCAATGCTACTACACTAAATACCGATGTTTCCTTTATAAGAAAGACTATATTTGCCAAAAAGGCAGGTAATGATATGGTAATCGCTTGGGGCATCAAAATATACCTAAAAACTTGTAAGTTCGTTAATCCGATGCTCAAAGCTGATTCAATTTGTCTGTTTTCAACAGCTTCTAAGCCACTCCGAAATGCCTCTGACATATAACTGCCACCTAAAAAAATTAATCCGATAATCCCACAACTTTCTGAACTCAGTAAAATCCCTAGCTTCGGTAATCCGAAGTACAGGAAAAATAGCTGAACAAGCAGTGGTGTGTTCCTTGATAATTCGATATACAAGCCAGCTATCTTACTCAATAGGGGCACTTTGAAGTACCGAGTTAAACAAGTGAGTAATCCAACAATCGTTGCACCCATTATTCCAATTAGTGCAATTCGAAAAGTTAGTATTCCAGCCTCTACATAAATAGGAGCAAAATCTTTCATAAATTGTAAGTCCATTTTTTCCCCTTTCTGATTAAGCAATCATTCTTAGTCAATTAATTTAAAATTCCATACAAAAAAACTCCGACTCTTAAAATTACAGAGACGAAGTTTATCCGCGTTACCACTCAAATTGGCATTCAAAAATGCCCACCTTATATAGCACCATCATGCTATTCTTACAATAACGGTTAAGATCCGCAGCAGCCTACTAGGATTCGGTGCTGTACTAAAAAGGCCATTTTCATATATATCTCCAATAAGTATCTTTCACCACTACAATACTCTCTCTAAAATTTCCATATATATTACTTTCCTTCTTCAAAGCATTTACAATTAATTAAGTTTTTTTAAACTAGATTAGTTTTTTCTCATTTATTTTTAACTTCATTCATTGTATTATATTGATTTAAAAAATGCAACCTTATTTTCCGCTATAAAAAAGGAAAGGCGAAGCGACTTGCGCTCCAGCCTTTTTAATAGACTAGGGGATTATAAGTTCAGCCATCAATGTCTAGCTCCCAAGTCCTGACCTAATGAAAAAAAAGATAAATTTGCCCCATTGCGCACTTCGCTGCTCGCTAACGCATATCATTCGACTAACCCGCTGAAGCGTGAAGTCTCCTGACAATTCAGGGTCAAATTTCCTATTTTTTCATAGGCCAAGGCGGACTTGTCCGCTTTTCTTATTTTATTTGCATGCTTATTTTATCCGGTCTGCCATCATGTTTTCCATAAATTCCCAGACTCCGTTTGTTAATCCTAACTTCTCTCTGTCAAAATGAGAAACTTGCTTACGTACCAATTCTTCTTGATTATTCATTATTTTACTTGTCCAGTTTGGATCAATTAACAAAGCTCTGCCGACAGCCACTATATTAGCCATTTTCAAAACTTTCTCTGCGTCTTCCCTGCTTCGAACATCGCCAACGCCGATTAGCGGTACGCGGCCAGCAATTTTTTCAAATATATAAGCAAGCATAGGCTTTCCTTGATGGTCGTCACTCTGTGAAACTCGTGAGTAATCATTTAACGAAATATGCAAATAGTCCAGCGGTTTATTTGCTAATTGCTCTACTAAATAAAGAGTATCCGCAAAACGAATTCCTGGCTCCTCATATTCTTCCGGCGAAAAACGATAGCCCACAATGAAGTTCTCTCTATCAGATTGATCAACCAATTCCGTAACACCATCAACAAGCTCGTCTATGAACTTAAATCTTTTCTCTAAGCTTCCTCCCCACTCATCCTCCCGGCGATTAGAATGAGGTGAAAAGAACTGTTGGATCAGATAGGTATTTGCTCCATGAAGCTCTACTCCATCGAAGCCTGCTTCCATCGCTCTTCGAGTTGCTTCTTTGTACGCTTCGATTAATTCAAGTATTTCTTCCTGTCTCAATTCTTTAGGAGTCTCAGCTCCAGGTCTTTCAGCAGGAATCGCACTAGCTGAAACAACTTCTTTTCCTCGCGTAACTTTTGAGTTCGTCATACGTCCGCCATGGAAAATTTGTAAAATCGCTTTTGTGCCACTTTGTTTAATAACAGAAGCTAATTTACTCAAACCAGGAATGAATTTATCATCATAAGCCCCCAATTCTCCTTCCCAGCCTTTTCCAACTTCTTGAACATTTGCTGCAGCTGTAATAACAGCACCAAGTTCACCAGAACGAAGAGAATAATAATCTAATTCATCTTTAGTAACAACTCCATCGTAAAAGCTCATTTTCGTTGTCATAGGAGCCATTACTATGCGATTCTTTAATTCTAAACCACGTGAAAATTTGATACTCTCATTCACTTTTGTCATTCTGCTATCTCCTTTTTCCTATTTACTTACTTATTATCATTCTATCGTTTTACAGAATTGAAAGCTAATTCGCTGTTTGGGAAGGAAAATATGGGGAATATGGGGAATTAAAAATCCTCACAGCAACACTTCAAATTTTATATGGTATTCTCATCCAGTGGCAATAAGAACAGGCTTCAGTAGACAAAATTAGTTATTAATTCCGTCCAGTGAGGATAAAATCAAACTTCAGTGGAAGAAAATACCATAAACATTGAGAAGCGAGATGGCCTTGAACGACTAAGATCTGCACCAAAAATAGAAATAATAGGAATATTCAGACTCAAAAGTTCGCTTGAAAGTCTCTCCCTTGGCAGATTTATTCCATAAAAAAAATCCTGAAACAATATTACATTGTCTCAGGATTTTTATTGATTTTTTTATAATTACTGGGGTAGCTGGATTCGAACCAACGAGTGACGGAGTCAAAGTCCGTTGCCTTACCGCTTGGCTATACCCCAAAAAGTAAAAGGGCGACTGATGGGAATCGAACCCACGAGTGCCGGCGCCACAAGCCGGTGCGTTAACCACTTCGCCACAATCGCCAAAATTCAAAATAGGGAGCAGATTATTCTAGCTTTAAGCTATACCCTATTAAGATAATTTTTCAAATTAATATGGAGGGGGGCAGATTCGAACTGCCGAACCCGAAGGAGCGGATTTACAGTCCGCCGCGTTTAGCCACTTCGCTACCCCTCCAGAATGGCTTGGGACGGAATCGAACCGCCGACACCTTGAGCTTCAATCAAGTGCTCTACCAACTGAGCTACCAAGCCAAAAGAAATTAATAGATTATATGTTCGTAAATCCATTGAATTACAACGAACAGAATAATGACCCGTACGGGATTCGAACCCGTGTTACCGCCGTGAAAGGGCGGTGTCTTAACCGCTTGACCAACGGGCCAGATAAAAATGCTTACGGAGAGTAAGGGATTCGAACCCTTGAGACAGTTTCCCGCCTACACGATTTCCAATCGTGCTCCTTCGGCCTCTCGGACAACTCTCCAAATAAAAATTGTCAGATACTTAAAAATCCTCAAAAAAAAAGAGAAACTCCGCAAGTAGGACTCGAACCTACGACATCTTGATTAACAGTCAAGCGCTACTACCAACTGAGCTATTGCGGAATAAATATATTCAAAAAAAATATATGCGCGGCAGCGTCCTACTCTCACAAAGGGAAACCCTTCACTACAATCGGCGCTAAGAAGCTTAACTTCTGTGTTCGGGATGGGAACAGGTGTGACCTTCTTGCCATCGCCACCGCACATTGTCATGGCTGTTGCTGCTTCAGCTGCTTACAGACATGAGACACTCGGGCTTCGCCCACAGTGATCCCTCTTTATTTCAGGAACTTCGTTCCCTCAAAACTGAATAGCCAACATGATCTACCGGAAAGAAACCATTCTTCCGCCTTACCGTCTGTTTCTTGGTTAAGTCCTCGACCGATTAGTACTGGTCCGCTCCACACATCGCTGCGCGTCCACTTCCAGCCTATCTACCTGATCGTCTCTCAGGGGTCTTACTCATTTAAAATGATGGGAAATCTCATCTTGAGGGGGGCTTCACGCTTAGATGCTTTCAGCGTTTATCCCTTCCACACATAGCTACCCAGCGATGCTCTTGGCAGAACAACTGGTACACCAGCGGTGTGTCCATCCCGGTCCTCTCGTACTAAGGACAGCTCCTCTCAAATTTCCAACGCCCGCGACGGATAGGGACCGAACTGTCTCACGACGTTCTGAACCCAGCTCGCGTGCCGCTTTAATGGGCGAACAGCCCAACCCTTGGGACCGACTACAGCCCCAGGATGCGACGAGCCGACATCGAGGTGCCAAACCTCCCCGTCGATGTGAACTCTTGGGGGAGATAAGCCTGTTATCCCCAGGGTAGCTTTTATCCGTTGAGCGATGGCCCTTCCATGCGGTACCACCGGATCACTAAGCCCGACTTTCGTCCCTGCTCGACTTGTCTGTCTCGCAGTCAAGCTCCCTTCTGCCTTTGCACTCTGCGAATGATTTCCAACCATTCTGAGGGAACCTTTGGGCGCCTCCGTTACATTTTAGGAGGCGACCGCCCCAGTCAAACTGCCCGACTGACACTGTCTCCCTGCCCGATAAGGGCAGCGGGTTAGAGTGTTCCTGCCACAAGGGTAGTATCCCAATGGCGCCTCCATCGAGACTAGCGTCCCGACTTCTACGGCTCCTACCTATCCTGTACATGTGGCAGAAACAATCAATATCAACCTGCAGTAAAGCTCCATGGGGTCTTTCCGTCCTGTCGCGGGTAACCAGCATCTTCACTGGTACTATAATTTCACCGAGTCTCTCGTTGAGACAGTGCCCAAATCGTTACGCCTTTCGTGCGGGTCGGAACTTACCCGACAAGGAATTTCGCTACCTTAGGACCGTTATAGTTACGGCCGCCGTTTACTGGGGCTTCAATTCGAAGCTTCGCCTTGCGGCTAACCTCTCCTCTTAACCTTCCAGCACCGGGCAGGCGTCAGCCCCTATACGTCATCTTTCGATTTTGCAGAGACCTGTGTTTTTGATAAACAGTCGCTTGGGCCTATTCACTGCGGCTGACCTTGCGGTCAGCACCCCTTCTCCCGAAGTTACGGGGTCATTTTGCCGAGTTCCTTAACGAGAGTTCGCTCGCTCACCTTAGGATACTCTCCTCGACTACCTGTGTCGGTTTGCGGTACGGGCAGTTGGTTTCTAACTAGAAGCTTTTCTTGGCAGTGTGGCATCGGGAACTTCGGTACTCAATTTCCCTCCCCGTCACAGCTCATCCGTGCGGGGGAAAGCATTTGACTCTCCCCCGGACTCACTGCTTGGGCGTGCTCTTCCAATCGCACGCTTTCCTTAGCCTCCTGCGTCCCTCCATCGTTCAAACAAAAACAACTGGTACAGGAATATCAACCTGTTGTCCATCGCCTACGCCTGTCGGCCTCGGCTTAGGTCCCGACTAACCCTGGGAGGACGAGCCTTCCCCAGGAAACCTTAGTCATTCGGTGGACGGGATTCTCACCCGTCTTTCGCTACTCATACCGGCATTCTCACTTCTAAGCGCTCCACCGGTCCTCACGGTCCGGCTTCTCTGCCCTTAGAACGCTCTCCTACCACGGAACCCCAATGGGTTCCATCCACAGCTTCGGTGATCTGTTTAGCCCCGGTAAATTTTCGGCGCAGGGTCACTCGACTAGTGAGCTATTACGCACTCTTTAAATGATGGCTGCTTCTGAGCCAACATCCTAGTTGTCTGTGCAACCCCACATCCTTTTCCACTTAACAGATACTTTGGGACCTTAGCTGGTGGGCTGGGTTGTTTCCCTTTCGACTACGGATCTTATCACTCGCAGTCTGACTCCCGGACTTGAATCCATGGCATTCGGAGTTTATCTGAATTCGGTAACCCGAGAAGGGCCCCTAGTCCAAACAGTGCTCTACCTCCACGATTCGTTGATCCGAGGCTAGCCCTAAAGCTATTTCGGAGAGAACCAGCTATCTCCAGGTTCGATTGGAATTTCTCCGCTACCCACACCTCATCCCCGCACTTTTCAACGTACGTGGGTTCGGTCCTCCAGTGCGTATTACCGCACCTTCAACCTGGACATGGGTAGGTCACCTGGTTTCGGGTCTACGACCACATACTCATTCGCCCTGTTCAGACTCGCTTTCGCTGCGGCTCCGCCTTTTCGGCTTAACCTCGCATGGGATCGTAACTCGCCGGTCCATTCTACAAAAGGTACGCCATCACCCCTTAACGGGCTCTGACTACTTGTAAGCACACGGTTTCAGGTACTATTTCACTCCCCTTCCGGGGTGCTTTTCACCTTTCCCTCACGGTACTGGTTCACTATCGGTCACTAGGGAGTATTTAGCCTTGGGAGATGGTCCTCCCGGATTCCGACGGAATTTCTCGTGTTCCGCCGTACTCAGGATCCTGGTAGAGCTGCGCTGGATTTCGCATACGGGGCTGTTACCCTGTCTTGCGCGGCTTTCCAGCCGGCTTCTGCTATCCATTGCAGTCTCACGTCCCAGTCCTACAACCCCAGAGAGCAAGCTCTCTGGTTTGGGCTTTTCCCGTTTCGCTCGCCGCTACTCAGGGAATCGATTTTTCTTTCTCTTCCTGCAGGTAATGAGATGTTTCAGTTCCCTGCGTCTACCTCAAACACGCTATGTATTCACGTGTTTGTAATATCCTATCAAAGATATTGGGTTGCCCCATTCGGAAATCTCCGGATCAATGCTTACTTACAGCTCCCCGGAGCATATCGGCGTTCGTCCCGTCCTTCATCGGCTCCTAGTGCCAAGGCATCCACCGTGCGCCCTTATTCACTTAACCTGTGGTCAAGCTTCGGCCATTGCTGGCCTTTACTATCGAACGTTTTCTAAAAAATCGTCCAACGTGTAACGCGGTAAAATGTTTTGGTTTCTTACTTTGTATTTCATGTTATGCTATTCAGTTTTCAAGGAACAAAGATTCATTGAGAGTTGACCTCTCAAAACTGAACAAGAATGATGAACTTCGGCAGGTTCCGTTAAATTCCTTAGAAAGGAGGTGATCCAGCCGCACCTTCCGATACGGCTACCTTGTTACGACTTCACCCCAATCATCTATCCCACCTTAGGCGGCTGGCTCCCCTAAGGGTTACCCCACCGACTTCGGGTGTTACAAACTCTCGTGGTGTGACGGGCGGTGTGTACAAGACCCGGGAACGTATTCACCGCGGCGTGCTGATCCGCGATTACTAGCGATTCCGGCTTCATGCAGGCGAGTTGCAGCCTGCAATCCGAACTGAGAATGGCTTTCAGAGATTCGCTTGCCCTCGCGGGTTCGCTGCTCGTTGTACCATCCATTGTAGCACGTGTGTAGCCCAGGTCATAAGGGGCATGATGATTTGACGTCATCCCCACCTTCCTCCGGTTTGTCACCGGCAGTCTCACTAGAGTGCCCAACTGAATGCTGGCAACTAGCAATAAGGGTTGCGCTCGTTGCGGGACTTAACCCAACATCTCACGACACGAGCTGACGACAACCATGCACCACCTGTCACCTTGTCCCCGAAGGGAACCTCCCATCTCTGGGAATGGCAAGGGATGTCAAGACCTGGTAAGGTTCTTCGCGTTGCTTCGAATTAAACCACATGCTCCACCGCTTGTGCGGGTCCCCGTCAATTCCTTTGAGTTTCAGCCTTGCGGCCGTACTCCCCAGGCGGAGTGCTTAATGCGTTAACTGCAGCACTGAAGGGTGGAACCCCTCCAACACTTAGCACTCATCGTTTACGGCGTGGACTACCAGGGTATCTAATCCTGTTTGCTCCCCACGCTTTCGAGCCTCAGCGTCAATTACAGACCAGAGAGTCGCCTTCGCCACTGGTGTTCCTCCATATATCTACGCATTTCACCGCTACACATGGAATTCCACTCTCCTCTTCTGCATTCAAGTTCCCCAGTTTCCAATGACCTTCCACGGTTGAGCCGTGGGCTTTCACATCAGACTTAAGGAACCGCCTGCGCTCGCTTTACGCCCAATAAATCCGGACAACGCTTGCCACCTACGTATTACCGCGGCTGCTGGCACGTAGTTAGCCGTGGCTTTCTGGTCGGGTACCGTCAAGGCAGGAACAGTTCCTTTCCTGCTTGTTCTTCTCCGACAACAGAGTTTTACGATCCGAAAACCTTCTTCACTCACGCGGCGTTGCTCCGTCAGACTTTCGTCCATTGCGGAAGATTCCCTACTGCTGCCTCCCGTAGGAGTTTGGGCCGTGTCTCAGTCCCAATGTGGCCGATCACCCTCTCAGGTCGGCTACGTATCATCGCCTTGGTAGGCCGTTACCCTACCAACTAACTAATACGCCGCGGGTCCATCCCTAAGCGACAGCACAAAGGCCGTCTTTCCTTCCCCCTCCATGTGGAGAGGGAAACTATGCGGTATTAGCACCCGTTTCCGGATGTTATCCCCCGCTTAAGGGCAGGTTACCCACGTGTTACTCACCCGTTCGCCACTAACGTCCAGGGAGCAAGCTCCCCTTCGGTTCGTACGACTTGCATGTATTAGGCACGCCGCCAGCGTTCGTCCTGAGCCAGGATCAAACTCTCATGTTAAATGTGGACTCTTGTACAGAAATCCGACATGATAAGCTGAATAGCTCTTTTTTTGCTGACTTAATGTTTGCGGTACAAAGTACCGGCTTTATTGTGTGCATCTTCGAAAAGATGCCCTGCACGTTTGGTTCGTTCATTCTTTGTTCAGTTTTCAAAGATCAAATCCGTTATCACGCATTACGTTAAGTTCGTGTCGTGACAACTTCTATATATTAACACGGTGTTAATTATGTGTCAACAGTTTTTAAAAACTTTTTTTAAAAGTTTTTAAAGCTGCTTTTTGAGAAGCAACTTTTATATCCTATCATTTTGAGAAACCTTTGTCAAAACATTTTTAAAAGTAGACAGGTCTTTCAGACAACTTCTAAATGATAGCATCTACCTATACAAGTGTCAACAGATTTTTTTAAAAGGTCTTAAAAGATGACATAAATAATCATAGCACAGAGCTGGTAACGCTGTCAAACAATACAGTTCAAGAAAAAGGAAGAGCTACAATTGTAGCCCTTCCCCCTTCATCTTAGTAAACAAAGTTCCTTAAACTAAGTACCAACACTACATCCGTTGGTAAATTTTCATTTAACTTCGGTTTGATGTTCCACTTTTA
Source organism: Jeotgalibaca ciconiae (assembly GCF_003955755.1). Taxonomy (NCBI): domain Bacteria; kingdom Bacillati; phylum Bacillota; class Bacilli; order Lactobacillales; family Carnobacteriaceae; genus Jeotgalibaca; species Jeotgalibaca ciconiae. Next base: position 2,203,282 of record NZ_CP034465.1, on the reverse strand, counting down.
GGGGATCCGATTTTTAATTATCCTTTTTCGGCTTTCCCGTTTATAAAGGAACAATGCCACTAGATGAAGTTGTATAATGCGAAAGTCTTTTACCATCAAACGGGCATCTCGCCTCTCATTTGATTAGACTTTCTTTGATATAGAACTGACAGCGTTCTATACCATACATGAATCGTAAGGTTCCAAGAAACATCTTCAGTAAAAACGAACCTCTAATCTCTTTTTCTGAAATTGTTCTTTCATTTAAACGTTCTTCTTGTCCTGCTACTGACTTTTTCTAGATTTTCATCTCTATACTTAAATCTCTTACATTATATAGAAAGAAGACGTTTCTATTAATGGAAGCTTTACGACTCTACGTAAAGAAAGATTTGCATACACTTCTCTCATCTTTACTGTTTTTGTTTCTTACGAAATGTAATTTGTATCCCTCTCTACACTTGTATATTAACATGAAAACGTTTTCTTGTAAAGCGAAATGTCTATTTTTTATGGATTTATATAAAAAATCGAAGACTTGCTAGTCTCCGATCTTTCTCTATTTATTATTAACTGCTTGTAAAATAGCTTCTAAGTTTAAATCCGCAGTATGTTCCACAAATAGATCTGCTGCCTTCATTGATTCAGCGTTACCTACTCCTACAGAGAACATGCCGGCTGCATTAACTGCAGCAATTCCTGCTTCAGCATCTTCTACACCAATGCATTCCTCAGCTTTCAAACCTAATAGTTCAGCACCTTTGATAAAGATTTCTGGATCTGGTTTCCCTTTTGCCAACGATGCAGGATCAACAATCGTACCAAATTCTTCTTTTAGACCCAGACTCTCCAAAATGGCAGGTCCATTTTTACTTGCGCTTGCTAGAGCTAGCTTCAACTGTTTACTTTTACAGTCCTCTATGAATGTCGAAATTCCCGGCAAAATATCTGAAGGTGTAATTTGCTTAATCAACTCTTTATATTGCTCATTTTTTTCGTGGGCAAGAGCTTCTTTTTCTTCCTGTGAATAGTGATTTTGCTTGTTACCTAATTCTAGAATGCGTTCTAAAGAATCCATTCGACTAATTCCTTTTAAATTTTCATTGAATGCTCTATCAAAAGGAATTCCAATTTTTTCACCAAGTTCTTTCCAAGCTAAATAGTGAAATTCTGCGGTATCTGTAATAACACCGTCTAAATCAAAAACAACACCCTTAATCATCTGATATGCCTCCTACTTATCTTTTTAAAAATCAGCTTGGGACTTCTCCCAAGCTGATTTTTATTTTAATGGTTGTTTAATTGAATCACTTAAAGTAACCACATCGTCCCATAAGAGAACATCTATTGACTCGCCCTCTTCTAAAGATAGACTTAAGCCATCTTTTGCGACATGAACATCCAACAAGCGATCACGGAAGTTAATCTTAAAGTCATAGCTATCCCATTGTTTTGGTAAGAATGGTTTGAATGATAGACGACCATCTACAATACGCATGCCAGCAAAGCCTTGAACAATTGCTAACCATGCACCACTCATTGATGTAATATGTAGACCGTCTTCTGTATCATTGTTATAGTTATCTAAATCTAAACGCGCTGTACGAGAATATAACTCAACTGCTTTATCTTCCATACCTAATTCAGCAGCTAATACTGCGTGAATACTTGGAGACAATGACGATTCGTGAACAGTTAGCGGTTCATAGAAATCAAAGTTAGCTTGTTTTTCTTCTTGTGTGTAGCGATCATTTAAGAAATAAATACTTTGAAGCACATCGGCTTGTTTAATGTATGGCGAACGTAAAATTTTATCCCATGACCAGTTTTGATTTAACGGGCGATTCTCTGGATCTAATTCTGCTACCGGTGTCAAATCTTTATCTAAGAAAGTATCATGTTGAACAAAAATACCTAGCTCATCATCATATGGGTAGTACATTTTTTCAATAATATCTTGCCACTGTTGACGTTCTTCATCAGAAACGGCCAATTCTGCCGCTTTTTCATGAGATAGTTTTGCTAAAGTATCTAGTGTATATTCTAGCGTCCAAGTAGCCATGCGGTTTGTGTGATAGTTATTATTAATATTATTCTCGTATTCGTTAGGGCCGGTTACGCCATGAATCATATAGCGGTCATTGCGTTTAGAGTAATGCACACGGTCTGCCCAGAAACGCGAAATCGCAACAAGGACATCCACACCTTCGTTTAAAACATATGACTCATCGCCGGTATAATTCGTATAATTGTAAATCGCATGGACCATTGCCCCATTACGGTGAATTTCTTCAAAAGTAATTTCCCACTCGTTGTGACATTCCACACCCGTAAAGGTAACCATTGGATAAAGCGCGCCTTTCAACCCTTGCATTTGAGCATTGTGAACAGCGCCGTCTAGTTGGTTATGACGATAAACGAGCAAATTACGAGAAATTTCTGGGTCTGCAACGGATAGATACATCGGTAAAATAAATGCCTCTGTATCCCAATAGGTTGCACCACCATATTTTTCACCAGTAAATCCTTTTGGTCCAACGTTTAGTCGGCTATCTTCACCATAATAAGTAGAGAATAAGCCATATAGGTTAAAACGCAACCCTTGTTGTGCTTCATCATCACCTTGAATTTTCACGTCTGCCTTATTCCAACGTGTTGCCCAAGCTTCTGTATTTTCAACTAAGAGTTGGTCAAACCCCTTATGAGCTGCAGCTTCTACTAATTGGCGAGCCTGTACACGCTGCTCTGAGTCCCCAACATCTCGACTCGTTACAATCGCTACATATTTATTTAATGTTACCGTGTCACCAACTGCAACTTTCCCACTAAATTCTTCTGCGACCAGCAACGACTCCGAAGAACTAACGGTATAATTAACAGCCGTTACTTGGTTAACCATTGCGCCAGTCACAGTAAAACGATCGATACCAAAATTATTTGGAACTGTTCTAGCTGTTAAGTAAGCTGGTTTTTCAACACTCGTTTCTACAGCTTCCCAAAACATTTCTTCATAGTTGGCATCTTCATTTTGTACATTATTATCTAAAGCAGATGTTAGTTTGATTGCTGGATTTCCTTTTAAAACTTCAGCAGAAATTTGAATAGCAGCAATCTCTTTGTCCACAATACTCAAGAAACGTTTGAAGTTAAAACGGATTTCAATCTCCTCAGATGCACTTTTCCATGTGTAATGGCGATTTAAAACACCTGTTTTCATATCAGATTCGAGATAGAAGTCACTAAAGTTATCTGTCGCTAAATCTACGGGATGTCCATCGACTTCAATACCTACCTTAATAAAGTTCATAGCATTAATCACTTTACCAAAGTATTCTGGATAACCAATTTTCCACCAGCCGACACGCGTTTTATCTGGGTACCAGATACCTGCTAAATAGGTGCCTTCATGTGTATCTGCAGAATAGCCTTCCTCAAAGTTTCCTCTCTGCCCCATGTATCCATTTCCGATTGCTGTTAAACTCTCTTGCAATCGTTTGTCCTCTTTATGTAAGGTTGTTGTTTTTAACTTCCAAGGATCAATATCAAATAATCGTTTCATCGAAATTTCTACTCCTTCCAAGCTATGTTGACTTCGAAGCGATGACAAGGTTCATCCTATTAGGCGCCACCCCTATGACTACTTGCTTCTCGTTTTCGTTTTGCGACATAGTCCTCTGAAAACTGTGTGCGGAAGTAGATCAGCACTAGCATAACCACTAGACCAAATGTTTGCACACTCATAATCATCGAAATATCTGGCATCACTAACCCTAATAGGAAAGCAAGTAAAACGGGAATCCCCATCGCATTCAAAATTAAATTAACACTTTCTTTGTATGTATTTATTTCTATCATCGCGCTGCGTCCAGCTAAGCGGATAAAGAAGGCTGCTCCAAATACTAATAAGAGATTCATCATTAGTAGCATTCCCGTTATCATGAACGAATAGGTCGCTACAATAAACACTCGGTTGTATTGGAACCACTGGCGGTTTATCTCCGCCTGCAAGTCATCAACTGTCTGCCAGCCATTTAGCTGGACATCAGCTGTATAAGTAATTTCGCTAACTGGCAAGTCCCCTTCTTTTAGATAGAATCGGTCTTCTGCAAACACGAGAGCGTTTGTCATCTCTAAAGCCTCTTCAATTTCCTGTTCGTCTACGCCACCTAATACGATTCCCGCTTCTTTTTCAAGGATAAAAGGCTCTGTAAAAGTGACCTGCCCTTTTTCGGAAGTGGTTTGATTCAGACTATCAACGACGTCTTCATCAATTAAGTCGTAAATAGCTGGAAAAGTGGATTTTAATTGAATGGCTTCAGTTTGAGTAAAGTTTATAACAATAGGAATCATCATAATCCCATTTAAAAACAAAATAACAAATAGTAGCTTTGGCCAACTGAGTTGTTTTCTTCCTATAAAATTCTTCACAGGCGTTAAAACACTATTAAAGTAGTTTATTGGAAATGATTTGTTTTGCATGTTCATCCATCCTTTTTTAAATTGATTCATTTTATTCTAGTTGAAGCATGCAATTCAAGCAAGACGGCAGCCAGTGATTAACCTTTTGTTCCCCCTGCTGTTAAACCAGAAACAAAGTTCTTTTGTAAGAAGAAGAACAGTGTTGCGATTGGAACAGCAATTAAGATTGCCCCCGCAGCGAACAAAGCTACACGTTGGTCTCTTTGGTTATTAATAAATGTTTGCAAGCCATTAGCAACGGTATAGTTTTCAGGTGATCGAAGCAAGAAGCGAGCAAGTAGGTACTCTCCAAACGGTGACATAAATGCCCACAGTGCTTGAACAGCAATCATCGGTCTAACTAAAGGTAAAATAATCTGCCAGAATGTACGGAAATGTCCCGCGCCGTCTAAGCGAGCTGATTCATCCAATTCAAGGGGAACCGTATCAAAATATCCTTTCATCAACCAGGTATTCATTGGAATACCACCACCGATATAAACGAAAATCAAGAACCAGTGTTGGTCTAGACCACCAATTAATAGGGCCATAACGTAGAAGGCTGTTAAAGCAGCAGTTGTCGGTACCATTTGAACAATTAAGAAAAATTTCAAGGATTGTTTTCGTCCAATAAAACGATAGCGACTGTAAGCAAAACCAGCTAATGTAATGGCTGTTACTTGAATAACCATTGTAGTAATAGCAACTTTTAAGGTATTCATATACCACTGTGGATATAACGTTTCTTGAAATAACCGTCTAAAGTTATTCAATGTCCATGGACCTGTTAATTTCAAGTCGAACGCTAGAATGTTACCTGCACGGAATGCTGAAGTTGCTGTGATCAAAAGTGGATAAATAATAATGATGCTTAAACTAATAAGATAAGCATAGGTAAATACTTTATTGAGGCGACGACTAGTCTTTTGTGTTCTAATTTTCTTTGGTTTAAATTGTGCCATTTCCATCAATCCTCCATTTCAAATGCGCGGGTGCGGCTGAAGATAAGCATTGAAATCGTAATTACAACAGCTGAAATGATCAATGTTACCGCAGATGCAATATTAAACTGTGGTGACTGGCCAGTTGTTAACTTGTAAATCCAAGAAATCAAAATATCAGTTGACCCTGCACCTGACCCTACACTACCCGGTCCCCCCTCGTTAAAGAGGTAGATCATGGAGAAGTTATTAAAATTACCCGTATACTGTGTTACAAAAATAGGTGCTGCCACAGCAAAAATTTGCGGTAGCGTGATATAACGGAATTTTTGAACGGACGTAGCACCATCAATAACAGATGCCTCATACCAGTCAGCTGGTATGGATTGTAAAATACCCGATACTAATACATAAATATAGGGGAATCCCAACCAACCTTGAATTGCAATGATGGCAATTTTTGTCCAAAATGGATTTGTTTTCCAAGCAATAGATGGAATATCGACAAATGGTAGATTGTTAATAAACGGGATAACTTGAGAGTTAATTGCCCCCACACTATCATTAAACATATTAGAAAAGGACATAATAGTAATAAAGGCTGGAACTGCCCAGGGCAATAGTAAGATAACCCCGAAAATCCGCTTCCCTTTAATAAAAGGTTGGTTTAATACAACCGCTGTTAAAATACCAATGACTAACTGTAAGGTTGTAGCCGATACAGTCCAAATAACCGTCCAAGAAAAGACATCAAAGAAGGTATCGCGGTAGGTACTCAACGAGAAAATACTTGCAAATGTTTCAAAACCTACCCAATCCACGAGATTAGCTGGTGGAATATGATAGAAATCATAATTAGTAAATGAAATGAAGATGGTTACTAATACTGGGAATAGGATGGCAAACAACATGACGAAATAAGCTGGTACTGTAAGCATGTACGCGAATCCATTGTTATAGGCATTTAACAAAATACTTTTCATTGTGTAATTAACCGATTTAGACTCTAGCGCCCGCATCTTCGCAACGCGACGTGCATCATAAATATTAATGGCGTAAATTAAAATAAACACTAGCAGTATGAGTATTTGCATGGAACCTTCAATTAGCATAAACAGGGAGTGATCTTCCCTTGGGACTGTTCCAAGAGTAACTAACCCTTCAAGAGCCCCTGCTCCAAATACAACCATTTCAATAATAAAAATAATTAAAATAGCAAAAAAGACTATTGCTTTAAATACTTGCTTATTGTAAAGCTGTCCGAGACCTGGAACAAGTGAAAGAAACGTCGCTTTTTTTATATTTTTTTCTTGCTCCTCAGTATAAACAACCGTTTTTTTCTTGCTTTCTTTATCAGCCACTTTAATTCCCCCTCCTCTAAAAATAAAAGTTGTTTTTCAATAAAATTGGCAGAGACAGAATGTCCGTCTCTGCCGATAATGTTGCGTTACTTAGTTTAGCCGCAGATTATCTTAATATTTTTGTTCAATATTTTGTTTAATAATCTCTACAGAATCATTTGCTGATTCTTCAGCTGTCTTATTATTTGATCCCGCGTCAAACATCATTGTTTCTGCACCAGTCCAAACTTCTGCCATTTCTGGAATATTTGGCATTGGAACAGCAGTATTGTATTGTTCGATAACGGCTACAGCTAGTTCATTATCACCTGCATCAGTAATTTGTTTGCGTGCTGCTTGGTTAGCAGGAATTTCATTTGTGTAATCTGTGAACAATGCCATCATATTTTCTTCATTTGTTACATAGTTCAACCACTCTTGTGCTAATTCGCCTACTTCTGAGTAAGAAGAGATAACCCAAGCCTTACCACCCGCGAATGGTGCGTATGCTTCACCATTTGGTAATGTCGGAACAGGTGCAACACCATAGTTCACGCCACCATCACGGTAGCTAGCAGCTCCCCATGGCCCGTTAGTAATCGCAGCAGTTTTCCCACTAATAAATTGATCATCAATGAAGTTACCTGACGTTGTTTTATCTAACATCCCTTGTGGCCAAATTTCTTGGAACCATTTTTGAGCGTATTCAATCGCTTCAATGGCTTCTGGTGTATTCAAGCCGACATCAGTAATGTTTGTTCCTTCTTCACCAAACACATAACCACCAAACCCTGCTAGTAAACCATATGAGTTATAGAAGTCTACCCAGTTTGCTAAAAAGGCCGTTGATTTACCTGCTTCAGATGCAAATGCAAAGCGCTCATCTTCTGTTAGTGCTTCCAATTCTGCAAACGTCGTAGGAGCAGTGTCAATTAAATCCTTGTTGTAGTACATTACTAATGCTTCAATAACGAATGGTGAACCAAAGTAAGTAGCATCAGCAGTAACTTGAAGTTCATCCATTGAATCATAACGACCATCGTCTGGCAATTCAACTTCTAATAAGTGACCTTGTAATCCCAAACCACCTACACGGTCGTAAGGTGCAATCATAACGTCTGGACCTAATCCTGCAGGGCCATCCAATGGCAATGCTTCTAAGTTATCAAACATATCGATCTCTGCTAACTCAATTGTGACACCATACTCTTCTTCAAAAGATGGAATAATTGATTCAACAAATGATGTATAGTCATCCCCCACTGTTACTTTCAATGTTTGTCCAGAAAAATCTCCTGCTGCGTCACTTGTCTGTGTTGTGTCAGCTGTATCACCTCCAGCTGCTGCTTCGCTTTCAGTAGAATCTCCGCTTCCACCACAAGCAGCTAATAAAAATGCTGCTGAAGCTGTAATCAACCCTAATTTTGTTTTTTTCCAATCCGAAACCATTGGACATCCTCCTTTAAATATATGTACTTGTTTTTTATTACAACTCCATTATGTAATTGTTACACCTTTATTGCAAGCGTTTACTTGTTGTTATCGGTAACAGAATCATAACAATGAGTTTTTTTCTTTAAACTTGGCTCAGCTGAGCCTCGTGAAAATAAGCAAAGATAATTGGCTTTCCACTCGTCAACAAAACGCCATCACGAACAACATACTCTTCATCATGAAGTAGATTTTTATAACTACCATCTGGTACATCCACTTTAATAACATGAGTCCCACCGTCAAGGTTAAAAATACCTACTATAGTTTTTTCGTTATGGATATAGGAGCCAATCACAACGTCGATTCCCTCAGGCGCTTGTAAGGCATAAGCACCTTCACGAACTGCATCATCCTGTTTGAAACGATAAAGTTTTTGGATCAATTGTGTTAAATCAACATTAGCTTCATTCCATTTCACCACGTCTTTATTAAATAAGTCGGGCAAATGGTCAAACCCTTTTTCTTGTCCTGCAAACAATAAGGCAGTTCCTTTTTGGAAGTAGGAGAAAGCCGTCCAGTTTGCAAGGGCATCAGTATCTTTAATATAACTCCTAATACGAGGTTGGTCATGATTTTCCAAGAACCTCAACTTCACATAATTTTCAGGATAGATACCATCTTGGAACATCAAAATATCCAAGTAATGCTTCAGCGTAATCTCCTTCCACATATATTGTTCAAAGAAATGATGAACATCATAGTCGTAAGTAATATCAAATGCACGGTAAACTTCGCTATCAGAAAGTCCAACGTTTTTACGATCACGATGTTGTCTTAAAAATGACGTATGCACAGATTCGGCTAGCCAAATGGTATCAGGATTAACTGTAGAGACGGCTTCTCTGGCTTCTTCCCAAAATGCAATTGGAACAAGACTAGCCACATCACATCGGAATCCGTCTACTTTGGATGCCCACATTCTCAACGTTTCAATTAAATAATCCCATAGTCCCCGATTATTGAAATCCAAATCCACAATGTCATACCATTCGCCGACTTTGTTTCCCATTTCTCCATTGGGACGGCGGTAAAACCATTCTGGATGTTCATGCACCAAGACAGAATCAGGCGAAGTATGATTGTAAACAACATCTATTATCACTTTCATTCCGAGCTTCCTTGCTTCTTCCACAAGTTTTTCGAACGTTTCCATCGTGCCATATTCGGGATTGATTCCGCGGTAATCTTGAATCGCATAGGGACTTCCCGCTTTTCCTTTCCGCATTTCTTGGCCGATTGGATGAATCGGCATGAGCCAAATAATATCGACCCCAAGACCTTTTATTCGAGCTAAATCAGGAATAAGACCTTCAAAAGTACCTTCTTTTGTATGATTTCGTACGTAAATACTATAGATTACTTGATTGCGTAAGTGTATATCGGTTTGGACAGCCATCTGATCTTCCTTTCTTCGTGGGTATTCTTAGTCAAAGTCCTCAAAGTCAGTTAAAAGCACAACTGCTCCATAAGGGCTTAATTTTACGTGGTTTTTAATAATTCTGATTCCTTCATTTTCCAAGATCACTCGACGGTAAGCATTTTCCGGTTCCGGTTCTAATGGATAAATTTGTGGTTCATCTGTAACATTACAAATCACTTTTGCCTTCTTATTATGGTACTCACGTTCGTAAACAAACAGAGAATCCTCCGTTTCCAACAAACGATAGTCGCCGTAAATAAATAAGTCGGTCCGTTTTAAATCCAAGACTTTTTTATAATGAATCAAGACACTATTGGGATTCGATACTTGTGAAGTTACCGTATAGGATGGTTCAATATTCACCCCGCTCCATGGCTTTACTTTTGAAAAACCCGCATACTCGCTGTCATCCCACTGCATGGCTCCTCGAGCAGCATCCTTTGATGTTTCTCGCAAATTATGCAAAGCCCACTCTCTTGTATAGCCAAAATCGATTGCCTTTTTATAAAAATCATTTGCTTCAGGCGAATTAAAGTCTTCCAAATGATCAATGTATAGATTCTTCATTCCAATTTCTTCACCGTTATAAATGACGGGTATGCCTTTTTGTAAGTACATCAGAGTTGCCAGCATCTTTGCACTGTTATCTCGGTAAATGTAATCATCACCTACCCGAGATACAACACGAGCCATATCATGATTATTCCAGTAAAGGGTTGGGCCTCCAATATCTGCCATTTCATCTTGCCATGTGTGCATGGTTTGCTTGAACCTGTCAAACAGCAACGGCGCACTCTGCATGTTTCCATTTAAGCGCCAGTCTTTACTGTTTTCATCCACCGGGAAATAACGGAAAGTAATTACCGCATTACAACCACCTTCATTTGGGTCACTGTATTTTCTAGCCAAATGAACATCCGCCGATGCTGCTTCTCCCACAATGAAAATATTTGGATAACGCTCCCGCAAACGTGATGTAAAGATTTTCATATACATATTTACTTTCGGCAAGTTCGCATAATACTCTTCCGCAAGTCCAATTTCTCCTTCAGGTAAATCCAAGTCTGGGAAACCGTCCTCTTTTTGAATATGAATAAAGGCATCTACCCTGAATCCATCAATCCCTTTTCCTAACCAGAAATAGCAGATTTCCTCTAAGGCTCTGTGCACTTCTGGATTCTCCCAATTCAAATCAGGCATTTCCTTTGCGAATAAATGAAAGAAATATTGATCGCCATTTGGTTCTTTATCCCATACCGATGTGCGAAAAAATCCTTCCCAGTTATTTGGGGGCTTTTGACCATTCTCTTTGCCGTCTTTCCAAATATAATAATCTCGATACGGATTGTTTTTGCCTTTAATCGCTTCTTGGAACCAAGGATGTTGATCAGATGTATGATTTAAAATAAGATCAAAAATAACTTTCATGCCGCGAATATGTGCTTCATGAATCAGCTGCTCCACATCTTTCATCGTTCCAAATTGAGGATCAATCTCTAAATAATTTGCCACATCGTAGCCATTGTCTACTTTGGGCGAAGCAAAAATAGGATTCAACCAAATCATGTTCACACCTAGACTTTGAATATAATCCAATCGTTTAATTATTCCTGGAATATCCCCGACACCATCCGCATTCGTATCTTGATAACTCATTGGATAAACTTGATACAAAATTGTTTTATGCCACCATGGATGTTGTTCCATTTTCTCCCTCCTCATTATTATTATCGTTATACCTAGCTTACCGTGAAAACGATTAAAGTACAAAACACTTTCGCTTGTTACCGTTATCATTTTTAGTGATAAACATTTCTATTTTCGAGTTTGGTCTAGGAAATGGGAAAATGGGATTTATCAAGTAAAAGGAGCTCTTTTTAATCATGCTTTCCTTGATAAAATTAATTTATCAGGCAAAGAGGGAGATTTTTAAGGCAACTTTGCCCGATAAAGAACTTTTATCAGCTAAAGGATGTATTTTCCCGAGCAGCTTTCCTTGATAAATAATCTGCCCCACCTTTTGAAATGTTGCGCTATAATAAATCTAAGAATTTTTAAACGAGGAGAGAAAACATGGATAAAGTAATCGGCTTTATAGGAACAGGAAATATGGGAGCAGCCATTATTAAAGGTTTGCTGGATACAGGATTTGCTTCTCCAGGAAATATTGTTGCATCCAGACGTAATCAGCTAGCTTTGGATAAATTAAAATCAGAATCAGGCATTCAAACAACATCCAACAACACCCTAGTCGCAAGCAAGGCGGATATTCTTTTCATAGCTGTAAAGCCAAATGTTTATGAATCAATCATCGAAGAAGTGCGTACATTTATAAAAGCTGATGCAGTCATTGTGAATATCGCCGCTGGGAAAAGTATTCATTTTATAGAAGATACTTTTCAAAAGCCAGTAAAAGTTGCTCGTGCAATGCCAAATACACCTGCGCTAGTTGGCGAAGGAATGATCGGAATTTGTTTCAATGAAGAAATGGAAAAAACTGAAAGAGAGTATATAGTAGAATTATTTTCTAGCATTGGTAAAGTAGAAGTTGTTGCCGAATCATTATTGGATGCAGTGGTAGGAGTAAGTGGATCTTCTCCCGCTATTTTATATATGATTATTGAAGCAATGGCAGATGGTGCAGTGAAATCTGGCATGCCTCGCCAACAAGCTTACACTTTCGCTGCCCAAGCGATGTTGGGGTCCGCGAAGATGGTTCTGGAGACAGGTATTCATCCAGGAGAATTAAAAGACCAAGTTTGCTCGCCAGGCGGAACAACGATTGAAGCAGTAACGAAAGCAGAAGAAACGGGTTTGCGCAGCTCAATTTTAGCAGCAGTCGAAGCTGCCGTAGCGAAATCAGTAGAAATGACAAAGGAATCATGAAGAAAAGCGGACTTGTCTGCTTTTCTTATAAGAAAAGCGGACAAGTCCGCCTTGGCCTATGAAAAAATAGGAAATTTGACCCTGAATTGTCAGGAGACTTCACGCTTCAGCGGGTTAGTCGAATGATATGCGTTAGCGAGCAGCGAAGCGCGCAATGGGGCAAATTTATCTTTTTTTCACTAGGTCAGGACTTGGAAGCTAGACATTGATGGCTGAACTTATAATCCCCTAGTCTACAAAAAAACACCAAGACTGGACGAAAACCAGACTTGATGCTTCAAAAAACGATTAATCCTTCACAGGAATTTTTTCTTCTTCCAAGACTTTTGTACTTTCCCGTATTATCAACTGTGGGGAAAATTCAATACTCTTGACAGGTTTCTTTGGATGCTGAATTTTCTGTAACAATACAGAAGCACAAATTTCCCCCATCTTATAGACGTCTTGTTTCACGGTTGTTAACTTTGGTTCGGATATCTGATCTAAAAACACACCGTCAAAGCCGATTACTCCATAGTCTTCCGGTACTCTCTTCCCCGCTTGCCGAATACCGGTTGTGATACCAATAGCCAAACGGTCCGAACCACAAATAAAGCAAGTATCTTTGGGATAACGAGAAAGATTCTCACGTATGAAATTTCTCGATAATGTAGAATGGTTCTCGAATCGAATAATTTCCGTCTCCAAACCGGAATCCTCCATAGCTTCCAAGTAACCTTTCTCTCTCGATTCTTCGAAACGAGCGTCCACATCAATTCCCATAAAGACAATGTTCGAGTATCCATTCGCAATTGCATAGCTTGTTGCTTTTCGCGTGCCTTCTCGATTATTCGAATCCACATAAGTGAAACCATAATTATTTTCACCAAACAACACAACTGGTTTTTTTATTTCTTCTATCCAAGGATAATCTTCCTCACGCATCCCCATAATAATAAAACCGTCACATTCTGTTCGATCATTACTATTGGGTGTAACCAATTGCAAGGCATAGTGATTTTCATTCAATTCACTTGCAATTCCAATCAATAAATTCATGTAATAGGGTTCCGTTGTATCTAATTCTTCCAGAATCATGACTTTGACAGTCAAGGTACGATTCTGCGCCAAAGCTTTGGCAACATTATTTGGACGATAATCGAGTTCCTTCATTGCTGCATAGACTAATTCCCGTAATTCTTCAGTCACTTGTTCGGGGTGATTAATCACGCGCGAAACCGTCATTTTAGAAACGTTTGCCACTTTGGCCACATCTGATAATGTTGGCATACGACTCCTCTTTCCCGTAGTTCGTTAGTGAACTACTTATAATTTGAAGTAATTATCTTTATTATAGCCTAAAAAAAGGCCATTTCCTATAGGGAAAAAGCCTTATGAATATGCTTCGATTTCTTTTTCTAAACAATCCGGACAAGTTCCATAAACTTCCATCTTGTGATGGGAAACTTCAAAACCAATTAAACTTTTGGCAACCATTTCAATATCATCCAAAACAGGATAATAAAGATCTACAACAGCTCCGCATTTTTCGCAGATTGCGTGGTAATGTTGTGTATTTGTAAAATCAAAACGACTTGATGTGTCGCGGTACGACAATTCTTTGACGAAACCAATTTTCACAAAAAGATGCAAATTATTGTAGACAGTTGCCTGACTCATATTGGGAAATTGATCATAGAGTGCACGATAAATTTCTTCAGCAGTTGGATGCTTATCCGATTCGGCCATATATTCCAAAATTGCTTCTCTCTGCGGCGTAATACGAATCTTTTCATTCCGCAATTTATTAAGGGATTCAGTTACGATTGAATGAACCATTTTCTCCCTTCTTTCTATATGAATATTTTATATTTAGAACCAATTCTCCTTTTTTGTAGAACAAAATTTCTTTACAAATTTATTATAGCAAAAATACTTTCAATTGAAAATATGTATGTTATTTGAATTTGCCCTTTTTACGTCAGGTCAGCCTCTAAATCGAGCATGCAGGAGGAAGGCAATGGAACACTGGTATGAATTTCTTTGAAACACTGTAAGAAGACACACAAATAGAACGCCCTTTTCAGCGCGTTAAAAAAATAGTTAAGTTCGCCATTCACCACAAAGACAGTTGACTTGATCGCTGTTCAATCCGATGGAAGTATTTGATACCTGCGGTATCATAGGAAAGAATCTTGCTGACCCCTCGGATGAATCGATAAAGATAGAACTTTATTTTTGCCAACGCATTGGAGGGGCGGGCACGTGCAAGGACGACCTGTGTGTGGCAGGTGTTTTTTTCGATGGAAAGGGAATAATGACCAATGATGCAGTTCATGATGGTATACAAGATTCGCATCGAGCTTAACGTCATCGTTCGGGTTTTCTCCAAATGAAATTCTTCTTTTTGGACGCGGAACAGCTCTTCAATTCGCCAACGGGTGATGTAGCCTTTCAGAATGCGAAGGACATCCTCCTTGCTTTTGACGGCATGGTTGGTTAACAGCTTCATCGGTTTTTCACCGTAGCCATAAACAACAATCATATTGAGGGGCGTGCCTTTTAAGACCGGCAGTTCGACCTTTATATGGCTAACCTTCAGGTTATACTCTTTTCCCTGGATTTCGGTTCTGAAATTGATTTTTCCTTTGCGGCGTTTCGCTAGGTCAGGCACCTTTATCCGTCGATTTCGGTGAAGCAGGTACCGCGTGTCCATCAATCGGGTCACGAAGAAATGACCGATGTTGTGCACATACTGGAACATCGCGTTACTGTCATACCCTCGGTCCATGACAAAAGTGGCTTTCTTTCCTCCCAGAAAAGAATGGACGGTATTAAAGCCTTTAGCTATTTCGAAATTCTGGCTCTGGAAGAGTTCTTCCCGAGAAGAATAGAGATGATTATAGAGTGGGATGGGGTGTTTCGTTTTCGGGGTAGCCATCGAGAAATTGATGGTGGTATACCCTTTTTCAATGACATTTTTGGAGCCGTCCCGCACGAGGGACAAATGTTCCATTTTCTCGGCATACGGCTTAATGATATCGGATTCGTCCACAATGATTAAAGGATCATCCGGGATCGCTGTTTTGACGGTATGTAAATAGTTTTGATGGACCTGGTTCAAATCGTCGCTCTCAAACCCATTGCGGGATAACCGTTTGATGGTGTAGATCAAATCAATGTCCTCCTCCAATGAACGAGCGATGTTTGATAACAACGTACTTTGAGATTTAGACATCCCAAATAAAATATCGCTGTAGAATTTCTTTCTTGGTTTTGGGAGACCTTTGGTCAACTTATCCGCATAAGTAAATATATTTCGTTTTGTTTGGTAGATTTCTGTAGAATTCATGGTAAAATAACCTCAGTTCCTGTTCTGTTTTTTTGTTTTGTGGTGAATCAATTATAACACGCAACAGGGTGCATTTTGTCCACAGATTTTTGCTGTGGACAGTCAAAAAGCTCGAGGCTTCCATGTTTTCCACATGTGAATTCCTCGAGCTTTTGGTATATAAAGTGTTGTTATAAATTTTGGGCAAATTCAAAGTATGTTAATTGTCATTCCATTAAAAGTAGCTTAAAATGAAGGTAAGATATGTGATAGTTCTTTCTATTCTACCCTTTTCGATATATAATATCATCCATATTGATTAGAAAAGCGAACAAGTCCGCTTTGGCCTATGAAAAAATAGGAAATTTGACCCTGAATTGTCAGGAGACTTCACGCTTCAGCGGGTTAGTCGAATGATATGCGTTAGCGAGCAGCGAAGCGCGCAATGGGGCAAATTTATCTTTTTTCACTAGGTCAGGACTTGGGAGCTAGACATTGATGGCAGAACTTCTAATATCCTAATCTATTAGAAAAGCGGACAAGTCGCTAGACAAAATCGTTTCTAACACCTTATTAAATTAAAAAATCCGGAGCTGAATAAAATGAAACTTGGAGCCCGATCGTTTAAAACAGGACTCGCTGTGGCCTTATCCATTTTACTTGCGCAGTTTTTATCTGCAGAGAGTGGCGTAATTGCAGGTATCTCTGCTGTTTCCTCTACTCAACCTTCTGTCGCAAGATCCTACACTTTCATGAGAGAAAGGTTGCTCGCCAATACAATTGGCGGTATTCTGGCGGGAGTTATTGCATGGTCAATCGGCTCAAATATCCTGATCATCGGACTTTCTGTTGTATTACTGATTGCCTTATTGAATTATTTGAAATTAGAAAAAGTGATCAGCTTATCGGTTGTTACAATGATTATCATTATGATGTCCACCAGCGACAATTTATTCCTTACTGCAGCGACTCGTGTTGCAGAAACATTTATCGGTGTGGTCGTTGCCTTCTTGGTAAACTCTTTTATTCACCCGCCAAAATACGATGAACGACTTTTTCATACCGTTGATTATGCGACAAGTGAATTCCTTATCTGGTTGCGAGCTGGTTTACGCAAAAATACAGAGTTCTCTATCATGAACAACGATTTAAAATGGGCTCGTCAACAACTCGGTAATATGGAGAAATATTTTCAGTTGATGCAAGAGAGTTTTATTCCTTTTAGAAAAAAACGAATCGATGACTTGAAACAATTGGTTATTTACCGGCGTATGGTTGCCAGCTCTCGTGCAGCCTATAATGTACTTCGCGTTCTGCATGACAATGAAAATGTCTTTTTTGGCTTTCCACCTGAAATGCGAATCACTATCCGCGAACGTTTGGAGACATTGATGAGCGGACATGAACAGATCATGTTGAAATTCAGCGGACGCGTTCCGGCAAAACAAGTAAACTTCTTTGAAGCAAATAAAGCTGAACGCCAATTATTAGTCAAAAAGTTCTTCGACCATACTCGTAAAGAAAGCGAACTAAACGACTTTACAAATCAAAAAGGATACGGAGCAATCCATTTGATGAGTGCAATTCTGGCCTATGAAGATGAACTGATCCACTTTAATAAACTAGTGACAAATTACCGCTCCAAACATAATACCAATCACATTTCAAACTTAGATAATATTTCAAGATAGGAAAAGCGGGACAAGCCAGCTTAGTCGAACAGTATGCGTTAGCTCACAGCGAGGAGCGCAATGGGACATATTTATCTTTTTTTCACGAGACCAGGACTTGAGAGCTAGACAACAAGAAAAGCTCTCAAGTCCGTTTTGGCCTATGAAAAATAAGAAATTTGGCTTGCGTAGCTGGACATAGGAAGCAGAATTTAAAATAACGACATTCAAGCTCGATTTCCAACCTGAATGTCGTTATTTTTGGAAGATAAAGATGTTCAGCAGTGAAATTTCTCTCGAACGTCTTTATTTTTAAAAAATAAAGATGTTCAGTTTCCTAATTCTGTTTGAACATCTTAAAAAATAGAACTCTCTACGAAAAAAGAGAAAGTTGGGAAATGCTAACCCAACTTTCTCTTTTTCGTACTTTTATAGAGTTCAGACACTTGTTAACTGCTGTACTCTGTTCTTTGACTTATTTTAACACCCATTTTTCGAAAGCATGGGCTACGCCGTCTTTTTCATTTGATAACGTTATTTCATTTGCGATTCCTTTCAGACGATGTGTGCCATTGTCCATTACAACCCCGAGACCT
The DNA here is from genome assembly GCF_003955755.1 of Jeotgalibaca ciconiae. Classification (NCBI taxonomy): domain Bacteria; kingdom Bacillati; phylum Bacillota; class Bacilli; order Lactobacillales; family Carnobacteriaceae; genus Jeotgalibaca; species Jeotgalibaca ciconiae. The sequence goes on along the minus strand of NZ_CP034465.1, from coordinate 2,185,188 downwards.
GCTGCTTCAATCATTTCGTAATCATTTTCCCCATCTCCGATAGCCATCACTTCGTCCATTGTGAAACCTAAGTGATCCGCTAACTTTTCCAACGCGGTTCCTTTATTCGTATTCTGGACCATGACTTCTATCAAATATTCTTGACTGCGAACCACATAAAAACGGTCGCGATATTCTTCTGGAAGAGCTTGCTCAATAACATTCACTTCTTCTTTTTCTCCAAAATATAACAATTTCAGCAAATGGGATTCTTCAGTTAATTCCTCGATCGAAATCGTTTCTAGATCCATATTGATTGTATTACTTTCATCAATGAGGCTTTCATCAATATCAGGATCCGTTCCCTTCGGAAAAATCATATAGAAATGCTCTTCATTCAGTACGCAAATATCTGGCGGATAATTTTTCCCAAACTCATATAATTCTTTGATATCTTCCAATTTCATCGGTACATCTACCACAACTTCATTGGTATCCGTTCGTGTAATGCAGGCTCCGTTATGGGAGATAACATAATCTTCCTCATTTTGAAGACCGAGTTCTTCTAAATACGGACGAATCCCTTCAATAGGACGTCCAGTGCAAAGAACGATTTTCACTCCTTGATCGATAGCGCGTTGAATTGCCTCATGCACATTCTTTGTGACAACTTTTTCTTCATTAACCAGCGTTCCATCAATATCGATTGCTACTAACTTAATCATGCCACCACCCTCTCATCTCTTCTTTCTATTATTGTACCAGATTATTGAGATATAAAAATACCAGACTACTATGAAAATAGTCTGGCATGCTTAATTTTATTTATTCATTCTAATAACAGTTGTAGAAAAACCTTCGACAACAATTTTTGCAGTTTTTTTCCATATTTCAGGATTTTCAAGTGTTACACAGTCATCATGGACAAGTACTTCATAATCAGCTTCTTCCACTTCAAACTCGATTGGATTTCCATTTGCATTAAAGAATACATAATAAGATTTTGTCTCGTCTTCCAATTGCCAAATCACTTGGTAATAGTCTGCTTTCAGGACAGACATGCGGCGAAGAATATCATCTGAGCTTTGCATTCGGAAAAGTGGTTCTGATTTGCGGAGTGCAATTAGCCCTTTTACGTACTCAACCGCAAATTCCTTTTCGTCTCTACGCATCCAATCCATTAAATTAATTTCATCAGAAGAACGATAACTATTTTCTACGCCTTCTTTTGTTCGCAAGAATTCTTGCCCCGCATGAATAAACGTGATCCCTTGTGACAGCATCGCAATACTGGTCGCTAATAAATGCCTTCTTGCGCGCGTTTTTTCATCATCACTCGGCATATTTAAAACCAATTTATCATATAAAGTAAAGTTATCATGCGCTTCAACATATTGAACGATTTGATTTGGCTCCGTGAAAGTGGCCACGTCTTGTGGATAATAAGCGCCGCCTTGCTGGTTAATGGCAATCCACTGCTCCATAAAACTTTTCCCTGTTATAAAACCAGTATCGTGCCCGCCATCAAGATCTCTGCCCTTAATCGCCGTTCTCAATGCATCATTAAAATGACCGATTCGTTCAAGCTTATTTGCATTCTTGCTTGTTGCTTTTTGCTCAGCGGGAAGATTGGTATTTAACTCCCAGCCTTCGCCAATCACAATCATCGACGGATCAATTTCATCCAATACTTTCCGAACTTCTACCATTGTTTCTACATCATGAATTCCCATTAAATCAAAACGGAATCCATCCAAATGATATTCTTCTGCCCAATATTTCACACTGTCCACAATATACTTGCGAACCATTTTTCGTTCGGATGCCGTATCATTGCCGACACCCGTCCCATTTGACATAGAGCCATCTGGATTTTTTCGGAAGAAATATCCTGGAGCAGTGTTTTCAAACGGATGATCAATTGGTTCATAAACATGATTATAAACCACATCCATAATCACGCGAATCCCTGCATCGTGAAGGCCTTGAATCATCTGCTTCATTTCCCTAATACGAGTTTTCGGTTCAAATGGATTCGTAGCATACGAACCTTCTGGAACATTATAATTTTGCGGATCGTACCCCCAATTATAGCTGGCGAACTGATTCTCTTCGTCAACCGTTTGAAAATCATACATCGGTAAAATCTGTAAATGTGTGATTCCAAGTTCTTTCAAATAATCGATACCGGTTGCTTTTCCATTGGGTGATTTCGTACCTTCTTCAATCATTCCCAAGAATTTTGCTTTTTCTTTTACCCCGCTGTCTTTCGATATTGTATAATCACGAATATGTGCTTCATATATAATGGCATCTGTGGGTGCAGAAAAAGGTTCCATTCTTCCCATCCAATTATCAGGATTAGTACTTTCTAAATCAACAACAACTGACCGTTCACCATTAACCGTAACTGCTGTGCTGTAAGGGTCAACTGTTTCTATTAAGGAACCATCCGGAAAATTAATGGCATATTTATAAGCAAATCCATCCAAATCTTTTTCAACTTCTATTTCAAATGTGCCCTTTGCGATTTCTTGCATCGGAATGCGTCTCTTTCTTTTTCCATAACAACTGTCGTAAAGAACCAACTCGACATTCACTGCCACAGGTGCCCAGACGCGGAACAACGTCGCTTCTGGCGAATAGTGAACGCCTAATTTGCCATTATAGGCAAAAAGTTCATCAAAATTTGCTGTGATCTTCATAGTTTCTGTCTTTTCATCATAAATTTCTTTCATTGAAATATCGTAAGCAGCCCCTGCTTGCCCCGTATAATGCCTGACTTTTTTATCCATGTGCTTGTCCTTCCTAAAAATAATATGTCCAAAAACTGATTGAATTTATAATGTTTATTTGTGAAAAAAGAACCGCTATTTAATAATAAAAATAAAAAGTTCTATTTCTATAACTCTATTATACCGTAACAGACAAGCATTTTTAAAAGATATCAACCAGTTTTAAAGAATCCTTATTTTTTAAAGTCATTAAGACTTTGTGAAATATTAGGTAAATTCCATTTCAAAATAATAGATTTTCTTTAAAATAAGAAAACCTCGAGCTAACGCTCGAGGCCTTTTTATTTTAGTGGAGACTTTCAACTCGGAGATATCGATTGTCGTAGAGGACGCCGGTGGCACCTCGGAAATATTCTGGAATCATTTCTCCCTGGCAGACTTGGCAGCTGAACCGCGGTGGGTCATGAGGATCTCCCCCATCCAGCCAATCGAATTGCTCCACGACCTCAAGTGGAATCTCTTCCACTGCCCTGCATTGACGACAGATATAGCTCACGCTCTTGTCCTTGGGCTCTCTGTCGTAATCCTTCCCAGTCGAACCGAAGGTTTTCAAGAGCTTGCGCTTCTGCTTTTCCCTGCTGGTGTTTTTCTTTTTCTGACTCAATCCGTTCAATCTCCTCCCGTAAATACCTTCTCGCATCCCAATCGTTCGCATATTGGATGGTAAGCTGTCCTTTTTTGGACACAACAATCCCCTTGAACTCGTAGTAGTTGCCGCATTTCGAACATTTGAGTGGATCGATTCCGAATGTTTCGGTTATCCTTTCGCGCCATTTTTTCGGTTGGGTCATCTTTCGCGCACGGATGAGCAACTTCGTCATCTTCTCCTGTAGATGACGGACCACCTTTTGGACGGTCTTCTTGATACGTCTGCTGTACAACCCGTAATGGCGGATTGTTTTGAAGCCTTTGTCCGGGATGTGCCGGATCAGCGAAAGGATAAACTCTTTGGCCCCCATTATCTTGATTGCTTCTTTGTTTGTGCGTTTGTCATGATACCGGAAGAGGACCGTGTCACCATCGTAATAGATGATCCGTTCGAGCGCGATGGGTCCTCGTTTCATGTATCGGCTGATATATTGCAGCAGTGCCTTCACATTGGTCCTGCTCCGTTTCGGGGCGTTCACGTAAAAGCCTTCCGCATTCTTCGAATACGCGTTTTGCAGCAGGGGCTGGGCTTTCTTCTTCTCCTTCGGAGTAAGGGTACGCCGCAGGAGCTTAAGAACCGCGTTCTGCCAATGTATTCGCAAGAGTTTATAGGGAATGTAGTCGTAATCCACCCATTTCCCGCTGTCTGTCAACCCGCCCATGGTCACAATCATGTGCACATGGGGATTGAACTCCAACTGGGAGCCGAAGGTATGTAGGCCTGCGATGATGCCCGGGGTGATGCGTTTCTTGCGGAAATACGCCTTCACCACGTTTGCTGCCTCATCCATTAATCCCTTCAACAGTTCCTCCCGGTGAAGGAGAAACAAATCCCGCAATCCTTCATCAATCGTGAACACGATATGCCGGTGAATGGTGTGGTACATGTCATCCGCAATCATGTCGCTCCAGCGCTGACTCTCCCCAACCGCACAGGTTGGGCAAAACTTTCCCTTGCAGCGAATCGGAACATGCTTGACATCATGACAGCCTTCGCAAACGAACAATCGAAATCCTTTCCTCACATCGCCGCAATAGCGGAACTTATCTACTTCCGACAACACCACAGAGCGAATTCTTTTCTTGTGTATTCTCACAAGCGAGTCCCAATGGTGTTCTTTATCAAAGAAGATGGCGTGAAGAATATTCTTATTCATACCTTTATTTTACCCTCCGTGGAACAAAAAGCAAATTTGTGGAACATGCATCCGGATAAGCTTCTTTTCAAGAATAATTTTATAAAACCCTATACTATTATAAAACCCTATACTATAAGAAAAGCGGACAAGTCCGCCTTGACCTATGAAAAAATAGGAAATTTGACCCTGAATTGTCAGGAGACTTCACGCTTCAGCGGGTTAGTCGAATGATATGCGTTAGCGAGCAGCGAAGCGCGCAATGGGGCAAATTTATCTTTTTTTCACTAGGTCAGGACTTGGAAGCTAGACATTGATGGCTGAACTTATAATCCCCTAGTCTATAAAAAAGCAGAGAATCCTTTAATAAAAGGTCTCTGCTTCATCCAAAATACGGATAGTTAACTTATTGTCGATTATAATAGTTTTTAATAATTATTATTGATCCGAACCTTCAACGGGTTCTGGTGGCAATTCTGATTCTGATGATGATTCCGATTCAGACTCCTCAGGTTCTGGATCTGGAGTTGGTTCTGGTGTTGAAGGAACTTCAGGATCTGGTTGAGGGTTTGGTTCGGGTTCTGGAGTCGGAGGAGTTGGATTCGTTGGAGGTGTCGGATTAACAACAGGTGGCGTCCAAGTAGGTTCTTCTTCTACCGGTGGCTCCCATCCCCAATCAACTTCTTCCTCTTCTTCTACATATTCTTCCTCGGACCACTCTTCTTCGATAACTTCCTCTTCCGACCATTCTTCACTGGACTCTTCTTCAATAATTTCTTCTACCGATTCTTCTTCCTCAAGAACTTCGTCAAACACAATATCCACTTCGGCAGGTTCGCCTTCTAGATAATAAGCAGTCGTAGTATTTACTTTTAGTTCTTTCAGATTGTTAAAAAAGAAATCAGTTACCAGTTGACGACTTTCTTCTGTCAGTTCGCCATTTTCTCCATATAGACTTTCAATACTCAATTGATTTTCTGTTAAATGAGTCATCACTTGATTATGCAAATTATAAACAGGCAAACCATGTTCTTCGCTAATCGCAATCATTTCATCAATCTCAGTTTGGTGATAAGAAACAGTGCCCTCTTCACTTTCATAAGATTCTGCCGGAGGTGGCGTTACAAGAACAACCAATGTTTCTGGCAAACTTTGTTTCATCAAATCATATGCTGTAAATATTTCATTGACGTTATTTTCCTCAATAGGTTCGCCTTCCCATGTCCAGTCAACAATTTCATTAATTGGAAGCGGAGCAAAATAGAAAACAACATCCGGCTCAGTAGCAACTAATTCTTCCGTTTTTATCTCTAAATCTTCTTCCGAGTCCAACGTACTCACGAAGTTCATGCTCATTTCACTGAATAGACGCTCGTTCGAAAGAGCATTCATATTATCAACAATCCACGCTGCATCTTGCTCTACCTCACCAAAAAAAGTAATGGCCGTATCACCTTTACCATATTTTACATATTGTAAAAAGTCAGCAACGGTACTTTCTTCACGCTTCTCGTCAAATGCAGCCAAAAATGCCGCACGTCTTTCTTCTTCTTTTTTCTTCTTTCTTTCATCAAAAGAATCTGCTTGACTTATTTCTTCATAATCATGACTATTCGTCAGCTCTTCCCTCTGGTTTCTGCTATATATAAAACCAAAAACAATTACTCCCACAGTTAGAATTCCCATCATGATTACAAGAACAATTTCTTTTTTCTTCAATTACACTCGCCCCTGTAATAGTATTTAATTAATTTTCGTTTAAATTATACACCTCTACTATAATAATATAAACGCATGTCAATTGCACGATATTTCTTAAAAAAATCCGTTTTAAAAGTGAATGAGACTATTTAAACATTCCTAAAATCTCCTGCGTGAATAAATGAAAGCTTTCATGCTTCGCTTTTTTGACAATTTCATCTAGTGAGAGGAAAATCAATCACCAAGTAGATGAAAAAGCCCCCAATCACTTAAACGCCAAAAAACAGCCTCCCACTAGGGCGGCTGTTTTTAGTATATAACTTCTTCATCACTTGTTATTTTTCTGGTGCGACAGCTGACAATATCTTTCATACCAAAGATCAACGTATTCTTTAGAAAATGGACCTTTTTCTTCATTAATCCAGCTCACTAATATTTTTACGTTTTCTTTAAGGATATGATCAATTTCATTTGGATAACTCATTCGTTTACGGTGTAATTCGTATTCGTCTACATCCAACAATCGTTTTTCACCATCCGGGAATACCTTGATATCTAAATCGTAATCAATGTACTTTAATGCTTCATCGTCAAGCACATAAGGAGAGGCCAAATTGCAGTAATAGGAAACTCCTTTTTGACGAATCATCGTCACAATGTTGAACCAATAATGCTTGTGATAATACAACAAAGCTGGTTCTCTCGTCACCCAGCGACGACCATCCGATTCCGTCACAAGGGTGTGATCATTGCACCCAATAATTGATTGATCACTTGTTTTTAAAACCATGGTATCTCGCCAGGTACGATGCAGGCTGCCGTCATGCTTATAACTTTTTATAGTGATGAATTCTCCTTCTTTTGGATGATGCATCACGGTGCCCAACTTTCTATATCTTTTACGGATTAAAAGGCTGGTGCTTTTAATCTTACAGTTTTACACTCACAAAATAGTATAACATAAGAAATTAGGACTGTGACAGTTTTATCAAAATGATTGCAAGAAATTTCGATTTTGCTTACGAATGATTTCCCACATTTTTTGTTGCGGAACAGCAAAAGCATATTCCGGAAAATCAAAACGACTGACCCATTTCATATTTTCCGGGAGTTCTTTTGTCAGCTTGGCAGCTTGTACATGATGTACGGTAATGTTCCATTTACGATGGCTGAAAACATGGCTGAACGATCCTACTGCCGGTTGAAAATCATCGGCATCCACTCTTAAATTTTCCCGCACCGTTTTCTGTAATTGTTCAATACCCTTTCTATTCGTTGGAGAAGATTCTGCTACTAGAAAATTAAGTTGAATCGGTTCTTTTTTCGCCTTGTCCCATTTTCCCCAATCTTCTTCAATAATTGGAAAAGTCCAAAAATTCGCCAACAATCCATCTTGCGGTCTTTGTTCCAATAAGAACTGGTCTCCTTTTTGGATTACGATTCCTTGCATCGTCTTTGGAACCGGACGTTTCGCCTTACTCTTGAAAGGGTATAAATGCATCGTACCGTTTTGATAAGCTGCGTTGAATTCCTTGATTGGACTTTCTTCCGGCCGCGGATTCGACGGCGCACAAATATCCGTTCCCAAATCCATAATCGCTTGGTTAAAATCTCCTGGTCTTTCTGGATCAACAAGGATACGAACCAGCAATTCAAATATTTTTCGGGTAGCCGGTTTGGCAATGTCTTCTCCGATTTCAAAAACTCGGCTGAAGACTCTCATCACATTTCCGTCAACTGCTGGCTCAGGTAAATTAAATGCCATGCTGGAGATTGCTCCTGCAGTGTAAGGTCCAATTCCTTTGAGTTTGATGATTTCGGCTGGATCATTGGGGAATACGCCATCGTATTCTTTCATAATTTGCTGGGCAGCTTTTTGTAAATTACGGACTCGGGAATAATAGCCCAATCCTTCCCACGCTTTTAACAATATTTCTTCATCTGCTTCTGCCAAAGCTTTTATCGACGGAAACAACATCATAAAATGATTGAAATAGGGAATTACTGTTATCACGCGAGTCTGTTGGAGCATAATTTCCGATACCCAAATTCGGTAAGGGTCGTTGTTTTCGCGCCAAGGCAAATGACTGCGTCCTTCAGCATCATACCAATCCAGTAACGCTTTACGAAAAGCCGTTATTTTTTCTTCCGGCCACATATCGATGTCGTATTTTTCTTTCAATTCTTTTTTCATTTCTTCACGTGTGTGTGCTTGTTTTTTAATTGTCATTCTACATCCATTTCCTGTTTCTTTTCTTCAATATATTCATTAATTAATTCGCCGGGAAAGCCTTTTTGATAGAGGTTGGATTTCACTTTTTGTTCCAATTCTCTTCCTTCGGCCTTACGGGCATAGCGTCGCCAAACTTTCTCCCCCTGAACGCGCAAAGCAAATAGCTCGTCTTCCTCACTCTTCTCGCTGTCCAAATTTTCAAATACTTTGGTGATGACATCCTTATCATAACCTTTTTGTTGCAGATGCATGCGAACTTTCATTTTGGCATCTTTCGAGGAGGTTCGTGTTTGTTTATTTAAAGATTTCTCAGCCAAAGCAGCCGCATTTTCAAGTTGTTGTTCCTCTGGATATTGTTCCAGCGATAATTGAATGATCTCCTCATCCAATCCTTTTCTTTTCAGCTCTTGCTCAATTTGTCTGGGCCCTTTGCGGTTAATATTGGCAGCAGTCCGCGTATAACTTTCACCATAAATCTGATCGTCGATATATTTCTGATCACGCAGCCGTTCCAATGTCGCATGGATGTGAGGCATCTCAATTTCATTTTCCAACAATTTTTGTCGCACTTCTTTTTCACTGCGCAAACCATAAGAAAGATAGTCCACTGCAATCGTATAGGCCAAATAGGCGTTATTCTCGTGTTCAATCGCTTCTTGGCGCTCTTTTGTCAGCGTCATCCCTTTATGTAAACCGGTTTTAATCAACACTGCTTCCGAGACTGGAAAAGCATATTCCCCATCTACATAAATATTGAAGCGGTCTTTCCGCCGCTTTTGAACTTGAATCATGGTAATTTCAGGCAATTTATCGTTGTCTTTCTTCACTCCAGCGCCCTCCTTTCGGTCCTTTTTTATTATAACAAAAAATGAAACATTTATTCTATTTCTCCGTCAGAGTATTCATAGGAACAGCCAAATCTTGATCCTATGATTTTTTGAGCACCTCTTTTTACAAACGCTTACAAAAGTGCTACCATTGAAGTTCGGGTATGGAGAAAAACTTTTTCTGCCCGATTCCCAAAATATACCATCCTCATCAAAAGAAACTTTTTTCTAAGATTGGAGGAGATAGATATGAAAAAAGAGAGCCGTATATTATGGAAATTATTTACTTCCACTTTATATTTAAGTACCTTCACCTTTGGCGGAGGTTATGTGATTTTACCGATGATGGAAAAGAAGTTCGTTGAAGATTTTGAATGGATTGACGAAGAAGAAATGTTGGATCTGATTTCTATCTCACAATCCGCACCAGGTTCCATGTCGGTTCATGCTTCCGTATTAATTGGATATCGGATGGCGGGATTGATTGGAGCACTCGTAACATTCACCGGAACGATCATTCCACCTTTTATTATCATGAATCTTCTTTCCTACATTTATGGTGCGGTTCGAGGAAACCTGCTCATCGGTCATCTTTTAAGAGGCATGCAAGCCGGGATAGTCGCAATTATCGTTAATCTTATTTATAAAATGGTTGCGCGAATTTTGAAAAAGAAAAAGATAATTCCCATTGCTACTCTCTTCCTGTCATTAGCTGGAATTTTTATTTTCAATCTGAATATCATCTACCTTCTTCTTTTTGCTGGAACAGTCGGAGCGATTGAAACTTCATTGGCAGTGAAAAAAGAGGATCAAAAGGTACGAAATAGTCAGGAGGCGAAAAGATGATTTATTGGCAACTTTTCATGAGTTTTCTTCGAATCGGGCTTTTGAGCTTTGGCGGAGGATATGCTGCCCTGCCACTCATCGAAGAGGAAATTATTAACAGCAGGGGGTGGATGTCTACAACCGACTTTGTGGATGTACTGACTATGTCTGAAATGGCGCCCGGTTCCCTCTCCATTAATTCTGCAACATTTGTAGGAAATCATATTGCAGGTATTCCAGGTAGTTTTGTAGCAGCTTTAGGAGTGACCCTTCCTTCTGCTCTTCTTGTTCTCCTTCTTGCTTTCGTCTACTATCGATTCCGTAATTTTTCTTTGCTCCAAGGAATCATTCGTGGGTTGCGCCCTACTGTAACAGCACTCATTATCAGCGCTGGAATCAGCATCATACCAGCTTCTTTATTCAAAGATAATGAGATGGCAGCAAGTGTTAAAAACTTGGATTTTATATCTGTTCTGCTAATTATGATCGCATTCTGGATTTTACGGAAAAGCAAACTAGGCCCTATTCAAGTAATGGTAATTACGGGAGTCATTGGCATCGTTTCCTTTGGCATATTCCCTAGTTGAAAGTGATTGAACTTCCCGCTTTTGGGAAATCTGTAACCTTCAAGACTATTTACCGGACTCAAGCTCTCACTTTTGCGAAATCTGTAACCTTCAAGACTATTTATCGGACTCAAACTCTCACTTTCAGGAAATCTGTAACCTTCAAGACTATTTACCGGACTCAAGCTCTCACTTTCAGGAAATCCGTAACCTTCAAGACTATTTACCGGACTCAAGCTCCCACTTTTGCGAAATCCGTAACCTTCAAGACTATTTACCGGACTCAAACTCTCACTTTCAGGAAATCTGTAACCTTCAAGACTATTTACCGGACTCAAGCTCTCACTTTCAGGAAATCTGTAACCTTCAAGACTATTTTCTTGGCTCAAAGTTACACTTTCAGGAAATCTGTAACCTTCAAGACTATTTACCGGACTCAAACTCTCACTTTCAGGAAATCTGTAACCTTCAAGACTATTTATCGGACTCAAACTCTCACTTTCAGGAAATCTGTAACCTTCAAGACTATTTACCGGACTCAAGCTCTCACTTTTGCGAAATCTGTAACCTTCAAGACTATTTACCGGACTCAAGCTCCCACTTTTGCGAAATCCGTAACCTTCAAGACTATTTACCGGACTCAAGCTCCCATTTACAAAAAAGATAGAAACCACTATGCTGGTTTCTATCTTTTTTGTAATTATTCAGTTTCTTCATATTCGGGGTCGATTTTTTCGCCGCCGTCTTTTTTATCCACAGGCTCAGTATTGCCTCCAAATGGGTCTTTTGAAACTTGAAAGCCATCTTCATCTTCTGCGGGATGAGATTCTGGCGCATCCACCTGCATTTCATCAAGTTTTTGGTTATCATCAGCCATTGTTGGATCGCCTTCTGGATCTGGAGCAACAATCGGTTGACCCGTCGTATCTTCTTTCAAATCAGGATTCTCTTCTGCCTCGGTCGGGGCGTCATCATCTTCATCAGATGAACCACTCTCTTCATCATCTCCATCAACTGGCGGATCTGGATGCTGTGATTGCGGAATAGGTTCCTTCACATTGTCATCAGCTTTCTCGCCTGGTTGAGGATCTGGATGAGGATGCTCTGCTTTCTTTCCAGCTTCCACAGAATGCTTCTCTACATCCCCTTTAACGGATTCGTCTGACTCTACCCAATCTGGATTTACTTTATTATTTTTAGTCATATCTGGTTCCTCCTCAGGAATTATGCCATCGCGTACTAAATATTGAGAATGTTCTTGTTGTGCAGGTGGCGCGTCATCAATAAGCAGCAAATACTCACCGTTTTCCAACGCTTCTTCGAAACGCTCATAAGTGTTTTCATCGATTCCATAATCTTCAAAAACATCTTCTTCGTCTATCTCGTCATCGTTATCATCGTCGTCGAGATCAATCGTAAAAAAATCCACAATGCGATCCCAAAGTGACTCGCCATTGTCGTTCGTAAGCACAACTTCTACTGTCGTTTCATCTTGCAGTTGTTTGCCATACTTATTGCGAGTAACCACCAATAACTGTTTGGACGCATACCCTTGTCCCAACATCTGATTAATTGCATCTTTTATATCCGTAAAATCCGCAAAAGTTCCTTCGACTCTCTTATTCAAAAACTGACACTCCTTCCTAGTTACCAATCTTACTTATATTTTAAGGGAGTAACAGATAAATAACAAATAATATCCATTTACCCGCTAAACATACGCTGGATATTGACGCGCTAGAAATTCATTAATTTCTTCAACTAACGGGTTTTCTTTAAATGGGTCTTCTTTTGAGATTTCACGCCACAAAGATAACATCATCAGGATCAAAACTTCTTCAAACGAATGTAATTTTTTATGATGATTTATTTGATGATTTTTAGAAAGTAAAGATTGAAATCCCGAACTACCCTGATAAAGAATATTCATGTCAAAAAAATGGCTGGCTTTACTCAGGAAATTATATTGGCAAGAATAAATGAAGTCGGCAGTATCGATATGCCTTTGAAAGGCTTCCATACTTATTTCCGCATCAAAGGTATGGCGGTTTTTGAAATCTAAACGAATGTGAGTATTAGAACCTGTAATTTTATTGAAATCCGTTAGGTGTCCTAAACTTACCCATGTCACATCTTTTTTTATAGGCCCCTTTAAAGGCAGAAAACTCGCATTCCCCAATACATAAGGACTACTGTGATGCGGCTTTCCTTCAATTGATTTTATAATAAACCGAATTTGCTCGTATCGGATTCCATTCCGTTGAAAGATACGTTCCATAATATGATTGCTTGATTCCATTGTTTTTACGATCAATCCGTCTTCATAGAAAACCAAGGTTCGGAAAGTTTGTTTAGCCTCATCATTCAGATGATCCGAAACATTCAGTACACAAAAAATACTCGGATCAATAAAAGCTTCCTCGTATGCGACTCCTTGCGCCAAATAGAGAGTAATTTGTTCGCCATCGGCTATTTGGTAAGGCGGTAAGCCAGAAATCTTTTCACGAGAACCGTAATTTTTATAAAAATTCTCCTGTAAATTCTGAAATTGCATCCGTCTCGCGCCTAAAAAGTAAGCGTATTCATTTTCAGGGTTAAAAAAATGAAGCTGCTCTGGAAAAGTATGATATAACGGATGGTGCAAAAATTTACTTACCTCTGATATTTTTTCGCCGTCATAGTCAGAATTATTGTAATATTTCATAAATTTCCTCCTTTTGTTTAATACTATTACTATACCTTACTTCAATAAATTAAACTACACTGTGTCGTTTATTTTACTTAATATCTCTATTGTTCCATTAAAAACAAAACAGCCTTTTTTAATATTTTTGTCCCAAAATTGCGCAGTTTTGGTTGTTTGTTTCCTTCCACTATCCCAGCTTATAGTTAAGCGGAACCGATTCTGAGGCCTCAGTAAGTTCATCTATTTCAAAAAAAGGAAGGTTTTTAAGATGAGGCAGCTTACTGAACAGAATATGCAACAACTATTAGACCAATACGAAGGAGTCGTTTACTCGGCGATGAAAAAAGTCGGTATATATAAGAGACACCCCTCCTTTGATGATTTTTATCAAATCGGCTGCATAAAACTATTCGAAGCATACGAAACTTGCGAAAAGGATCCTCTCTTAGAAGAGCATCGCCATCAATTTGTTTACTATGCCAGTCAAAGATTACAGTGGGCGTTTCTAGATGAGATGCGCCGGGATAAGAAACGTTTTGAAAAAGAAGAATGGCAGTCTGACGAACAAATCATGTCCTTCAGCTTGCCGAATGAATTTGAAGAAAATATGTTTTTAAAAGAACAACTTTATTATTTACTAGCCCTTCTCTCTCCAAATGAATATGCTTTCTTGTACGACCGCTTTTGCTTAAATCTATCCGTCACAAAGATTGCTACAAAGCACGGTGTATCAAGAAAAACCGTTTATCAATGGCGAAAGAAACTGCAAGAAAAAGCACGTTTTTTAATGGAAGGGTAACACTTCCGACTGCCCATTCGTTGTTATAAGTGTAGGCGGTCATGACACTACAAAATACAAAAGCAGGAGGAAATACAATGATTAAACAATGGGAAGAAGCAAATTTAGAGCTGTACTTTAATGATTTTGAGAACGAAAAAGAAATTAAGCAAAACTTCAATAACTTGAAAGAAGATGTTACACCGGAACAAGTTGGCGCATTTCAAGATGCTATTTCAGGATTGGTTGATTTACCTGAAATGCATGCAATTGTTGTAGAAAAACATCGCTACCTAAAAGCGTAAGCCATAAAACCAAGGAGGAAATACAATGAATACGAACGTAACGTTAGAATTGAAATTTAAAACAGCCGAAGGAAAAACAAGAAATCTTTCTCTGAAAAATCCAGTCACAGACTTAACATCCGAGCAAGTGCAGCCAGCTATGGAAGCAATCATTGAGTTGGATGCTTTTGAAGTAAAAGGTGTAAACCCATACGCAGGACTGGACAGCGCACGCTATGTCGAACGCGTCGTAACAGACATCTTCAACACAGAAGAATAAAGAGTGTGAGGAAGTGCGTTAAGCCACCCGTAGACTGGAAAAAATACCGAAGAGATGATCACATCTCACAGGGATTTCTGAAGTCATAGGGTTGCTGCACTTCAGAACACAACTACCGACACAACTGCATACAAGCAATAAAAGAGCCTGAAACCTTACTATTTTTCTCAACATCCCCTCTTGATTGCTAACTATCAAAGTTGTACTTTTTCTCGAAAAGGCTGGGATTCTATTCCTGGCCTTTTTATTTATCCATTTTTAGAAAGGAGAATTTCTATGTCTTACACAATTGAAAAACAATTACTGCCTATTTCTCAACAAGCCCTCAGAAGAACCCAATTTATTATTGCCCATGAATCAGGTAATCCCAATAACATCGGGAAAAACAGCCTGGAAAATGAAGTGGCCTATATGAAACGAAACTGGCAAAATGCTTTTGTATCCCACTGGGTTGGATCAGCCGGGAAAATCATCCAAATCGCACGTGTCGGCCAAGTTCAATGGGGAGCCGGCCCAAATGCCAATCCTTATGCTTATGCACAAGTTGAACTGGCTCGTACCAATAATAAGACAATCTTTGAGAAAGATTATGCTGCTTACATCTGGTTGTTGCGCCAGCTGGCCATTGAAGCGGGCATTCCTTTGACGCTAAATGCCGGGAGTAGCACTGAAACTCCAGGAATCAAAACACATTCTTGGGTTTCCAGAAACCTGGGCGGAACTACCCACCTTGATCCAGATGGTTATTTGGCTACTTGGGGAATCAGTATGGCTCAATTCAAAAAAGACTTGGAAGCCCCTCTCACAAAGCTTCCAAATCCTATTGATAACCAGGGCTGCTTCCAACTCCATCTCGTTGTAAAAGGCGATACACTTTGGTCACTGGCCAAAAAACATGGTACGACAGTAGCCTCTTTAAAAAGTCTGAATGGCTTGAATTCAGACTTAATTATCATCGGACAGATATTGAAGATTAAAAGAATTAACGGATGAGTAGGAAAGACTGTGCTGAGACACAGTCTTTCTTTTTTAGTAGACTAGGGGATTATAAGTTCAGCCATCAATGTCTAGCTCCCAAGTCCTGACCTAATAAAAAAAAGATAAATTTGCCCCATTGCGCGCTTCGCTGCTCATTCAGGGTCAAATTTCCTATTTTTTCATAGGCCAAGGCGGACTTGTCCGCTTTTCTTATTTCTATTTTGGGACTTTTAATTTAAATCAATAAATACGCTTCTCATACGTCAACTCTAAAATATTCGAATCCAGAAAATCGCGAAACATATTTTGTTGTTCAACAACTGGTTTTTCTTTTACAGCATCAAAGAAGCGCAAACAAGCCATATAAAAATGAGTAGCTGTTTCTTCGTTTAGAAAGACATACTCTTCCGCCAAAGAGTAACCCATTAAAAAATGAATCACAACAGACTTCGTATCTTCTGTAAAATCCATTCCCAAAAAAGCATTTGTATACATATTTCATCCTCCCAAAAAATAATCCTCTTACATACAAGATACGCAAATGAAATGATTCCCGTTTTTAATCGCGTAAATGTTTATTTAACTCTTCTACGAGCTGAAAGACGGTCGTAGAGGGGTTATCCTTGGCCGGAGAATTTGAACGGCCTTCGTACAGTTTTTTCGCATTTTCAATCGCCATTGGCTGCCTTGTTAATAATTTTCCATACATATTTGGTGCATTCTTTTTGTAATACTTTTTCATTCTCTTAGAGAGCATCGCATTATAATCAAAACGGCTGACTGGTTTAGTGATCATTTCATAGTGCAATAAATACCAAAGCTCAAAAGCTTCGTTACTGTAGGCAACTCGGAATCCTTTATCAAAGTGTGCTTCGCAGAAAAAGACCGCATTATTAAAGCTCATATCTGAAAAGGAGTCCTTATCAAATACCAGCCATACCTCGTCAAATTCCTCTTCCCGTTCTGCCAGTATTTTTTCAGCATAATGAACAAGGGACAAGGTATTTCTCCCGGTTCCACGAATTTCGACACTGGCGGACAAGACTTCAAAACCACGGAAATAATTCGGCTCTGTTTTTGTCCCCTCGCAAACAATCAAGAATGTTTTTCCAGGCAGCCGCGTTCCTACCTCACGTTTGTATTCGCGTTTTTTTCTGCGTCTATTCTTCTTCGCCATTGTCCACCCACCAATCTGTCGGCGGTAAATACGGCACGGCGCCATACTTCCCATTCAAATAATTCCGGTAAAACTCAAAGCTATTTTTGCGCTCTTTTTTATCGAAGCGATATTCCACCAGCGAAATCAACTCGCTATTGCCGGCTTTTTTCTTTTCCACAAACCATACTTGGTCACGGCGGAACAACTCACTATCCAAGTTCGAAATGTCGTGAGTCGAAAATACCAACTGCGCTCCGAGTGGATTAAATTTACCGCGAAATAGTTCCAAAACAAATCGTGTCATCAACGTATGGAAACTCTGATCCATTTCATCAATCATCAATAAGCTTCCTTGTTCCAAAGCTTCAATAATTGGACCTGACAAAGCCAGCAACTTTACCGTTCCGGCTGACTCCACATCCTTGAAACGGAAACCTTCCCGATATGGTATGTTGCTTCCATCCAGCTGTTTCTTCATTTTAATGACAAAGAAATCATCACGCTTTTTACCGCTATTTTCGTCGATTGTTTCACGGACTTCAATATCATGAATCGATGGATCGGCCACTTGAATCAAGGTCAATAAGTTGTGTTTGTATTTTTTCAAATGTAACTTCGCAAGGGAAATGGAAAGATAGGGATTTTGCGAATTTGTAATGATTCGCATCTCGCTGAACCATTTGTACATATCTTTTAAGTAATGGGGCTGAATTTTGAAAAGTTCTGCCAAAATCAATCGGTCTTCCTGCACATCTGACGAAAGCTCCCATGTACCTTCTATACCGTCAATGGTGCGATGGAAACAAATTTCTTGCTCACTGATTTCATCGCCTTCTTTTTCCAAATACAAATACTCTTCGGTAATTTTTTGGTGGTTTACAAAAAAGCCATAGCGATACAGGTCTTCGTCGATTAAGAAACTAATTTCTAATAATGTATCTTCCTTCTCACTTCTTTCATCCAAGTGAAATGGCTGAATTTTGGCGAGCCATTGTTGCTCTTTTCCTTTTTCAACAAACAATCCTTCTTTCATTAAAGCCATTGCCCGTAACAAATTACTCTTTCCGCTGGCATTCGCGCCATAAATGGTACTTACTTTACACACCGGAAAAATTTCTGTATCCGATACTGTCTCAGGATGTTCCGGAATCATCGTCGCCACCAAGGAAAATGTCGCTTCATCACGAAAGGAATAAAAATTCTCCACTACCAACTCAACTAGCATACAAACACCGCCTCTCAGCGAAATTATAGCATATTTTCTAGCTGGACTGGACCAGAACAGCTGATGGCTCGGCGAAATTTGGAGAAATTGTATAATATAGATCATTTTTGCAAGCTCTATTATACAATCCAAAGAAAAAACTGAGCCGAAAAAATCAGCTCAGTCTAAGGGGTACGCAAAATAATTTTTTTCTGCCAAATTTATTCAAAAAAATCCTTTTGGCATGTTTTTACCTATTTTTGTCTTCTAGTATGGATGGTAAATCCATTTGGTGCAATCACTGATTTTCCTTCTGCTTCATTACTTAGATGATGCAGAACAACTTTTGTACTCTCGTCATGCGGAATTTCAAAGTCATCGTAACCTTGATTGAAATAGCCAATAATTTCATCGTCGCCTAGATCGCGTCTTACGCCGACAATTTTTTCTTCATCCAGAACCAGTTCCCAGCGCAGCATTCCATAAGACAATAACGGTTGGTACTCTTTACGCAATTGGATCAATTCTTTTGTAAACTCATACATCGAACGATCCTGTTTCTCCTCATCCCAAATCATACAGCGACGGCATTGCGGATCCGGTCCACCCATCATTCCCACTTCTGTTCCGTAATAAATACACGGTGAACCATGCATCAAGAACATAAAGGCAAGGGTTGATTTCACTAGATCAATATCCCCTTCCGCCATCGTCAAAACACGCGCCGTGTCATGGGAATCCAGCATATTAAACATGGTCTCATGAGTTTGTTTACGATATTGCGCTAATTGCTCATTCATAACGTTCGCCATTTTACGAGCCGGGATGCTCTTGCCAACAAAATAATCGATAATATTTCCGACAAGCGAATAATTCATTACACCGTGGAACTCGTCCCCTTCCAACCAAGCGCGTGAAGAAGTCCAAATTTCACCCAAAATATAAAAGTCTGATTTCAGGCTCAAACATGCTTCATTGAATTTACGCCAGAAAGTATGATCAACTTCATTGGCAACATCCAAACGCCAGCCATCAATATCAAACTCTTTAATCCAGTAAGTAGCAATGTTCAACAAATACTCTTGCACTTCCGGGTTATGCGTATTGATTTTCGGCATCATTGGTACGTAGGCATACGTTTCATAGGGTAAATTTTCCGCATGCTCCATATAATGCGGACCATGCGCCTGAATTTCCTCTGCACTCGGCACAGGGTATTCTTGGATATGAAACCATTCTTTAAAACGAGAATCTTCTTGATATTGAGCTACATCTCGCCATTGTGTAGATTCCGCTCCAATATGATTAAACACCGCATCCAGCATTACGCGCATTCCACGCTTATGGGCTTCTTCCACAAATTCACGGAACAAGGCTTTGTCACCGAAATGTGGATCAATTTCATAGTAGTCAGTTGTATCGTACTTGTGGTTCGACGGCGCCGTGAATATCGGCGTCAAATAAATTCCATTGATTCCCAAGTCTTCCAAATAATCCAATTTGTCCAGGATTCCTTGAATGTCCCCACCATAAAAGTCAACAGTCGATAATTCTGTCTTGCTGTCCCACTCCAATACACCTTCTGGATCATTATCCTCATCCCCATTATGGAAACGTTCCGGGAAAATCTGATACCAAATTGTTTTCTTTACCCAATCCGGCGCTTTAAAACGGTCTGTTTCATGAAAATACGGCAAACGGAAATACATCCCCGAATTCGTCAATTGTTCTTTCAAGTACGGAAATACTCCTCGGTCATTGTAGATAACGTCTGAACCATCCTTGCCGTAAACGTGGAAAGCATACGCCATCCGTTTTACCGGTTCGTCCGTATCAATCAACCAATAATCATGTAAGTCGGTTGATGATAATAGTTCCATTTCTTTTTCTTCTTGATACCAATCTCTCAAATGCAAATTAAAGGGGTCACCTTGAATAAAGCCGACTTTGGCTACGTCCCCTTTTTTCGTACGCAGTCGAATATGCACGTGCCCTGGTGCATAGATGTATGCATACTCACTCTCAGGGCGGTGGTAAAAAGCTGCAGTTTCCATTGATAAAATCCTCCTATCATTATATACACTTTCCTATTGTTTTATCTCGCTTTTTAATCTTAACAAATCATAAAATAAGCACAAGATGTTTGTTTGATGATAGCGGTAACAAAAGATTTTTTTAAAAAAAATGTCTTTTCTTTATTATACGTATCTATTTATCAAGGAGGCAAAAATATGCATTTAGAAAAGCCGGTGACAGTAAAAACCTATGAAGCGTTGCATAAAAGGATTTATTTTGACCAAAAGCAGAAGAAGATTTACTATGCCTTTCGGATGGGCTACGAAGGCGAATGGGAATTCGGCCAAATATTGGAGGAAAAAGATATCCCCCATGCGCTCGTCTATGATTCAGAACTAGAAAATGGTATTACCACCCAGCTTGATTTCGTTGTCATTACTTCCCATAGAATCTACTTGCTAGACATCAAGAATCACTCAGGAATTTATCACTACGAGAAAGGAGATTTTTTCAAAAATGGAGAAAAAAGTAATAATCCTCTGACTCAGCTTAATCGAGCCTACGATGTTCTAGACATCCTCTTGCGTCGCAAAAACATTAAACTGCCGATTGAGAAAAAGGTTATCTTCATCAACCCTACTTTCACGCTATATGGCAACGAGCCCGATTTCCCTATCATCCTCCGTTCTCAATTGGATGATTATCTAGCAAAAATCAAGTTGCAAGCTTCAGAAATCAATGATTATCACCATAAAATTGCTGCTTATATTGAATCTTGCAAGGTGAATCGTACCCATATCGATACAAAAATTTCATACACATATGAAAGCATGGCAAAGGGAATTTGGTGTGACAACTGCCACTCAGACAAGATGCAGGACCGTCATAAATATTTTAGTTGTATGAACTGTCAGCAGTTCGAATTGAAATCAGATATCGTTACAAAATCGGCCCGAGAATTCTATCTCTTGTTCCCAAATGAAAAATTAACCTCGTCAAAATTGAGAGACTGGTGCGGGAACCGGGTCAGTAGGAAATTAACAGGAAAAGTATTAACAAAAAATCAATGCAAATAGGAAAATGGGTAAGCTTCAGATGGGGTTTCCATTCGAAGCTTACTGTTTTAAAAAAAGTGTAACTTTCAATTGGGCTTGCGACTCCAAAGCTCCCGCTTTCACCAAATGTATAACCTTCAGCTCGATTTTTAGCCACCAAGTTCCCACTTCCACTAAATGCGTAACCTTCAGCTCGATTTTTAGCCACCAAGTTCCCACTTCCACTAAATGCGTAACCTTCAGCTCGATTTGTGACCGCCAAGCTCCCACTTCCACCAAATATGTAACCTTCAAATCAATTCGTGGCCACCAAGCTCCCACTTCCACCAAATGTGTAACCTTCAGCTCGATTTGTGACCGTCAAGCTCCCACTTTCGACCAAAGTGTTACCTTCAAATCAATTCGAGCCCGTCAAGCTCCCACTTCCACCAAATGTGTAACCTTCAAACCAATTCGTGGCCACCAAGTTCCCGTTTTCACCAAATATGTAACCTTCAAATCAATTCGTGGCCACCAAGCTCCCACTTTCGACCAAAGTGTAACCTTCAGCCGCTTATGGAGCCCACCAAGCTCCCGCTTCCACCAAATATGTAACCTTCAAATCAATTCGAGCCCGCCAAGCTCCCACTTCCACCAAATATGTTACCTTCAAATCAATTCGAGCCCACCAAGCTCCCACTTTCACCAAATGCGTAACCTTCAACTCGATTTGTGACCGTCAAGCTCCCACTTTCACCAAATGCGTAACCTTCAGCTCGATTTGTGACCGTCAAGCTCCCACTTTCGACCAAAGTGTAACCTTCAGCCGCTTATGGAGCCCCGAAGCTCCCACTTCCACCAAATATGTAACCTTCAAATCAATTCGAGCCCACCAAGCTCCCGCTTTCACCAAATATGTAACCTTCAAATCAATTCGTGGCCACCAAGTTCCCACTTCCACTAAATGCGTAACCTTCAGCTCGATTTGTGACCGTCAAGCTCCCACTTTCGACCAAAGTGTAACCTTCAGCCGCTTATGGAGCCCCGAAGTTCCCATTTCGGACAAAAAAGCCCTCAGATGAGGACTTTTTCTTCTTATTCGGTGGAGCCAACCCAGACTTTCGGCAAACTGAACCCTGCCAGTCTCTGTTCCACATGCTTATACCAGAACACTGCGAATCCCAGCGCAAATACCGGTGAAATGATCATTGCCCATTGTGGATCCATAACTTGTCCAAGCAGTGCTACAAACAAGACGATTGCTGTTGTATGCGTCAAATACAAGCTAAATGAAATTCCCCCTAAAAACAACAGCGGCTTTGATTTGAAGAACTTGCTCAACCATTCCGATTCCATCGCTACTAGCAATAACAGCACAATTCCAATTGCAGTAATCGGCATCGCTTCTCTTCGTCCGATTGTCACTCCAAATCCGGCCAGCACCCATTGATAGGGAATCAATATCGGTAGCAATAATCCCGAAATAATCCGGACCCATTTTCGTTTCGCAAAGAACTCCCTTAACTCTTCGATGTGTTTACACAATACCGCACCGATAAAAAAGAAGATAAAGTAATAGTTGGTGCGGTTCAAAGTATCTCCTACATATGCTAACACTTCATTGGAAGAACCAAGCATTTCCATCGTAATCGCATCCAGCGACCAATTCCCCAGAAGCACAATTGCGACAACTTGCTTGGTAGATGATTTCGCCAGCCATAATCCAATAAAAGGAATGAACAAAGCGATCCGCCACTCTTGTACGATACTCCAAAACGCACCGGCAGTAATATCCATGTTGTAATCAAATGCCAAAAGTTGAGCCAAAATATCCATCCCAGATGGAAACTCGCTCCATTTTACATTAAACGAACTACTTAATTGTATACCGTCTTTCAATCCCATAAATAATCCAATAAAAATGACCGTCACCGACAAAATCAACCAGTAAGGTAAAATTAAACGAGAAAAACGCTTCTTAATAAAATTTCCAAATTGTAATTCTCTACCTTCCAAATAAGGCTTTGCAATGACAAAACCACCAATGATATAAAATAAGATGACGGCTTCATTTCCTGCCCATAGCAGTTTTAAAGGTGTAACAGTAAAGGCCCGCCACCAACCATTTTCAAAAGACAAGGAATGGTTACTCGCATGACCTGTTTTTGTCATCACAATCAAATGAAAGACCATTACAATTACAGCAGCCATTCCTCTCATGCCGTCAAATACTTCAATCCGGCGACTTTTCTTCCTAGGTATCTGCATAAAAAACCAGCCTTTCGTTAACAATATACCTCATGTTAACGAGAAAGCTGGTTTGAAAGCAAATGAAAGCTATGTATGTTACTCAATTTCAACCTTGATGAAATAAATGTGAAACAATCTTTAGGCGTTGAGTCTGTTTTTCTCAAAAACTTTAAAGAACGGGTAGTAAATCACCATACTTACCACTACCAAAAATAGTGTGAATACAACGTTTCGCCAATCCATCGCTGATAAATAAGCTTGAGCAAAGAATGGTGTAAAGGAAGGATCAATAATGAAACCTAATCCAATCAATGAAAACTTTTGTGCAAAATAAGTTAATAGTAACGAAACAATCGGTGAGATCAAAAATGGTATCGCTAGTATTGGATTAAATACAATCGGTAAGCCGAAAATAATCGGCTCGTTAATCGAACAAATCCCAGGAACGATGGATAGCTTTCCTAATGTTCGATATTCAGGAACTTTACTTCTTATCATCAAAATGATTAATCCTAATGTCCCCCCTGCTCCACCTAAAACAGAAATACGGAACATCTGTAAATTCATCAGATGGGTCATTTGTTCACCATTTGCTAACTGTTCGGCATTTAAACCAGTTTGAGCCATTCCCAAAGTAAATACAATTGGAAAAATAATAGACGAGCCGTTAATACCAATCAACCAAAGAAGATTTCCAAAAGTAACAATCAGTAAAAAACCACCTAGACTACCAGCGATATTAGTTGCTGGCGTTAAAAATTGCATAACCACTTCGGGAAAGATCTTATCCGTAGAAGCAATAAAAATCAGATTAAGTCCATAGAAAATGATGATATTCGCTAACAATGGAAATAGTGTATTAATAAAAGTTGCGACCATCGGTGGAACACTTTCTGGAAGCTTCAATTTAATATTTTTAACTTCAAATAACCTACAAATTTCAACTACCAACAGGCCAATAATAATCGCTACAAATAATCCATTTGTACCCAAGTAGTTTAACTGAATACTTCCATCAACGACAGGAGTACAAACCATCAAATAAGTAACAGCTGCAACCATCCCATTCATGGAAGGATTAATACCATAATCTTCTGATAATGAATAGGCAATCCCAAAACAACTTACCAAACCGATGATTCCCATTGTTAAATCATAAGGGGCTGTCAATAATCCATAATTGTTAACGGCAAACTCTTTCCAGCCAGCTAAAAATCGCAGAAAGAAATTCGCTGTCTCTGGATTGAACTGATCCATATTAATGGGAGGATTTGCAAAGATTAAAAAGAACGAACCAATGACAATAAAAGGAAGGCCAAACATCATACCACTTGAAATTGCTTTTAAATGTCTTTGATTACCAATTTTTGATGCAATAGGACTTAAAAGATTATTTAATTTTTCAATTGAATTAGAAGGGTTCTCCATATTTTCGTCTCCTTTTATACCTGCCAAGAATTAAAGTCAAATGAATTTGGAACTTGATTATTTGGATCATATTTTTTCAGGATTTCTGCGTATTCTTCTTTATAAGTGTTTGTAACCTCTGCTTGAGGAATTACTTTACTGGCTTCGTGTAGAAAATGCTCAGAACCACGCCCCATTTGTTTTCCTCTTGTTGTATGTTTGTCCAATGCCACATCAATAATTTCTGGAACATATCCCATTGCGAAGTTTTTAATAACAATATTTTTTAGTAAATCGGAAGAACGGTCTTTCTCTGATTGACATAAATAGCGAATAGCATGAAAGAAAAACATTGCACGATCCGATTCGTTGTACTGAAATTCTCTTCTCATTTGATTCAGACTGTTAATCATGATGGCAGCTTGAGGATTTCCCATTCCAATATCTTCTACTGAAATAGCTAACAAACGACGCCATAATTTTTCTTCAAACTGTGGAGAGGTTATATACATTTCATAGGCGTATTCACAAGCTGCTTTCTCATTACCGCGGCGAATGGATTTTTGTAATCCAGAAATAACTTCATCACCAGCTAAGTTGTTTCTAGTCTTTGTTCTTGCCCATGGATCTTGAATAATTTCTTCTTTTGTCATGTTATAATACTCCTAACTAAAATTTATTAAGGATGATTTCATTGGATATCGAAAAATTAATTGATAAGTACCAGTTAAATAAGTCAGAATCCCAAGTCTTGCGCTTTATGGAAAAAAATAAACCGACCATTAAAAATATGGGTATTAGAGAAGTTGCAAAACACTGCTTCGTCTCTCCAGCCTCAATAATCAATATGGCAAAAAAGATTGGTTTTTCGGGCTATAGCGAGCTATTATATTCCTTTTTAAATACAGATACCTCAGAAAACGCGCCACATACTTTTACCGATGATGAAAAAAACAAATTTATTGAACTGTTTTTGCGATATCATGAAAAAAGAATCATGGTGTTAGGTTTTGGCTTTTCTCAAATAATAGCTAACTATTTTTCAGAATATTTAAATCTATATGGTTTCCGATCATCAGCACACAGTCACCTAGAACTAATAAGAAAAACAAACAAGGATGATATTCTCATCATACTTATTTCTAATTCTGGAAATACAGTTCGTCTGGCAGAATTGGCTTCCATGTCCGATGAACAAAATATTGAAACAATTGCTTTTGTCGGTGAACGAAATTCAAAAATTGGCTCACTAGCGACGCTGACAATCAGCACTGAAACACATTCTTCCCAATCTTTTAAAGAATTTTCACCCAACTTATTTTTTGGCACTGCATTGAACCAATTTGAGTTATTAATGAGTGAGGTTTTAAAACTGTTATACGCTTAACAGGAACAATCCAAATCATATCTCTCCTTAATGTTCATTATATATATTCGTTTGATATTTAAAAGAGCTTTACATTCATTTAAAAAATGTTCACTAAACTTCGAAAATGTTCAAAAATATTAAAAAACACGAACATTCCCAACCTAAAAGAGAAGAGGATTCCCCTCTTCTCTTTTCATCTTTCCTCAACAAACTTCTGAGATTCGTTTGTTTTGAAAACAGCCAAAAAAGCCCTCATCCGAGAGCTTCTAAGAATGTATAAAAATCAAGTATCAGATTTATTTTCTAAATCCTCATCTGTCTCCTTCAAAATATAAATCGGACGTTTTTTCGTTTCTAAAAATGTTTGGCCTAAATATTTTCCAACAATTCCTAAACACAGTAATTGCAAACCGCCCATCCCTAAAATCATTACCATCAGGGAGGTCCACCCGCTTGTTGTATTGCCGAAAATTAATGTCCGAATGGTAAAAAATAGCGCCAATAAAATGGCTACGATAAAAGCAATGAAACCGATAAAGGAGGCAATTGCTAACGGAACTTCACTAAAGGCAACAATACCGTCAAACGAATATTTCAACAAACCCCAAAACGACCAAGATGTCTTGCCTGCCGGACGCTCAACGTTACTGTACTCGATATATTTTGTATGGAACCCCACCCAAGTAAATATCCCTTTTGAAAAACGGTTGTATTCCGTCAATTCCAAAACGGCGTCTACCATTTGTCTTGTCATTAATCGATAATCTCTCGCTCCGTCAACAATATGATTATCTGAAATACCATTAATCACCTTGTAAAAACTTTTCGCAAAAAAGGAACGGATTTTAGGTTCTCCATTTCGATCAATTCGCTTGGCGCCTACACAATCATATTCTCCTGACTTTAACGTCCGATACATGGAAGGTAACAAGGCTGGCGGATCTTGCAAATCAACATCCATTACTGCCACAAAATCGCCTTTTGCATACTCAAGCCCAGCGTACATCGCTGCTTCTTTTCCAAAATTACGCGAAAATGATAAATACCGCACACGACCATCTTTTTCTGCTAATTTTCTCACTTCGCCTAATGTTTCATCAGACGATCCATCATTCACAAAAATCAGTTCGAAATCTACAATCTGAGTGCCTTCCATTATTTCAAGCATCTCCATGTAGAAAAGCGGCACCATTTCTTCTTCATTGAAGCAAGGGATGATGATTGATATAAGGTCTTTTTGCACACTACTCAGCTCCATTTACTCAATTCACTTAATAAATATTATCACATAAATGAAAGAACTTCGCTAACCCATTGTTATCATAAAAAATAAAAAACTATGCTAGTAAGATAAAGATACTAACATAGTTTTAAATTAAAATAATGAAATTATTTTTTTACAAAGGGTCTATCCGTACTTCCAGGTGCAGGCTTCCCTTTCAATACTAAACGAACTTGGATTCCTTCTAAACGTTTTGCATGACCTTCCGTTCCTGCTGGTTGCCCATTCTTCGTCCAATCCATCCAACCATAATCTTGTACATGAACCCGGTAATAAACATCGTAAAGTTGTGCCATCTCACCTGTAAGGTTGATTTGAATAGCTTCCATCCTCAAGCTTTTATCTTCCGTTCCGCTCAATTGTCCATTTTCTTTCCAATTCTGCCATCCTGCGTCTTGAATATGAGCTCGGTATTGGATTCCTCCTGAAAGTGCATCTGTCTGGATATTCAACTTGATTCCTTCCAGTCGCAACGCCTTCCCAGTTGTACCACTTAAAATACCGTTGAAAACAGGATTTTGCCATCCTGATTTTTGAACGTGAGCTGTATAAGAAACCCCAACATTATTCAAGACAAAGGGACGTTGGGTCTTATCAGGAACTTGATCATTTTTTTTCACGGCTATAACTTCGATTCCTTCCAGACGTAAAGCAAGCCCTTCTGACCCAGCCGATTCTCCATTTTTCGCCCAGTCCAGCCAGCCTAAGTTTTGAACATGAACTCGGTAATAAATGTCATAATGTTTAGCTATTTCTCCAGTCAGTTTGATTCGAATTGCTTCCATACGCTTCGATTCACCGTGGGTTCCACTCATCTCACCATCACTGACAGAATTTAACCAGCCATCGTTTTGTACATGCGCTTGATATTCCACTCCACCTTTATATGGCAAATCTTTCAATTGAATTTTGAGGGCTCCCAGATGTTTCGCCTGACCTGTTGTTCCGCTGAGTTGACCATTGGTGTGGTAGTTTTGCCAACCGTCTTTTTGAATATAGGTCGAATAATGGACACCAGGACCGACTTGCGTTTCTTTGTCCCAGAAAGCTACGTTTGTTTTTCCAGGTGCAGGTTTTCCTTTTTCAACCAAACGTACTTCGATAGCTTCTAAACGATATCCAAGTCCAGCAGTCCCAGCCGGATCTCCATTTTTCGCCCAATCCAACCAACCAAATTTTTGAGTATGAGCACGGTAGTAAATATCATAAGTAGCAGCCAATTCATCAGTCAGTTTGATTTCGATAGCTTCCAAACGCTTCGATTCGTCTTTCGTGCCACCGATTTGACCATTTTCAACCCAATCCATCCATCCGTTCTTTTCGACATGAGTACGATAATGAATCGTGCCGGCCAAATCTGAATCTGACAAATTGATTTTGATTGCTTCCAAACGTTTTGACTCGCCTTCCGTACCGCTCATTCCACCTTCAGCAACCGATTTTTGCCAGCCGCTTCCTTGAATGTAGGTAGAGTAACTGAGCACAGGACGCGTGATTTCACCTTTCTTATCCAGGACCTTGAACTGTCCTTTCGATAAATCAAAGGTATTTGTTCCAGTATGGAATTTGCTGTTATAGATGGTAGTAACATTTGCAGCTTTGTCTTTCGCCATAATCGAATCCAAGTTCCATTCTCCGATTGCCGTTTCTTTCGTGATGGCAAGAGCAGCTTCAAAGCGGCCTGTTTTTGCATTTTTCACCAAATTTAACAAATGTAAATTGCTGCTGCTCGGTACACGGTAAGCCAGAGTAGCTGTTTTGATGTCACTAAAGTCATTGATGTTCAAATCGATAATGAGTCTATCTCCCTCTACTACTTCTTTCGCCGATAGAGTGAGGGACTCCCAATCGATTTCTGGTCCTGTTGTATCCGGTTGGGTAACTTTAAATGCACCATTTGTTGGATCTGCGCTATTATCTAACTCGCTGGCATTATCTAATTCGTCTTTTGCTGAAATCTTCGTTAAGATCCATTCTCCAGCAGCAGTATCACCCGTCACTTCAAAAATCCCTTCAAAAAGAGCTGTTGTTTCATTAAAAGTGAACGGAATGACTTCTTCCTCTTTCGTAACCGGATTTAAATAATGGGCAATGACCTCTTTCACGCCACTCTCGTCTTGCACATCCAGACTGAAGCCAATAGTAGTTCCAGGAGTACCATCCGCAGTGGACAACTGAAGAGAACTTCCATTGATTACCGGACCAGTTGTGTCAGGCACAGGTTGCGTAATCGTAAACGCCCCGAAAGCTGGTTCTGTAGTATTTTCCCATTCGCTGGCATTGCCCAACGTGTCGGTCGCAGTGATCTTCGTCAATCGCCATTCTCCTGCGGCAGTATCGCTGGTAACGTCAAACGCTCCTTCAAAAAGAGTAGATGTTTCATTATAAGTAAAGGGAATCATTTCTTCCGCATTCGTAACGGGATTCAAATAATGGGCAATCACTTCCTGCACACCACTTTCATCGTGTGCGTTCAAGCTAAAGCCAATCGAGGTTCCGGGAGTTCCATCTGAAGGGGATAATTGAAGAGAATTGCCGTCAATCGTAGGTCCTGTTGTATCTGGTACAGTCTGTACGACGGTATAATTGGCAGCGGATAAATCAGTAGGATTGCCAAAAGTAGAATCTTTATAGTGGTAAGAAGCGGTGATAATCCCATTAGCATTGGTCGTATTTATTTCACGAACGACATATTCGCCTGGAAAGGTATTTTCGGTGATTTTGATCGTTGTTTCATGCTTGCCGGTATTTATATTTCTATTTAAGTAAAGAATTTTGAAAAACTGGGTTCCCGGATCCCAGTAAATGACCCGAACCAAACCCACATAAGCAGAATTTTCGATTTTTATACTTAATTTTAATTCATCGCCGGCTGTCGCAACTTTTTTAGATATCGACAAGCTGGATACATCAATAATCGGGGTCCGATCATCTTCTGTCACAACATTCTGTGTCGTTTCGATATTTTCAGCAGCAGTGACTACCGTGGGAGATATAGTAGAGAGCAAAAGTGTACTTGCAAAAAATACTCGCCAGATTTTCTTCATATTCTTTTCCTCCAATAAGTTGTGGTATGTGCGAAAAATGAGGTGATAGTAGGGGTTGAATGAAATGTTGGATGAGGTGATGAGTAGTTGTGGTTATGGGGACGGAGAGGGTTATTAACTGCAGAGACTGTTCTGGCCTCATTATACTCCTTAAAATAGCTTTCAACAATTGTCAGCTAGAAAAAAACAAATAAAAATTGAAGTCATCGGTTAAAGAAAATAAGGACGAATCAAAAACCAGTTTTAAAAAAAATGTAACGATTCATATAAAAAAGAACCCCCTCTTTAAAAGAGAAGCTCCTCATTCTGTTTATCTCTTCTTGAAAACATACATTTTCTGAATCCGATAGCTAAAAAGAAACAAGATTGAATCCACAATGATTTTTATGAAAGTTTCACTAAGTTGCAATATTTTAAACAATGTCATGACAAAGAACCAAGAAAGCAACATTTGTATGAGCACCAAGCTAAAGTATTTAACTATTAAGGCACTATCCCTACTGCTATTTTCGAACACAACATTCTTATTCATATAAAAATTAAAAGCAGACGAACCCACTCGTGATAATACAGTCGCGACAAGAATTCTTACCCCTGCTGCAAGATTTCCGAATAAAAGCACGAATATATGAAATAACAAAATATCAATTACAAATGAAGAAACAGAAGAAAACACATACTTCAAAAATGTTCCAAATAATTGTCCCATAATTTGAAGTGAATCTTTTATCGGATGAAAATGCGTTTCACTATTATCATCAAAGTATAATGTCTTGATACTTATTTCTTCAATCTCTATATTTTTATAAACAGCTTCAATTAAAACATTCATTTCATACTGGAATCTTTCTCCTTTTAAACCAATAAATGAGGATACGAATGATGTTGGTATTCCCCGTAAACCAGTTTGCGTATCTCTTATCTTTTTTCCGTATAACATCCAAAAAAGAAAAGTAGTTAATTTATTTCCTAAGCGACTTTTAAAAGGGATATCTTCTTCATTAAAATCTCTAGAACCAAAATATATTTTATTTGAATCCAGCAGCATTGCTTTATCTAATTGGACAACATCTCCAACAGTATGTTGCCCATCTGAGTCTACCGTTATGATTCCTGTGTATTCTCTGTAATCTGGCAAATTCAAGAAGTAATTAATACTATTTTTAAGAGCCCGGCCTTTACCTAAATTCACAGCATGTTTATATACAGTACATTCTTCCTTATCGTTAATCTGATTATAAATAGAATCGTACTTTGAATCACTTCCATCATTGATCACTAAAATATTTTTAAAGCCTGCTTGAATCAGCTCCTCCACATAGCTAATAAAACTAGGTTTAGGATTCAATGCGGGAATAACAATAAGTGTTTTTTTCATTTCTATTCTCCCGAATTCATGCGTATTATTTTACCTTGATTAGTTAAGTTGTTTTCATTTAAATACTCTAAATTTAATGGATCTTCTTTTAAAGTGATAAGAAGAAATTCATTTTTATTATTCATAATACTGTCTATGGTTTGAGAATCTATTACTTTTATATTTTTATTCCTTAATTCATATTTGATAAAGTCCATATAATTGTGTAAAAGATAAAAGGCCATGTAAACGCCCTTTTACGGTACAATGTTTTTAACCACAAAAACATACCCAGGAGGACTTTACATGACCCAAGTACATTTTACACTGAATAACGAAGAGATTCAAAGTATTATTGAACATTCGGTAAAAGATGATGTTTCTAAAAATATTTTAACCACCGTCTTCAACCGATTGATGGAAAATCAACGAACGGAATATATTCAAGCCGATGACTATGAACGTTCAGAAAGTCGTCAGAGTCAAAGAAACGGCTATTATGAGCGAGACTTTACGACTCGTGTGGGTACACTCGAATTAAAAGTTCCTAGAACACGTGATGGTGAATTTTCACCGACGGTGTTTGAGCGTTATCAGCGAAATGAAAAAGCACTACTCGCTTCCATGTTGGAGATGTATGTTTCAGGTGTTTCTACTCGTAAAGTCTCTAAAATCGTTGAAGAACTGTGCGGAAAATCTGTATCCAAATCTTTTGTTTCTAGTCTTACTGAACAGTTAGACCCAATGGTCAACGAATGGCAGAACCGTTCGCTTTCAGAGACAAACGATCCTTTCCTGATGACTGATGTTCTCTATATAAAGATTAGAGAAGATAATCGAGTGCTTTCTAAGAGCTGCCACATTGCGATTGGAATAACCAAAGATGGTGACCGTGAAATCATTGGCTTCATGATTCAAAATGAAGAAAGTGAGGACACATGGTCAAGCTTCTTTGAGTACTTAAAAGAACGAGGTTTACAAGGAACGGAGCTCATCATTTCTGATGCTCATAAAGGGTTAGTGTCCGCTATTCGAAAATCATTTACCAATGCAAGTTGGCAGAGATGTCAGGTTCATTTTCTAAGAAACATCTTCCGTTCTATCCCAAAAAAGAACTCAAAAGTGTTTAGAGAAGCGGTAAAAACAATCTTTAAGTTTACGGATATTGAACTCGCTCGGACAGCTAAGGATGCCTTAGTCGCCGAATATATTGACCAAGTTAAATATAGAAAAGCCTGTGAAACATTGGATAATGGCTTCGAAGATGCCTTTCAATACACGGTTATCGGGCATGGCCATAACCGCCTAAAAAGTACGAACCTTCTTGAAAGACTGAACCAGGAAGTACGCAGAAGAGAAAAGATTATTCGGATCTTTCCGAACCGCGCTTCAGCTAATCGATTAATTGGAGCCATTCGTTATGGACCTCCATAACGAATGGCTCAGTTCTACAAGAAGATACATTAAATTTGAACAGTAAGAAACAGTTGAAACATTGTATAGTATTTTACACAGGATTATGGACTTGACTGAAATAATAATACAAAAATCAAACTGACAACTATAAAAAAATAGATTTCCGTACTCTTTAAAATTTCGTAATTTTTATTTATTATAAATGTATGTATGACTTGATAGACTGAATAGAACAGAATGACTATCGATATTTCTTGCATAAGATTAACTAATCCAGCAATAAACATTGTCATTCCAATTCCCATCATTACCACAAATGGAATATAAGCTTTCTTTATAGTTGTTTTGTTTGATACTAATTGAAATAGTCCAAAAAACACTAATATTAATAAGCAAAATCTTATTAACAATAGAAACATTTTTTTGCCTCCGATTCTACTCTAATTATGTGCGTAATTAACTCCTGACTAAAAAGCTATCTAGCGATAGACAGTTTTTTAATCAGGAGCATATCTTCACTTTTCACTTTTCACTTTTCACTTTTCACTTTGAACAATTAATATAATTATAATCTTTTCCAAGTTTATAAGCTACATATTTTTCTACAAAAAAAGCGGCTCTTTATTTTTTAGTGTTGTTAGAATTGTATAAGCCCATGTTAAAATTTCTGACGGAATAGGGGTTGCTTGTAGCCATGCAGAGAATTCAATGCGAATTAGGGAGAGTCGCGCTTCAGCGCTTACGCTCCCTTTGAGGCTTGAAAGCCTGAATACCTTGGATTCAGGCGGTTCCAGGGCTTCTTACAAGCAAACCCGGCCATTCCAAAAGAAATTCCTTCCGAGGCACCAACACCAGAAATGATAGAGCTAAAAAAGCCTGCTTTGTCACTATTTGTTCGAGTGCGACAAAGCTAGACTTTTTAATCTCTTTTAGTAAAAACCTAGTTCTCTACTATAATTCTTGCCCGTTGTAATATCATATAAAATCATATCATACTCATTTAGCAATAACTGAGTGGAGGGCTTCAAATTTTCACGGTCATATTGAAGTTTCGTTTCTCTTTCTAAATAGATGCCTTTTTCAAAAGCGGGTAAAACCACTTCAAGTTTCTGTAAAAGAGCCACAAAAGGACTAACAGGTGCATTAGCTTGCTCCAAGACATGACCAATAAAAAACATAGGACTAATCGTTCCAATATCTCTTGTATCTTCTGAAAAGTTTGTATAGAACATTAAAGGTGTTTCATGCATAGTCACATGTCCATTCCGTTCAAAAAGTTCATTTCCATAAAAGGACGGTAAATGATCTCCCCAAAAAACAACGATTGTTTTCTCATCAAGTGTATCTATTTCTCTCAAAAATTGATCTAAGGCATAGTCACTATATTGAATCCCTTTGGCATAATGCGCAACTTCTAAGTTGTAAGGAGCGCCTTCAACCGTAAATTCTACCTCTTCGTATTTGTGTACAAAAGGTTTATGATTTTGCATCGTAACTAAATGAACAAAATCCTTCTCCCCGGACGAATTGATAACTTCAAGAACTTCTTTATAAGCAGCTTCATCTGATATAAATGTATTTTCGTCAATTCGATTTGTATACTTCATGTCATCTTGAAATAGATAATTATCAAAGCCTAATGATTGATAGTTCTCTAATCGTTTATACATAGTTGTATTATATGGATGAATGGCAGTAAGGTTAAGATTATTTTCTTTCATGGTATCTACAATTGTAGGTAAGTCTTTCATCTGCCCGCTTAGTTGAATGAACGGCGTCGTTATATTTGAAGATAAGGGTTCAAGTGAAATACCCGTCAACGCTTCAAATTCTATATTAGCAGTACCACCACCATATCCTTGTGAGAGTGCTTGTCCAGATACATTACTTTTAATCAACTCTCGGTATAAAGGCATCGGATCTTCAGAAATGCTCATGCCTTCAATTCTTAAAGGGTCTGAAAAAGTTTCATTCATGACAAATACAACATTGTAATCACTTAGTGAATCGGTTCGTGTACTGTTTATTGCATTTGCTTCATTGCTGTATTTTTCAAATAATTCTTGGATTTTTTCTTTACTGTATCCATCTGGACGGTTTACCGCAGGAGATTTTAAGTTGTACATCAAGCCGGAAACTACTCCATTTTGGCTATAATTTCTCTCTTGACTATAGGAAATCCATTCTACATGGTCGTTAAAGATTGCTTTTACTTTATTTCCTGGTTGATTAAATTGATAAATATAAAATAGTAATAAAGTTGTAACAGCAAAACTGACAATACGAGTTATTTTTAAATTCTTCGTTAAGTGAGGTTTCCTTCTTTTTTTGAAATATAAAACAAGACTTACTATCAAAGCAATAAATACAGCGACAACACTGATAACAATTCCAACATCTACCATCTCTAATAAAAAGGTAAAGTCCTTTAAGAAGTAAATGTCTGAAGGATACAGAGGTTCTCCTCTATAAAGTGATTTTTGTTGTGTACCGATTCCAATAATCGCAGTAAAAAATAATAGGACAACAGATGAAAATGCATTGGAAACAGTTAAAAAATAAAACCACATATATAAAATGAACATGATTATTGCTTGTAGGAGACTTAACTTTGTTTGATAGTCAAGAAATCCAACTGCTTTGTTAAAATCAAATTGAAAATGAAAAAATTGTAAAAAAAACACTGATACTAAAGAAACAGTCATACCACATAAAATAGTAAAAATAAGATTCTTAAAGAAATTCTTCTTGTTACTTTTAGCTTTCAATAGCTGATTCAAACCCTTTCTACTGCA
The DNA here is from genome assembly GCF_003955755.1 of Jeotgalibaca ciconiae. NCBI lineage: Bacteria > Bacillati > Bacillota > Bacilli > Lactobacillales > Carnobacteriaceae > Jeotgalibaca > Jeotgalibaca ciconiae. Next base: position 2,149,136 of record NZ_CP034465.1, on the reverse strand, counting down.
CGAGATTTACATTTATTTTACCGAAAATTTACGATTAGTCAATGAAGGTTAAAAAGAAACCCTCTCTATTTGAAATGGACCCTGTGTCAAGGACATTAAAAAAAAGACCTTATGCAACACCCGATAAAAATTGCTCCCTGTAATGAACAGGAGGCAATTTTTTTAGGTTCCATTGTCCCCGTTCATTATTATAGTAGTCTATGTAATCATCTACTATTGCTCGTAACTCTTCTAAATGGACACAACTTTTATACCCCATTTCATCTTTCAAATGACCAAAGAACGACTCTTGAGGAGCGTTGTCCCAACAATTACCTCTTCTAGACATGGACTGTCCTAAGTCATTATCCGCCAACTTCTTATGGAATTTAGGACTCGTATAGTGCACGCCCTGATCTGAATGGATAAAGGCATCCTTGTGTAACGTTGCGCCGTGGGCGCTCATTAATACATCAATGGTAGTTAATGAGATAGCTAGTTTTAGGTTATCAGATACATAGTGAGCGAGTATCTCTTTCGTCGTGCCGTCTTTAATGGTCGACAAATAACCCATAAACCCATTGGCTCCAGGTAAATAAGTGATATCAGTTAAGAGAACTTTATGAGCTATTCCTTGGACAAATTGACGCTCCAATTTATTCTCAACAGTGTGGTGTTCTTTGGTAGCTTTCGCCATTCTCTTATAGGGGTTCGCTTTACGAATGGGGCAGAAAATATGAAATTTCCTCATCAAGCGCTGGACCTTTTTACGATTGACTGTCATTCCTAGAATATTCTTGAAATACATGACAATACTACGAGAGCCTTTCTTGTAACCACGGTAGCTATAGGCGTTTTCAATTGGGACTCTCCAAGCCTGATCTTCCTCTTCTCGTACGTTTCTCTGGGCTGAACCCTTCAAATAATTGTAATAACCTGAGCGAGAAACCTCCAGCGTTTCACATGCTGTTTGTGGCAGAATAAAAGTACACAACTTTGCAGTGTAAAAGTGCAGAGTTGTGCAGTGTAAAAAATCATTGCCAGCCACCCGATAAACCTTTAATGTTTTAGTGTCGAAGCTAAACATGGAGGTTGAGAGGATGCTGACAATGACTGACATTAATACTATCAAAAACTTAAGAAATAATCACGGATATTCGGTAGACAAGATCCGAAAAGATTTAAAAATCAATTGGCGAACGGCTAAAAGATATGCGGACGATGACCCATTACCGCTTGATGTTATTCATTTAAAAAAAGGAATGATGTACGATGACAAATGGGGTGACATTGTTAGTTCATGGCTGGCAGAGGATGCTAGGCTGACGAAGAAAAAACGTCGGACGACAGTGCAATTCCTTAAGGAATTAAAGGCAATTGGTTTTACTGGGTCTTATCGCACGGTTTGTATGTTCGTTCAAGAATGGCATGTGACCCATGTAGAAGGCGGCGTGGATGATGGAAGTGAACGGTTGGAACACCCTCCTGCCGATGCGCAGCTAGACTTTGGTACCATGGAAGTGGAACATAAAGGAGAACTTAAAGACGTCAAGGTGTTGGTTATGTCGTTTCCGTATAGTAATGCGGGATTTGCCGTCGCCCTTCCCTCCGAAAATCAAGAATGCCTGCTTGAGGGTATGAAACAGCTCTTCAGTCAAGCGGATGGCGTCCCTAAAAACATCCGCATTGATAACATGTCAACGGCGGTCAAGGAGACCAAATCGAAGTTCGAACAAGCGCAATTGACCGATGGCTTTCAGCAGTTTGCCAACCATTACGGCTTCCACACACAAGTCTGTAATCCGAGAAGTGGGAATGAAAAAGGAAGTGTGGAAAACAAAGTCGGCTACGTACGGTATAACTTCTTTCCAACCGCTCCTCGCATGGCGGATTATGAATCTTTAAACAAGGATCTTTATACACAACTTCTGAAAGATCGGAACCGCCAGCACCATGAAAAACCGTCACTGATTGAAGAGTTGTGGGTAGAAGAAGGGGCTGCCCTTTGGGCGCTTCCTGATCATGATTATCCGGTGAGGAGAGAGTTAGCGGTGACTTCGAACAAGTACAACGAAATCGTGTTGGATAAGACCAGAATCCATATTCCGCGGGCAAGGAACCATTCTCTGCTCACGGCACGCCTGACATGGGATAAGTATCAAATCGTTTCTGGAAATGGTGAGATTATTGACGAGGGGAATCGTCCCTACATGGGGAAATCTCGCAAAATCCCCTGGGAAATGATCCTGAGGGATTGGCGCCGGAAACTAAATACCGTTCCTTATTCACGATACTGGAAATACTTGCCTGGTAGAATCCAGCACTACTTAAACACAGAGGACTTGCGTGTGCGCTACGACCGGATTTCAGAGCTTCTAGAGTTGTTGCCACACAACGATATGACAACCATTAATGAGCGTTTTTTTGAACTAGTTGGGGAACGCTCAGAAGGCGTGGATCCTTATGAAGTCAGATGGTCTGCCTACGATAAACTGACAAAGGGGGAAAACTAATTGGGGAATGAGTTGGAAGAATTATGTAAGTCACTGCACCTGTCGCATGTGGCAAGACGGGTGGGAGAGATTGAGTATGATTCAAAAGAAACCTTCTTAATCAACTTACTCCGACATGAAATAAGTTGTCGGGAAGCAGCGAAAATAGAACGGTTTCAGAAAAGTGCTAAATTCCCTTCGCGAAAGTCCTTGGGGGGGTACGAATGGCACCCGCACATCAAGCTGCCAACGGCAGAAACGCGTATCGAGTTAGAATCCTGTGCCTTTATTCAGAGGGCTGAGAATGTCGTTTTAGTCGGTTCTCCGGGAACGGGAAAAACTCATTTAGCGATTGGTCTTGGACGCAAGGCGTGTGAATTGGGTTATGAAACGAGGTTCCTGCGTGTGTCTGACCTTGTGATAGAACTGGAAAAACACTGGCGGGATCACACCCTCGAGCAGTTTAAGAGACGGTTTGATAAAGTAAAATGTGTCATACTCGACGAGATGGGCTATGTCCCGTTCACGAAGGAAGGCTCTGAGCTGCTCTTTCAGCTCATCAGTGATTGGTATGAAACGAAAAGCATCATCATTACATCGAACCTGGAATTCAGCCAATGGAACCGTGTTTTCGTTGACCCTCGGTTAACGGCTGCACTGGTGGATCGCTTGATTCATCATGCGCATATTTTAAGTTTTACTGGCGAGAGTTACCGGCTGAAAAACGCGCTATCAAATACATCAAAATAACGGAAATATCGGGTGGCAAAATTGTGTACTTTTCTTTGCAATCTTGTGTACAAAACTATTGCAAAACACACATGCATCCATAATCGTTCCGGTGTATGAACCATCTGTTTTCATTCTATGGATTCTTGCGAAGGTTTCACTAGTCTTTTCGCTGTTTTCTAGCCTCCTTTCGCTCCATTCTGATTTTTTTAACAATTCATTTTCCTGCTCTAATAATGAAATTTTAGCTTGTAACTTTTCAATTTGTTGTTCAGGTGTTCGTTCAGTCTTTCGCGGTCTGCCTGAACGGTTTTGTCGAGTGTCTTTCAATGCCAAAACACCATTATCACGATATCTTTTTCGCCATTTCTTAGCGAATGCTTTTATCCGGCTTTCACCAAGCATTTCTGGATCAAATCCTGCTTCAATAAATATTTGTTTAGCCGTTTTTGAATCCAATGATTCTGAAACAAAATGGCGTTTGAATTCATCGGAATAAGTAATGCTTTTCTCTGATACATTTTTAACGTACGGATTTCTTCTCAAAACTCGAATTTGTTCCGATGTAAAGATTAACTTTGACATTTAGCGGCTCCTTTCTGCACGTAGTGCAGTTAATATGAATTGTGGTTTAATGAATGAAGCAATACTACTTCAATTCAAACGTCAACGTATTTTCCTCTATCATAAGTATACAAAAACGAACCCTATAGAAGGGCACTTTTTTTAGTGTCCATTCTATAGGGTCCATTTTAATTTCCAGAGAAGGTTTTTAATAAATCATTTATAAAATGCATTGCTAGTAGAACCAGGTGCTGTTTTCCCTTTTTTAACTAGCTTGATTTGAATGGCTTCTAATCTTTTAGCCACTCCTTCTGATCCAGAAGGAGTGCCATTTTTTGCCCAACCAGTCCATCCAAAATTTTGTACATGTGTTCGATAATAAATATCGTATTGTTTTGCCATTTCTCCAGTTAAATTCACTTTAATTGCTTCTAGTCTTTTAGCTTCACCAACTGTTCCACTTATTTGGCCGTTGGAAACTTTTGACATCCAGCCATATTTTTCTACATGAGACTGATACTCAATACCTCCAGAAAAAGGTTGAGATGGAAGATTAATTTTAACTGATTCCATTCTGCGGCTTTTACCGACGGTACCAGATAAAGCACCATCAAATACAAACGATGTCCAACCATCATACTGTAGCTGGCTTGAATAACTTATTTGTGGTTCTGTAAAATTCCTGAAAGCAGTACCCGAAGTATTTACTGGATTGTCGCCTTTCCAAGCAAGTTTTATTTCTAGAGACTGAATTTTTTTTGCATAGCCTTCTGTCCCAGCTGCTTCGCCATTCTTTGCCCATGCAGACCAGCCAATTGATTCAGAATAAGTACGATAAAAAATATCATAATTTTTGGCATTATTACCTGTTAGGTTAATCTTAAGAGCTTCCATTCTTAAGCTTTTTCCTACATTTCCAACTGATTTATTCTCTTTAATATTATTAATCCATCCACTTTGTTGAATATGTGCGGAAAAATTAATACTTAAGTTTGGATCATTAGGGAAAGATAGGTTTAGATCCTCAAGACGAAGATTATCTCCTACATGCCCTAAAGATAAATCCGCTCCTACTTTATTAATCCAACCGAAATTCTCCATATGATAGCTAACATTCAAAATCGGTACACGGTCATATTTGTCTAAACCATAGCTTTGAATAATCGAAATTAACTTAGCAGGATAATCAGGATCAGTTGCATATCCAGCAGCTTGTAAAGCTTTTGCAGCCTTTTGATAGTCTTTCTCCCCAACCACATGTTTATAATTTTCTTTTCGCCATGCTGTACTAGTAAAGAAGTCTCCATGGTCATTTATACTTCCTAGCCAATTATTATACTTTCTAAATGGAGCTACTATCTCAATCCATTTTCCGTTTATATATTCTTTTGTGATAACATTATACACTTGACCTTTCCAATCATCAGAAGCTTTTATTCCAAATAAATTATTCGCATTTACTGCTAAACCACTTAATCCCCAAGCTGACTCCAAGGCTCCTTGAGCGATTGTGATGGATGGCAGGATTCCTGAGGTAATACTATTTTCAATTGCATAGGGAACTATTTTTTCTAAAAAACTATCGACATGTGGAATTCCTGATGAAAAAGCTCTCATCTTAGAAATATTATTCTTTGATTGAAGATCTTGTTCCATGATTTCCATCGCTAATTGATAAATTTCCTCTTGATTGTATTCTGGATAATTAGGTAAATCATCTATCATTTCTGTTTCTTCTTCGGTCTCTTTCGGTTCTTCTACTTCTATTTCAACAGCTTCTTCTGTAACGATCTCCGGTTCAATCGTTTCTTCTTCGATCATTTCTTCCGATTCAGCAGGTTCCAATGGCTCCTCTAGCGGTATTTCTTCCTCAATTACTTCCTCAGCTTCTTCCGGTTGTGATTCGACCTCTTCAGTCTCTTCCTCTTCTACTACTTCTTCATCAGTAACTTCAGCTGGCTCTTCTATTTCTTCAATAGTTTCTGTAGCTTCACTACTTTCTATTCCGCTATTCTCAATAGCAAGAACTGGACTAATGGAACTGAATAATATATTACTAGTAGTTAATACAACGCCCAATGACATTAATAACTTTTTATTCTTCATCTGTATTTAATTGCCTCCCTAATTTTGATACATATAGATTATAAGACAAAATGTTTTTATTTAAACTTATGTAATGCAATTGTAATAAAAAAATCCTCATATTGGACGAATTTCCGTAACAATATGAGGAAGGATTATTTAGTTAAAATATTTAACGACACCATTTGTCAGTGCTTTTGCTAAAGTTTCTTGATAACTGCTAGTTTGTAGCTTATTCAATTCTGTTAGATTACTCATGAAACCAAATTCTACTAAAATTGCAGGAATACTTGTTTCTCGTAGCACAGCGAATGTTTCTCTCTGAACTCCACGATTAAAAGCTCCTGTAGAAGAAATCAAAGCACTCTGGACCGCTTCAGCTAATTTTTGACTTTCTTTTAACCGAGTCGGATCATTATGCATATTTTTATTGATAACTGGTTGATACTCCGGATCATATTGATACCAGAACGTTTCAATCCCGTTCACATTTGCATTATTTGGCATAGCATTATTATGTAGACTAATAAAAATATCAGCTCCCGATGCATTTGCCATTCTTGAACGTTCAGTTGAGTGATCAATATAGACATCTGAAGTACGAGACAAGATTACTTTAAATCCTGCGGCTTTCAAATGTTTTTCAACTCGCTTCGCAATTTGCATATTCAAGTCTTTTTCTTTCACACCGTAATAGTTTGCTCCACTATCTGAGCCGCCATGGCCAACATCAATAAAGACAACCTTCGGTGCATATTTCTTAAATGCTTTGTTTGCATCTACTGCAGGGCCGGTTAATCCTTTTTCAACCAACTTGATTTCAATGTTCTCAACACGCTTTTTCATTCCCTCTGTCCCAGCTGACATACCATTTTTTGCCCAACCTAACCAGCCGTAGTTTTGAGAATGAACGCGATAGTAAACATCATAGTGTTTAGCAATTTCACCCGTTAGATTAATTTCAATCGCTTCAATTTGTTTTGCCTGGCCTTCAGTACCACTTATTTGCCCATTAGATACTGAATTCATCCAACCATGACTTTCAACATGAGTGCGGTAAGTAATCCCACCTGAATATTGATCATAATTTAAAGAAATTTTGATTGCTTCCATTCGTAAAGCACGATCTACCGTGCCATTCGCTTTTCCATCTTTAGATGTGACAAGCCAGCCAAGAGTTTGCACATGAGAAGAATAAACAACCGATGTCATATCCTTTACCTGGTAAGCCGCTCCGCCTTGGTTAAAGGTACTTCCTTTTGGAACTACTTTCACTTCAATTGCTTCTGCTCGATACCCATATTCTTCGGATCCAGCAGGAGCACCATTTTTTGCCCAGCCTAACCACCCCAGGTTCTGTACATGTACACGATAATAAATGTCGTAATTGCCTGCGTTCGAGCCAGTCAGTTCCAATTTGATTGCTTCTAGACGTTTATTGCTACCTGGCAGGCCGTTAATGGTTGTACTGTTTGTCCAGCCCATCCACCCACGAGTCTGCATATGTGTAGAATAACGTACATCCACCCCAGGCAAGTTCTGTATTTTAACTTGAATTGCTTCTATTCTCTTAGCAATTCCGCTTGTCCCACTTAACTCACCATCTGAAACTTCTTTTTGCCACTTCTGTCCTTCTACATATGTACTATATGTAATAACAGGAGACGTGATTCGAGTGTCTTTAATAAATGAGTTATTAATACTTCCAGGAGCTTGTTGTCCTTTAGGCACAATTTTTATTTCAATTGCTTCTAATCGTTTCGATAATCCCTCTGTTCCAGCTGGTTCTCCATTCTTTGTCCAACCTAACCATCCGTATGATTCCGCATGTACACGATAATAAATATCATAGTTCTTAGCTTCAGTACCTGTTAAATTAATTTTAATCGCTTCAAGACGTTTTGCTTGGCCTTCTGTTCCACTCAATGCATTGTTGGATACTTGAGGAAGCCAGCCTATTTTCTCAACGTGAGTTGAATAACTTACTCCAAGATTTGCAATATTCGTTTTGATTTTGATTGCTTCTAAACGTTTTTCCTTGCCTTGTGTACCAGATGTTTTTCCATCTCCTACTGTTGCAGACCATCCTGCACTTTGAATATGAGTAGAGTACTCAATTAAGGAAGTACTTTTAGCTGTAGTTGCAGAAAACGTACTGATTTGAGGTTCATTTGTCTCTTCTACTTCTTCTACTTCTTCAACATCTGAACTTGTTTCTTCCTCTGGTGTCTCTTCTTCAATTTCAGTCTCTTCCAGGTCTTCTTCCACATCTTCCTGTATATCTTCTTCTACTTCTTCATCAATCGGTTCTTCAATGTCAGGAACGTCTTGATTCAGCTGATTATATTCTTCTTCAGATATAGCTGTTTTTTCTTCATTTTTTACTAGACCATATTGATAAGGAAGCTTTCTTTGTAAAATAGTCCCTTCTTCATCAACAATCACAATTTGCTCTTTTACTGTTCCATTTTCATTCTTTTCAACTGGAATCGTTGTTTCTAACGTTATCAGTGGAGAAATCGTTTCAGTAACAAATGTATCGGAATCCTTAATTTTAACACGACTAATTTCTTCAAACTCTGTCTCTAATTCTATTACTTCATCCTCAGCAATCATTACTTCTAAAGAAATCGATTCTTTAGAATCCTCATGATTCCTGATTACTTCTACCAAGACAATATTTTTTTCTTCATCTTTCCAACCTAATAAATGCAATTCAGTTTCATCATCAATTGACACAAGTTGTTCTTTTCCGTCGTAATCTATGGCCAAATAAGATAAATCAATCTTATCTTCTTCTTCACTAATTGCCGAATTTACCTCTGATGCAAGTGCAGCAGGAACCGGCATAACAGCTTGAAAGCCTAGCAACACACTAGTTAACAAAGTAGCTAGTTTTCTTCCCCTCATTGTCTTCGCATACCTCCAATTTATAATAATAACAGAACTAGTGTACCATAAAAAAAAGCCTTACATCTATATAAAATGAAATGTTTACAGATAAAAAAACTCTCACCTATTGAAAGACGAGAGCAGCATTTTTCTATTTTTTGATTACTCTTAACATTTCCTTCCATTGTCCGGTGAATAACAATCCAATAAAAAAAGTAATAACAAAAATAATTCCCTTAATCATTAAATTAATAAAGATAGAAAATGGCAGTTCTGGCAGAACTAGAAAAGCGACCACTTGTAATAAACCAATAATAAGGGGCTTTACCAATTCCTTTAGAAGTTCAAAAAAACCAGAATCAAAAATTTTATACATCAGCAAGTAATTGTTCACTAAAAAGTTAATAGAAAATGAAACAACGACCATTGCTGCAACTGTTTCGATACTACCTAAGTAAACACCCAATGCAATAGAAGCAACATTTAAAATCATTGACTGGATCCCGGAGAACAATAGCAAGTCTGTACGATTAGTAGACTGATAAAATGCACCTGAACTACTTGCAATCATTTGAACCCAAATAGATACTGCTAAAATTTGGAACGAAAGCACACTATTCTCCCATTGGCCACCAAAAATGAACAAGATAATTTCTCGACCAGCAAAGTAACAAAAAACAGAAATCGGTACCCCAAGATTTGCGAGAATACGTGTTATTTTTAGATAAGTGTCTTTTATAACATCTTTTCGGTTCTCATATTCAGACATAATCGGTTGAATAACAGGAGTGATGACACCCGCTAAAATAGTGTTCGGATAAAGAGATAATTGATAGGATTTATTATAATATCCTAAAGCTCCTTCTGTGAACACCCGTCCAATCAAAATACTGTCAAAATTTCTTGAAAAGTAATTAATAAAGTTAAAGCCAAATTGATTACGAGAAAATGCCCATATTTTTTTAATTGGCTCATAAGAAAAAGCCACTTTAGGCGATATTTTTGTTTTACTATAGTAAAACAGAAAATTCATTATTGCCTGAACTAAACTACCGATAATAATCGCATAGTATTTAAAACCAAAAAACGCTAAGATAATTGAGATTATTCCTTTAATAATTCCAGTAAAAATTAAAATTGTATTTACTGCTTTAAAGTCTTTTCTCTTTTGAATGACTGCTTTTGGCACTACTAACAAAGCAAAAAAGAATACTGACAAGCCTAATATGACAAATATCGGTATATAGACTGTATTATCATAAAAAATACTTACCGGAAATCCCAAGAACATAAAAATAACTGCTAAAAGCGAAGCAAAACCAATTGAGAAACGAAATATCACTTGGACATCATGATCGGTTAATTTTTTATTTTGGATGATTGCCGGACCAAATCCCATATCTGCAAGTAAATTAAAAAATTCAATAAATATTTGTACAATCGAAACGACACCGTAATCAGCCGGAGTTAGCAAGCGTGATAAAACCGCATTAACTCCAAGTTGGATAATTACATTGGAGTATTTTCCCATTGCACTAAATAACATTCCAGTTCGAAAATCATTGGAAGACAATTCATTTCCACCTCGTTTTTCTAAAAAAATATAAAATTTCAATAATAGCATTTTAACATGTTATCATGAACTTTTATATTAAATTAATATAAAGATACTATTTAGCCTCTCTAGTTAGTCAAGTCCATAATCCTGTGTAAAATACTATACAATGTTTCAACTGTTTCTTACTGTTCAAATTTAATGTATCTTCTTGTAGAACTGAGCCATTCGTTATGGAGGTCCATAAGAACTGCTCCAATTAATCGATTAGCTGAAGCGCGGTTCGGAAAGATCCGAATAATCTTTTCTCTTCTGCGTACTTCCTGGTTCAGTCTTTCAAGAAGGTTCGTACTTTTTAGGCGGTTATGGCCATGCCCGATAACCGTGTATTGAAAGGCATCTTCGAAGCCATTATCCAATGTTTCACAGGCTTTTCTATATTTAACTTGGTCAATATATTCGGCGACTAAGGCATCCTTAGCTGTCCGAGCGAGTTCAATATCCGTAAACTTAAAGATTGTTTTTACCGCTTCTCTAAACACTTTTGAGTTCTTTTTTGGGATAGAACGGAAGATGTTTCTTAGAAAATGAACCTGACATCTCTGCCAACTTGCATTGGTAAATGATTTTCGAATAGCGGACACTAACCCTTTATGAGCATCAGAAATGATGAGCTCCGTTCCTTGTAAACCTCGTTCTTTTAAGTACTCAAAGAAGCTTGACCATGTGTCCTCACTTTCTTCATTTTGAATCATGAAGCCAATGATTTCACGGTCACCATCTTTGGTTATTCCAATCGCAATGTGGCAGCTCTTAGAAAGCACTCGATTATCTTCTCTAATCTTTATATAGAGAACATCAGTCATCAGGAAAGGATCGTTTGTCTCTGAAAGCGAACGGTTCTGCCATTCGTTGACCATTGGGTCTAACTGTTCAGTAAGACTAGAAACAAAAGATTTGGATACAGATTTTCCGCACAGTTCTTCAACGATTTTAGAGACTTTACGAGTAGAAACACCTGAAACATACATCTCCAACATGGAAGCGAGTAGTGCTTTTTCATTTCGCTGATAACGCTCAAACACCGTCGGTGAAAATTCACCATCACGTGTTCTAGGAACTTTTAATTCGAGTGTACCCACACGAGTCGTAAAGTCTCGCTCATAATAGCCGTTTCTTTGACTCTGACGACTTTCTGAACGTTCATAGTCATCGGCTTGAATATATTCCGTTCGTTGATTTTCCATCAATCGGTTGAAGACGGTGGTTAAAATATTTTTAGAAACATCATCTTTTACCGAATGTTCAATAATACTTTGAATCTCTTCGTTATTCAGTGTAAAATGTACTTGGGTCGTGTAAAGTCCTCCTGGGTATGTTTTTGTGGTTAAAAACATTGTACCGTAAAAGGGCGTTTACATGGCCTTTTATCTTTTACACAATTATATGGACTTTATCGCCTAGTTTGGCTTTTTTTAAACTCTTCTTCTTATAGCATTAAAAACATAAAAGCAAAAATAATAAATTGCTTTTGGTAAGGGTAATTTTTCTATTCGATAATAAGTATTCCATGTACGCTTAAGTGCCCCTAGACGGTCACTGGAAATAGACCCTTTAACTTGTCTATATTGTCCTAAGACCTCATCAAGTCCATAAGCATATGGATGGTTTCGCAATATTTTTAACCAAGTTGCTGTATCCTGTCCTTTGCGAACCAGTGGCATTCTAAAGTCACCAATTATTTCTCTATTAATAACAACAGTTGAACAGGCAATGGCTGTATTCTTTAACAAAGCTGTGTAATTCAAGCGTTTAGGAAGAGGAACTGAAGGATTCAGCATCTCGCCTCCTTCTGAAATTTGTTCAAAGTTTGTATAGGTAAACCCATATTCATTTTTATTCATAAAGTTCAGTTGATTCTCTAACTTATGTGATTTCCAGACGTCATCACTATCAATAAACGCAATATATTGGCCGTCTGCGTGTTCGATTCCTGTATTACGAGCTACTGCAGCACCTTGATTTTCAGATAATTTGACATATTTAATTCGAGGATCTTCTTTCATCAATCCTCGAATTACTTCTTCGCTATTATCTGGAGAACAATCATCCACTAGTATGTGTTCCCATTCTTGATAAGTCTGATTCATAACTGAACGAATCGTTCTTTCAATAAATGGTTCAGCATTGTACACAGGTGTGACAATGGATACTAAATCTTTTTTCATTTTATTTACTACCTCTATAAAATTCCATCGTTAACTTGGATAACCTTCAATGGCTTTCTATAAACTTTTAATAATTCACGTTGTTCATTGTACCAAGTCCTGTCAGTTACGTCAGGTTGAATAAGGATAACAACTTCATCGACTTCTTTATCTAGATTTAACTTGGTAATATCATCAATAATTTGCAATCCCTTTTCGCTATAGGAAGACAAATCGAGTTTTTCATTCTTCTCTTGTACCAATAATACTTTATTTGTAGATTGGGGTAATAATACGGCTCTTTCCAATCCAGCTTGATTCTCGCTTTCAACCATAACAAAAATATCCTCTTCATTCCAATTGTAATTAAATGCATACTTTATTTTTTTATTAAAGAATGGCTGCAAGAAAAGAAGGAATACTGCAGCCATAATGCCGCCTACTATCGAAATCCCAGCTGAAATCACTAGATTTTTAATGTTAAATGTCACAACTTTCTCATTTTGAGTTACAAGTGATTCAGGATTTGATAAGTCTTCGTCTGTTAAAATTCTTGGTTCGGAAATAATGTACGTTTCTTTATTGTTCAGCAAGTCTAATCCGTCAGTCTCTACTAACTCATAGAAAAACTTAACTACAGCAAGATTCTCTTTCTCAGTTCCAACCCGTGAACTAAACACCCAAATATTCGATGCTTCATTACGAGAAGCTCCTAACACACCACGATCACGAGCTGTTTTTGGATAGTTCGTTTTTTCTTCCATTTCTATTAAATCACTAATTTCAACACCTGTTGCTTCTTCAGCTGCTTGAATATTTGCATCTGTTTTCATTGCTTCCTCAAGAAGCAAAGTATTTGTATAGACACTGCCATTTTCATACTCAATGTACATTTCAAAAATCGCTGGATTTTCTGAATCAGCAGTTTCTGAAGTTTTTTCATTATCACTATTTCTTAAACTAATTTGCGTCGTTATTATGGGTACTAGTTGCATAGCAAATAATAACAAAGAGAAAACAATGGCAAAAAGCAAAGCTCGTTTTTTATTTGTTATCAGTAACCTTTTTATTTCTTTTACTAATGTATGGCTATCCATGTTGGCCTCCTACGAAATCTCTTATCATTTCATTATTTTTTTTCTGGGTAATATAACTTACTTGTTCTTTTTTTATTCCAAGGGACTCACAATAGGAGAAAAACGCGATAATGATACCGAATATCACCCATTGCCATTCGTTGATTATATTGCTCGCAGACGATATGGAAGAAAGTGTAAAGGCTGCGAGGTAACCGATAATTGATAAAGACGCATTTCTTACAAATGCATCCTTGCTATATCGATAATACTGGTAGGCTCTTTGAAGCATGCTTGCATAGACTAGTACATACAAGACAAATATGAAAACCCCATATCCTGTCAAGATTTCCATCCACCAGTTATGCATATTACTCTTATCTCCCACTTGAAAAAATGCATTCGTCTTCATCCAATGTTCAATATTGCCTGCTCCTACACCAAATCCTAGCGTATCACGTAAAAAATAAAAACCATTTTTTATTAAATTCACTCTAGTCATATTTGAGCTATTATCATAAATGACATTTCCCGAAATAAGAGAAATTATTCCGCTTATTTTCCCACGAATGCTTTCACTTGCAATAACGAAGATGGTTCCTAGTCCGCCTGCTGTAATGAAGGTAAGGAAAATACCTTTTTTCGTAATAACCCTACTGAAGTATGTCAATAACATTGCCCCTATCCCTATGAAAAAAGCAAGAAGATTACCACGCGATTCTGTTTGATAAATAAGCATAAAACAGAGTGTTAGTAAGATAAAATATCCGATCTTTGCATAAACTCTCTTCGCATTTCGAAATAAAAATATAATTATAAAAGACCCCATTAACAACATTGTGGCATAATCATTTTGGTTTGGATATATGGAAATAGGAATCCTCGAAAAAATGGTTTGAGAAGCCGGTCGATACTTTGTCATGAAATGGTCACTCGCCCATAGATACTTGCCAGTAATAATTTCAGCTAAACCTATAAAAATATGAATGGCTACCCCTGCTCCTACGCTTCGGAATAAATTCAAGATATCTTTTTCCTCTTTTATAAATAAATGAATAAAGATTATCGTAAACACACCGATTCCTATGAAGATATTTGCTTTTGTCCAACCAGCTAAGTTTTGACTCCATACTACGGATAATAAAGAATAAAGCAACCAAAGAGTATAGAATAATGTATAGGTACTGCTTAGCTTCTTTGGGTAAAATCGTAAACGTTGGTCATTATTAATAAACATGACTGAAAACATACAAAATACCCCTAAAAACAAAATTCGATACATAGAAAGTTTAAAGCCAATATCAAGAGCCAATATCTGGGTGCCTAAAAATACTGAAAAAACGAGTAAGTAAATCAGTTTTTTCATTTGTCACCTCCAGGATTAATTTTTCATTTCATTTGCGCCTTCTAACATATATTGAAATTGTTTTGTTCGAGAAGGCATGTTTTGATTCTTTTTATATTTTCGTACGATAAACTGTAAAATTACTAAGTGATAAAACATAGGCGACAGCACTTTAAAAAGTGCTCCCCGATCACGATAATATTTTTCTGTATACCCCTTAAACCATGTGGATTCGCGTTCTTCTGTTAACTTGGCAATGGTTACCGGTACAGCGATAATTTTTAAACCTTTCTCCAGACAATCTTTCAAAAAGATGGTATCTTCTCCATTACTATGAGGAGTTCCACCACCAAATAAAAGATGGAAAGAAATCCCTTTTTTCTTGATTCGATCCGTGCGAAAAGCAACCCGTGCTGCTCCAAAGCGCATGTAATTTCTTTTCCTAACCCTAAAATCTTTACGGATCACATATCTAGTAGGCTCTTCTTCTTCTAAATTAAAGATAATTAAATCTGCATCTGGATGCTTTTCAAAACTTTTCTCAACCAATTCTGGATAGTGTTCCACATAAACCATGTCATCATCGGCTAGTAAAGCATAATCGGCAGTTGACCGCATCAAGGCATTGTTCCTACTTAGTCCAACCCCTCTTTCTGCGAAAGAATACATGTGGACTGTGTTTGAATGATTCATTATTTTTTCATAATTATACTCGTTTGTTTGATTAATGATAATGGCGTCAGATTGTAGATTCATTTGCTGAATGAGGCTCGTGTCGTTCTGATGCATGGTAGCTACTAATACTTCTACACTCAATCTTCCACCTCCTCATGCTAACGTACTTTTGTAAAATTCAATTAGATCATTCGTTGTTTGATTTATTTCGTAATGAGCATCCACAAATTCATGATACACATTTTTCCGAACAGGATCATAGCTAACTTCAGTCAGTGTTTCTACCCATTCTTCAAGCGGGGCTTCAAGTGATAAAAAAGTAACTAAATCAGTAATAGCTGCTTCTCTGGGAACGCGATCCGATACGATTGTTGGAAGACCCGATGCTTGTGCTTCAACAGCACTTAAGCCTAAACCTTCAAATTTGGATGGCAGCAAGAAGATATCTGCCGCTTGCAGGAGATCTGCAATATCACCTCTCGCACCTAGAAAAATCACATCTTCTTGAAGGTGTCGCCTATTAACTTCCTTAACAATCTCGGTCAACAGCGGTCCATCTCCAACAAAAATAAGTTTGTTCTTTTCTTTTTGAAGTTTTACCCTTTCGAAAACATCCAACATGAACAAATGATTCTTTACTTCGGAAAAACGTCCAACATGCATCAATGTATGATAATCCTCTATTTGCAATTCTTTTCGATATTTCTCACGAATCGATTCATTATATTCATATTCTTGAAGATTGATTCCATTATGGATAATCGTTACTTTTTTTGTTCCTCGTATTTCTTTCGGAAACATCCAATCAGCTGCTACTTGTGTAATGGCCATATAGTGTTGAGCTGCTTTTACGTTGAATGTTCTAATTTTCCCTTTTATTCCCTGACTTTTGTAACTCTCATTATATCCAGTAGTATGAGCATGTATACCAATTCTTGCTATTCCTTTTTCCTTTGCAATTGGAATAATAAAAGGATCATCCGCTACATGAACATGGAGAAAGTCATAATCGTTATGCTCAGAGAAAAAGCGAAGCACTTTCTTCCGAAAAGAAAGCATGGTTTTAAGAGACAATGAAGGTGTCTCAAGTGTATGTAACACGCCACCTAAGCGAATATATTCTTTTAACAAAGGAGAATCTGGATCATAGTTTCTAACTAATAATTCAAACTCAACTTCTTTTGAATCAATATTCCGAAACCAATTTAAAAAGACTGATTCAATTCCCCCGGTATTAAAACCAGGAATATAATGGAGAATTCTCATTTTTTTCATTTTGTTTCCTCTTCTATGATTGTAAATGATATTCTTTTTCAATATCATTTTTCTTCATTTTAAAATTATATGGATAATGATTCGTTTTTGCTTTGATTTTATTGATGCTCATTAAACTAACTTTTAAACCAACCCGAACACTTTTTCTTCCCATTTCATACTTTATACCTTCTTCATTATTAAAACTTAACTTCGATGACTGATCTTCTTTATGATAAATCTCAATTTCATCGGTATAAACCATTTGTAAGTGAAGTTTATGACAAACCAACGCTAATATTTCTTCTTCATAATATAAAAAGGTATCAGGATAAAAACCATTTATTTTACTCAAATAATTTTGAGTTAAATATAATGCAGAGCCATGCAAAGCAAATTGTTTTTTTGAATTAGAGGTGTGAGAAGTTTCTTCTTGTACTTTATGCGTCTGCTTCTGTCCTACTATGTTTTTTTTAAAAAAACTACCTATCTTTAAAATCCAAGATAGATGATATTTCCTAATCAAGGGAAAAGAAAGCTCGCGAAGAACAGCCCTAGCGCTTGGACGAAATTGAGCAGAAGGATTTTGATTTTTCCCATCACTGCCTATAATCTTAGTTCCAATTACTCCCACAGAATTCCCGATTTCGTAGTTTGCTAAATGTTCAATATAGGTTGGCTCAGTAAAAATTACATCATTATTAATTACTAAAATATTTTTTAAATCTAAAATATCTTTACAATAGAGAATACCAATATTATTACCTTTGGCAAACCCTAAATTTTCCTCCGATTGAAGAAGATGGATGTCATTTTCTTTCCCATAGCGCTTATACAGTTCTTTAAAAGATTCGTTAGTAGAAGAATTATCTACCACAATAACCTGATAGTCCTTATAAGTTTGATTTTCCAAGGAATTAATACATTCAACTGTATCTTGCCAGTTAAGATAGTTCAGAATGACTATACCAATTTCCATACATATTCTCCTTAGCTCACAATATTTTTCTTAGCTTTATTTTTTTGATATTTCCTATAAATACTACTTGTATAGAGAGGACCCATCAAGAATTTCAAACGATTAAATAAATGTTGTTTTTTAAATTCTGGGAAAAGTAAATCATAATTTAATTTTTTAAATTCTTCTTTAAACACCCTAAAAGTAGCGTGACGATCTTTTATATCATCTATTTGTGGGATTTTTTGTAACTGGAAAGTGTAGTGTTTAAACTTCAAATTGGTAAATAGTTTATCATCTTTTATTCCACTTTGCCGATACAATTCTTCAGCACTCTCGATACTATTTATTGTATGAATAATTACAGGGCTAAAAGAATGACTGATACTACCACTCCTAACACGATAATGGTATACCACATCATTCAATACGGTTATTTTCTGCGAATAAAGCAACAATTTTATATAATGATTAAGATCTTGTGCCTGCGGAAAAGATGAGTAGTAAATCTCATTGTCCTTTATCATTTTAGTCGAAATCAATTTATTCCCTAACATAGATGTAGCCTGTGAAAATCTTCTTCTCATCTGTTCTGTATCGTAAGTTCCGTTAGGAATAGGTATTTCAACTGTTTTCCCATATTCTCCTTTTTCGTTCACAGTATCATACGCCGCCATGACAATATCAGAGCCTGTCTTTTCTGCTGCATCCACCATTTTTGTTGTTACATTTTCAGCTAAATAATCGTCTGAATCGATAAACTGTATATAATCACCGGTAGCTCGTTTAATGCCTTTATTTCGGGCACTAGGAGCTCCATTGTTTTCTTGAAAAATTGCTATTATTCGTTTATCTTCTTCAACATAAGTTCTAATGATTTCTGGAGATTGATCGGATGACCCATCGTCAATTAAAATCACTTCTATATTTGAATAATCCTGATTCAAAATGGAATCAATACTTTGATGCAAATAAAGTCCAGCATTATATATAGGCATTATAAACGATACTTTTTTAATTCCTTTTTCAGGCACTTATATCCCCCACATCTTTTTCTATTGAATATATTTATAAACTTCTTCATCATGTTAATCTACTATACTGACTTGATAGAGTACTAATAGTAACTCTCCTTAAAGGAATAGTTTAATAATTTCTCTACATTTTCTTTGGTTTAAAAAAAGTATTGCAAAAACATCCAAGACCGTTTTTTCATCTGTATCATTAACTTCCCCTATTATAGCAAAAATTCTCTGAAAAAAATGAAAAATTCCCTTAAGATATATATCCATCATTTTGATAAAGTCCATATAATTGTGTAAAAGATAAAAGGCCATGTAAACGCCCTTTTACGGTACAATGTTTTTAACCACAAAAACATACCCAGGAGGACTTTACACGACCCAAGTACATTTTACACTGAATAACGAAGAGATTCAAAGTATTATTGAACATTCGGTAAAAGATGATGTTTCTAAAAATATTTTAACCACCGTCTTCAACCGATTGATGGAAAATCAACGAACGGAATATATTCAAGCCGATGACTATGAACGTTCAGAAAGTCGTCAGAGTCAAAGAAACGGCTATTATGAGCGAGACTTTACGACTCGTGTGGGTACACTCGAATTAAAAGTTCCTAGAACACGTGATGGTGAATTTTCACCGACGGTGTTTGAGCGTTATCAGCGAAATGAAAAAGCACTACTCGCTTCCATGTTGGAGATGTATGTTTCAGGTGTTTCTACTCGTAAAGTCTCTAAAATCGTTGAAGAACTGTGCGGAAAATCTGTATCCAAATCTTTTGTTTCTAGTCTTACTGAACAGTTAGACCCAATGGTCAACGAATGGCAGAACCGTTCGCTTTCAGAGACAAACGATCCTTTCCTGATGACTGATGTTCTCTATATAAAGATTAGAGAAGATAATCGAGTGCTTTCTAAGAGCTGCCACATTGCGATTGGAATAACCAAAGATGGTGACCGTGAAATCATTGGCTTCATGATTCAAAATGAAGAAAGTGAGGACACATGGTCAAGCTTCTTTGAGTACTTAAAAGAACGAGGTTTACAAGGAACGGAGCTCATCATTTCTGATGCTCATAAAGGGTTAGTGTCCGCTATTCGAAAATCATTTACCAATGCAAGTTGGCAGAGATGTCAGGTTCATTTTCTAAGAAACATCTTCCGTTCTATCCCAAAAAAGAACTCAAAAGTGTTTAGAGAAGCGGTAAAAACAATCTTTAAGTTTACGGATATTGAACTCGCTCGGACAGCTAAGGATGCCTTAGTCGCCGAATATATTGACCAAGTTAAATATAGAAAAGCCTGTGAAACATTGGATAATGGCTTCGAAGATGCCTTTCAATACACGGTTATCGGGCATGGCCATAACCGCCTAAAAAGTACGAACCTTCTTGAAAGACTGAACCAGGAAGTACGCAGAAGAGAAAAGATTATTCGGATCTTTCCGAACCGCGCTTCAGCTAATCGATTAATTGGAGCAGTTCTTATGGACCTCCATAACGAATGGCTCAGTTCTACAAGAAGATACATTAAATTTGAACAGTAAGAAACAGTTGAAACATTGTATAGTATTTTACACAGGATTATGGACTTGACTATCATTTTCATCACTATTCTATTTTTAAATAAGGTTCTTCTTTAAAAGAAAAACAGCCTAGCAAATTAGACTGTTTTAGCAATTAACATTTAGTTTTCATGGAATAAATCACGTGTATAAACTTTCTCAATAACCTCTTCCAAATCTTTTTCATTACGGTTTGAAATGATGACATCCGAAATTTGTTTGAATTCTTCTAAGTCCCGAATGACACGTGACTTGAAGAAAGTCTCTTCCTTCAGTGCTGGTTCATATACAACGACTTCAATTCCTTTTGCTTTGATTCGTTTCATGATTCCTTGGATGGAAGATGAACGGAAATTATCCGAACCAGATTTCATTGTCAGGCGGTATACACCGACAACTTCTGGATTTTTCTTCAATACCATATCTGCAACATGATCTTTACGTGTACGGTTTGATTCTACTACCGCTTGGATTAAGTTGTTTGGAACGTCATCATAATTTGCCAACAATTGCTTGGTATCTTTTGGCAAGCAGTAACCGCCGTAACCAAATGAAGGATTGTTGTAGTGGGTTCCAATACGAGGATCTAGCCCGACTCCCTCAATGATTGATTTTGAATCTAATCCTCTTACTTCTGCATAGGTATCTAATTCATTGAAGTAAGCTACACGTAAAGCTAGATAGGTATTAGCAAATAGTTTAACCGCTTCTGCTTCAGTAGAATTCATCAACTTTACAGCTATGTCTTCCTTTAATGCACCTTCTACTAGTAAATCAGCGAATTTCTGTGCCGTTTCAGACTCTTCCCCCACGATAATACGTGATGGATACAGGTTATCATAGAGTGCTTTTCCTTCACGTAAAAATTCCGGTGAAAAGATGATGTTATCTGTTTCGTATTTCGCTTTTACTTCTCGAACATAACCAACTGGAACTGTTGATTTGATAATCATTGTTGCATCTGGCTTCCATTCTAAAACATCTTCAATCACGCCTTCAACTGTTGATGTATCGAAGAAGTTTTTCTTGTCATCGTAGTTCGTCGGAGTAGCAATTACCACGAAGTCTGCATCGCGGTAGGCAATCGTTTTATCGGTTGTTGCAATTAAATCTAATTCCTTGGTTGCTAGATATTCTTCGATCTCATTATCCACGATGGGTGATTTTTTATTATTAATCAAATCCACTTTTTCTTCAATTACATCCAAAGCAATTACTTTATTATGTTGTGCTAATAGAATGGCATTTGATAATCCTACGTACCCGGTTCCTACTACAGTAATATTCATCTCATGTTCGCTCGCTTTCAGCTGTTTAGTTTTTTTGCCAATTTAATAATGTGTTCATGCATTTTCTCAGAAGTTTCTTCATGTTCTAAGCCCATTTCAATATTTGCGATCAGCATGCCATATTTATCTCCGACATCGTAGCGCGTACCAGTATATTCATAGGCTAATAGAGAATTACGTTTATTTAACGTTTCCAGCGCATCTGTTAGCTGGACTTCATTTCCAGCATCCGGTTCTTGTTCTTTTAAAATATCAAATATTTCTGGAGGTAGAATATATCTTCCCACAATTCCCAAGTTGCTTGGTGTTTCTTCTGGTTTCGGTTTTTCAACCAGATGTTTTGTGTTGAATACATGCGGTTCTATCTCGCCTTCAATATCAATCATTCCAAAACGATCTGCTTTTTCTTTCGGGATCTGAATGGTCGCAATCACGCCTTTATCGTACTTCTCAGATAATTCCATCAACGTTTTTGTTAAAGGTACCGGATTAGGCATAATATCGTCTCCTAATAATACCGCAAAAGGTTCATTCCCAATAAAAGGTCGTGCCTGCAGAATCGCATCTCCTAATCCTTGCGGATACGCTTGTCTTACATAATGAATGGACGGAATGGTTGTTGATTGAACTTTTTCTAACAAAGCATCTTTATTCTTTTCAATCAAATTATTTTCTAAAGAAATATTCGCATCAAAGTGATCTTCAATGGCATTTTTTCCCTTACCCGTAATAATCAAAATTTCTTCGATGCCGCTTTTAATAGCTTCTTCAACAACATATTGAATACTAGGTGTATCTACTACTGGCATCATTTCTTTCGCCATTGCTTTTGTGGCTGGTAAAAAGCGTGTTCCTAAGCCCGCAGCAGGAAGAACAGCTTTTCTAATTTTTTGCATGCTGACCCCTCTTTCCTTTGTTATCTTTTTCATTATATCAAACTTCTTAGTCAATAAGAAAGACATCTAAGCTATTTTTAGAATAACTTAGATGTCTTCTCAATGTATTAAATTTTTATAAACTCCAATACAAGTAACCTTTTTCCTCTACTTCTTGTTGATTGAGCATACTCTTGACATCTACAAATACTTTTTCATTATTTTCGATATCCGCAAAGTATTTTTCAAAATCAGTAAAGACCATTTTTTTATATTCATCATGTGTCACAGCTAAAACAATACAATCTAAATTTTCTATTTTCTCTGGCGAAACCATTTGGATGTTGTATTCTTTTGCAGCTTCCTCGATATCTGCTACAGGATCTGTTACAATTGGTTCAATTCCGTATGTACGCAATCCATTAATAATATCTGTCACTTTGGTGTTACGAATATCAGGTGTATTTTCTTTAAAAGTTAGTCCGAATACTCCCACACGCGCATCGCGAACTTTCTTGCCAGCTAGCACTAGCTTCTTAATAATCGCATCGGTAATAAAATCCCCCATACCGTCATTAATTCGACGTCCTGCAAGAACAATCTGTGAATGGTAACCCAACTTTTCTGCTTCATAAACAAAATAATAGGGATCGACACCAATACAGTGCCCTCCTACTAAACCTGGTGTGAAGCCTAATGAATTCCATTTTGTGTTCATCGCTTCTACTACTTCCATCGTGTTAATGCCCATACGATCAAACGCCATTGCTAGTTCATTCATGAAGGCAATGTTAATATCACGCTGACTATTTTCTACGACTTTTGCTGCCTCAGCAACTTTAATGCTACTTGCTCTGTGTACACCTACTTCAATCACTAATTCGTACACCTTTGCAATTAACTCTAGACTTTCCTCATCCATTCCAGATACAATCTTTATAATGTTTTCCAGACGATGGACCTTGTCACCTGGATTGATACGCTCTGGTGAGTATCCTACTTTAAAATCTACTCCACAAGTCAAACCAGATTCCTCTTCTAACAATGGAATACAAATATCTTCTGTAACCCCTGGATACACTGTTGATTCGTAAACAACAACAGCTCCCTTTGTCAAGTTCCTGCCGACCATTCTTGTTGCCCCTTCAACTGGAGACAAATCAGGCGTCTTATCTTGATTGATAGGTGTTGGAACTGCTACTATGATAAATTTAGCTTCTTTCAAACGTTCCTCGTCTGCTGTAAAGTCTACAGATGTCTCTTTGATAACTTCGTCGCCCACTTCATTGGTTGGATCAAACCCTTTTTTGTATAAATCAATTTTATGACGATTTGTGTCGAATCCGATGACATTCACTTTCTCCGCGAAAGAAACTGCGATAGGCATCCCTACATAACCTAAACCGACTAATGCTATATTTTCTTTTCTTGATACTAATCCTTCATATAAATGCATATATTTTTTCTCCTTTAAAAAATTTATATATTTATTAATTCCAATATATCTACTTATATTCTCTCATACTTATAAATGAAATAATATTTAATAAATACCCCTTCCTTAACCATAAACTTCACATTTTTTTGGAATTCACTATCTTTCTTCATTAAATACAAAGTAAGAACCCCTCTGACTACCGTCTTGAGGAGTTCTAAAACTTGAAGATTTAATAAACATCGTATCCATTAGGATTATTCTTTTGCCAATTCCATGAATCACGGCACATATCTTCTAGGTCTTTTTCTGTTTTCCAGTTCAATATTTTTTCTGCGCGGCTTGCATCTGCATAGCAAGTTCCGATATCTCCTGGTCGACGATCTGCAATCACATAAGGAATTTCAACGTCATTGGCTTTTTGGAAATTATTAACTAAATCGAGAACACTATAGCCTACGCCAGTACCCAAGTTATAGATTCCTACCCCTGGTAAGCTGGCAAAACTCTCCAAAGCCTTTAGATGTCCTTTTGCCAAATCTACAACATGAATATAATCTCGTACACCTGTACCATCTGGCGTATCATAATCATCACCGAAGACACTCAATTGTGGTCTCTTTCCAATAGCAACTTGTGTGATATAAGGCATTAAATTATTTGGAATACCTGAAGGATCTTCACCAATCAAAGCAGATTCATGTGCACCAATCGGGTTAAAATAGCGTAATAAAGCAATATCCCATTTATTGTCTGAAACATATACATCTTGTAAAATCTGTTCAATCATTACTTTTGTGTATCCATAGGGATTTGTTGCACTGGTTGCCATATCCTCTGTTAATGGTGAAACATTGTTCATACCATATACAGTAGCGGAAGAGCTGAAGACGATTTTCTTAACGTTATTTGCTCTCATAACATCCAGTAAGATGAGTGTACCCGTAATGTTATTGTGATAATACTCAATCGGCATTGCTACTGATTCTCCAACAGCTTTAAATCCTGCAAAGTGAATCACGGAATCGATTGATTCTTTTGAAAAAATTTCTTCTAAAGCTGCCTTATCTAATAAATCTGCTTCATAAAAAGTAAACTCTTTACCCGTAATTTGTTTGATGCGGTTTAAAACTTCTGGCTTACTATTGGAATAATTATCAACAATCACGACTTCATGGCCTTCATTCAATAATTCAACTACTGTATGACTGCCAATATAGCCTGCTCCACCGGTTACTAATACTGCCATTTTACCACTCTTCCCTCTGTTATATTAGTCTAATTCTAACTCAGTTCGTAATAATGACTGAATCCGGTACAATTCATCATCTGGTACGAAATAATACCAAATACCATCATCTAATGTGGAACCTGAGCCACCCACTTGTTCAGAAACAATGTTTCCAGCTGCTGCTAAATAATCATTTGATTGCAGCTGTAAGTAGTCAGCCATTTGGAAATTGGTTTGGACGTTATTAGATAAGGATCCTAAAATATTTTGATAGTTAAACAGTGTCGATGGACTGATTACTTTATCAATGACTCCTTCAATAATCAATTGCTGTCTTCTTTGACGTCCCATATCCCCATCTGAATCTTCATATCGCATCCGTGAAAATGCTAGCGCAGTTTCGCCATCCATATGAGCAATTTGTCCCTCATAGAACTGATACCCCTCGTAATTAAAGGTTAAGGGACTCACTACATCAATCCCGTCAACTGCATCCACAATTTCTTGAATGCCAGCCATATTAACCGTCACATAATAATCAATCGGGATATCCAACATGGTTTGGACAGTATTAATCGACATTCCAGTTCCGCCAAAAGCATAAGCATGGTTAATTTTATCCCATGTTCCATGCCCAACAATTTCTGTATAGGTATCACGTGGGATACTCATCAGGGTTGTTTTCTTTGTATTTGGATTAACTGTCGCAATCATTATCGAGTCAGAACGCCCTTGTTCTGTTCGGCCTAAGTCTCCAGAATCGATCCCAAGCAGCAAAATAGATATAGGTTCTTTACTGCTTAAAGTAACAGCGCTTCCCCTGATTGAATCTACTTCTCCTTCTGCAACTGGTTTATAGATTTCATCAGTAGCATTATTTACATGTCTATACACATTTATTAAATAAGCTCCTCCTGCAACGACCACAGCCAGTAAAATAAATAGCGTTACTTTTAAGCCTGTTCTTTTCTTTTTCTTACTGCGATACCGTCTCTCTTCTCCCATTTCCACACATCCAATTCATTAATATTCATAAACATCTTCTGAGACATAATCCTCTTGATAAGAAGAGTCAACTTCATAATATGTCTCTTCTTCATAATAAGGATCTTCGACATAGTAAGGATTTAAATAATACAAATCAGTATCGGATAAAGCTAAATCTTCCATTTCAATTTCATTTAATTCAAGCTCTCTTCGTAATTGATTAGAAAGTTCCAGACGATCTTCCGGGTTGGCATATAGATAGTAAATTTCATCCAACCACATTTCTTCTCCAACTAGATTGTCTTGTTGAATGTTTCCCAGAGCATTCCGGTAACCGCCTAATAAATATGTAATCTCATTGAACGATAGATTCGTTTTTACATTATCCTCCATGGTCCGTAAAACAGATTGGTAATTTTTTATCGAATCAAAGCTTAATCCTTTAGCAATAATTGCTTCAATTACTAACTTTTCTCGCTTCTGCCTGCCAAAATCCCCTTCTGGATCTGTCTTTCTCATCCGAGAGAAAGCTAAGGCTTCTGTTCCATTTAAAATACGAGTTTCTCCCTCAGTAAAATAGTTCCCTTGGTAATCGAAAGTAAGTGGGCTCGTTACTTCAATACCGTCAATAGCATCCACCATATCAATCAAGCCAGTCATGTTCACTTCTACATAATAATCGATGGGGATGTTAATCAACTCTTGAATGGAATTAATTGCCATCTCAGCATCACCGAATGCATAGGCATGTGTTAATTTGTCATAAAACAACCAGTCGCCCTCTGTTTCATAACCATCCATTAATGCGTATGTGTCTCGAGGAATACTCACCAGTGTTGTTTTCTTTGTATTGGGATTAATGGTTCCGATTAAAATCGCGTCTGATCGCCCTGGTTCATCAGCTCGATCGATCGTTCCATTATCAACACCCAGAAAGGCAAAAGATATTGGTTGAGTTGCATCGATAACAATTTTGCTTCCGTCTCTTTTATCATTGATGCTTATATCATTAAAAATATTATTTGCGGTGTTATTTACTTGATTATAGATCATCCAGCCTGCTGTATAGATCACAAGAAATAAACTAATGGATATAAAAAGTATCCTTCGCCTTCTTCTTTTTATCTGTTGTGTATCTTTTCTGCTCATGCTCATATATAAATAAGTCCTCTTTCTATCAATTTTTGCAAAATAATTATTGACTATATTAGTCTCTAGTATAGTTTAATTTTTAAAAATACTAAAGCATAAAATCAATAATTTAACAGAAACGTAAAAAAAAGACTTGACCTGGTAGTTGACAATCCTTCGCTAAACTTTTTTATTAAAGTTTTCGGAGACTTGATAGAAATTGTGACAAGGACTCTTGCCATGTTGGTATTTGAAACCCCGTAGCTTTCGCTTTGCTTAGATCCATTATAGAATGTTTTGGTCGATATGCTTTTTGCGGATACTGATCTGAATTTACAGGAAGGATTTCCACATCAGAATCCTTTAGTATTTCCTTCGCAAACTCATACCATGTACAACTATTGTCATTTGATAAATGATAGATTCCGTACTCTGCTTGCATACTTGTTAAGTGAACCATGAACTCCGCCAACGTTCTTGTCCAAGTCGGACGACCGTACTGATCATTCACAACGGTTAAGCTCGAATGTGTTTTTGCTAAAGCACGCATAGTATATACAAAGTTATGACCGAACTCTCCAAACACCCAAGAAGTACGAATAATATAATAGTTTGAACAGATGCTCTGAATTATTTTTTCTCCCAAATACTTGGTACGGCCATATTCATTTTTTGGATTTGCCAAATCGTCTACCGTGTATTCTTCTTCCTTCGTACCGTCGAAAACGTAGTCTGTACTGATATATACAACGGTAGTACCTGCTTCTTCTGCCACTTCTGCTAAATTACGTGTTCCCTCTATATTTATCTGTTCACTTAGCCCTTTACCTTCATCTTCCGCCTTATCTACTGCTGTATAGGCTGCACAGTGATAGACTAATTCAGGTTTTACTTCTTCAAAAATAGTCCTTATTTGAGTTTTATCGGTGATATCCATTTCTGAAGAATCAGTAGCAACATAAGTAATCTCTTTTTCGTCCAAGAATTTTCGTAATTCAGTTCCCAGTTGACCGTTAGCCCCTGTAATCAAAATCATCTAGCTTTCCTCCTAAAAAAAGGAGATAGGTATGTTCACCTACCCCCTTTTTTAATCATTATTGGTTGTTTTTTGCGTATTTTTCTTCTACTGCCTCTTTTTCAGCTAACCACCATTTTTTATTTTCAGTATACCATCTAATAGTATCTCTTAATCCCTCTTTAAAATCAGTGAATTGCGGAGTCCATCCCAGCTCTTCTCGAAGCGCGGAAGAGTCAATCGCATAGCGCAAGTCGTGACCAGCACGGTCTACTACATGATCATAAGCATCTGCCGGCTGATCCATCAGTTCAAGAATCATCTCTAAAACTTTTTTATTGTTTTCTTCGCCATCAGCACCAATTAAATACGTTTCTCCGATACGGCCTTTCGTAAGAATTGTCCATACAGCTGAAGAATGATCATTGGTATGAATCCAATCCCGCACATTTTTACCTTCGCCGTATAGTTTTGGACGAATCCCTGACAAAATATTGGTAATTTGTCGAGGAATAAATTTCTCAATGTGTTGATACGGACCATAGTTATTGGAACAATTCGAAAGGGTAGCTTTTAGTCCAAATGAACGAACCCATGCTTTCACCAACAAATCGGATCCCGCTTTTGTGGATGAATAAGGACTGGATGGATTATAAGGAGTGTCCGCTGTGAATTTTTCACCGGGACCCTCTCCATGACCCGGAAGGTCTTCCCGTAAAGCTAAGTCACCATAAACTTCATCAGTGGAAACATGATGATAATGCACATCATACTTACGACATGCCTCGATTAATGTGTAAGTCCCTATAATATTTGTTTGAACAAACGGAAAGGGATCTTCCAGTGAATTATCATTATGGGATTCAGCCGCATAATGCACAACCGCATCCGTATCTTTTACTAATCTATCTACTAAGTCAGCATCAACAATATCTCCTACAATCAATTCTACTCGATCTGTTGGTAGACCTGCTAAGTTTTCTTTATTTCCCGCATAGGTCAACTTGTCAAGGACAGTCACATGAACTTCCGGATGATTTGCTACGACATAGTGGACAAAATTCGAACCAATGAATCCTGCGCCACCTGTCACGATGATATTTTTCATTTTACTAATCTCCTCGCAATTAAATCTCACCATATATAAATGGATTATTCAATCCAGCTAGTGTTGGATGTTGAGTATCTTTTTCAGATAAAACTAATTTATCCATAGGCATAGGCCATTCTATTCCAATCGCTGGATCGTCAAAAGCAATTCCACCGTCGTGTTCTTTTGAATAATACTCATCTACCTTATATTGGACGTTACAATTGGGAGTTAAGGTCACAAATCCATGTGCAAAGCCCTTCGGAACCAATAGTTGACGGTGATTGTATTCACTTAAAATATAGCCTTCCCATTTGCCATAAGTCGGCGAACCTATTCTTATGTCAACCAAAACATCGTAAATAGCTCCCGTTGTCGCACGGACTAATTTTGTTTGTGCTTTATCTGGCGTTTGGAAATGCATCCCCCGTAAAACACCTGGTTCAACAGACAACGAATGATTGTCTTGGATAAAATCAATCATGATTCCTGTCTTGTTGAATGTTTCTTTTGAGTAACTCTCTGTAAAGAAACCTCGATGATCTCCAAAAACAGCTGTTTCAATGATTTTCACATCTTGTAAATTTGTTTCAATTACTTTCACCGGTTCATCTCCTATATATTTTCAGATTCAGCTAGACGAAGTAAATATTGTCCATAACCATTTTTCTTCAATGGTTGTGCTAGTCCTATTAATTGTTTACGGGTAATATATCCCATACGGTATGCGATTTCCTCTAGACAAGCAACCTTCAGATTTTGTCGCTTTTCAATTGTTTCGATAAAGGTAGATGCTTCTAATAGTGACTCATGAGTTCCCGTATCCAACCAAGCAAATCCCCGACCCATTATCTCGACATCTAGCTGTCCTTTTTCTAAGTAAGCTTTGTTGACATCTGTTATTTCTAACTCACCTCGCGGAGATGGCTTAATATTTTTAGCAATCTCAATCACATTGTTATCATAGAAATAAAGTCCTGTCACAGCATAATTACTTTTCGGAAAATCGGGTTTTTCTTCTATAGAGACAGCTTTCATATCTGCATCAAAATCGACAACACCAAAACGTTCTGGATCATTGACATGATAACCAAATACTGTTGCGCCCTTTTCTTTGGAAGCAGCACGTTGAAGCATTTTTGATAAGCCACTACCATAATAAATGTTATCACCTAAGATTAAGCAAACAGAATCTTCACCAATAAATTCTTCGCCTAAAATAAAAGCTTGTGCTAAACCATCTGGACTTTCTTGGACTTCGTATTCAATCTGCAATCCTAATTCGCTACCGTCACCCAATAATTGCTCGAACCGAGGCGTATCAGTAGGCGTGGATATAATCAAAATATCCTTAATGCCCGCCAACATTAATGTTGATAGTGGATAATAAATCATTGGCTTATCATAAATTGGCATAAGTTGTTTTGATACTGCTTTAGTTAATGGATAAAGTCGTGTGCCGCTTCCGCCCGCTAAAATTATTCCTTTCAAAAATCATTCATTCCTTCCTTTTGTTAAATCATATATTTAATCGAGAGTGAATCCCTACCTATAAGTCGCTTAAACTGACCCCTTTTTTCCTAAAACGACCCCAACTGTCTTAAATAAAATTTTAATATATAGTTTCAATGAGAAATTTCGAATATATTCTGTATCTAATTCTACAATTTCTTCAAAGTCAGTTATATCACTTCTACCACTTACTTGCCACATACCTGTAAGTCCAGGTCGGGCAGCTAGTCTCCTTTTATGGTGGAATTCATATTGATTATATTCATCTACAGTTGGAGGACGTGTTCCTACTAAACTCATGTCTCCTCTAAGAATGTTTATACTTTGGGGCAACTCGTCTATCGACCATTTTCGTATGAATTTTCCAATCGGTAAAATTCGCGGATCATCATCCATTTTAAACATAAGCCCCTTCATTTTATTCTGTTCCATCAATTCTTTTTTACGTTCCTCAGCGTCCATATACATCGAACGGAACTTATAGATGTGGAAGCGACGTCCGCCTCGGCCAACTCGCTCTTGTGAAAAAAAGATTGGTCCAGGTGACTGTTTATAGATAATGGGGCCAAAAATCAAAGCTGCCACAAAGGTTGCTAACAGGCCTGCTAGACCACCGCAGATATCTATTATGCGTTTAATAAACATTTGTCTTGGAGTGGCTATTTTAATACTAGAGGTCAGTACCGTATAGCCGTTTAGTTCCTCAACCACTTTGTTGGGTATTTCATCAGAAATATAATTTAATGAAATGTGAACAGTAATCCCCATATCAACTAAACGTTCAGTAAGTTCCTCTATTTCTTGATTAGGAGCGTTGGGTAAACTGACAAAGACGCTATCGATAGGATTAGTTCTTATGTATTCCATTAAAGTAAGATGATTTGCAACTATTGGAACACCTTTAATTGCGTCTAATTCTTCCTCACTATCAACAATCACTAATCCGCTTGTTTGATAGTTGCTGAACTTTTTCATTTGCATTTTTTCAATGGTTTGCTGTGCCATATCTTTTACAGTAATAACTAATAAATAAGATAAATTCTTCTCTTGAAAAACAAGACGAAATAAAATTTTCTTTAAAATGACACGTCCTAACCAAACAAAGACACAACTAAATCCCCACATAGCAAACAATACAATACGAGAATACTCTTCCGATTGCTTAGTAGCAAACATAATGAAGAATAACAGAGCTAAGATGATTGAATTGTGTTTTAAAACTTCTTTAAGTTCTTTCAAGTATCCCCTTCTTAAAATACCCGAATACTCTTCAGTAAAGAATACAATGAATACATGTAAAACTGGTAACATTAGTGCAATAGATGAATAAAGACTATCTGAAAATAAAGAAGTCCGCCCGAATTTTACTACATATGACAGTATAAAAGCAATTTCCAATGAAACTATATCCATCAAAGTAAAGTCAAAATGTTTGAGCCAACCTTTATTCGATAATTTATACATATGAGTCCCTAACTTTCTTAACGTATTTTAAGCTAACAAAAATATTTCCTTATTAGTTAAACAATGGTGCTCTCAACATTCTACCATATTTCTTCGATAAAATTCGTCATTTTTTCCTAAAATTATATATTTCCATTTTCTTTATCATATTTCTTTCACAATTCAATCAGAATTCCTTAAAGATACCGCTATAATCGGAATTTACATACAAGGGTAAGTGTTGCCCTTTTATCTCATATTCTCATTCCAGAAGTATGAATTGTTCAAGAACTATTTTCATTATTAAATTTTCGATTAGTAAACAAACTATTTATCCCTTAACCATTTTGAAAAAAAGCCAAAGTGAGGATTAGCTCACTTCGGCTTGAATATTATTCACCTAAAAGATTTCACTTAGGATACAAATTGATATTTTTTCTAAATACTCCTACCAGAAACTAAAAACAATCATATAAATCTTGGAAGTTTTTTACATAGGAGACTAGAGAGAATAGTGTTGCCTGTCTTTCGGCTGAATTACGTCCCATTTTTTCTCTTAATTTGGAATCATCTAGAAGTAATTCAATATTAGATGTAATTCCCGATGGAACTCCTGCTTTTGAAAAGAGACCATTTACGTCTTCTCGAACCATTTCCATTGCTCCACCATGATTATAACTAATCACTGGTTTTCCTGAAGCCATTGATTCTAGCACAACAGTTGGTAACGGATCCGGATTTGTACTCGGTAAGATAAATATATCAAACAAGTTATGAATATTTGGTGTGTCTTTACGGAAGTCCTGGATTATAATCCTCTCTTTATTTGAAGATTGGGCAACCTTGGATTTTAACTCTTCCATCCGCCATTCTTCCCCTTCAAAGACTCCGCCAACCATCAAAGCATAGACATCGTCATACTTTGCAAGTATCGGTTCAACAGCTGATAAAAAGTCGCCTTGTCCTTTCCAAGCATTCACTCGACCAATCATCCCAACAATAACAGAGTCATGGGGAATATGTAGTTCATTTCTTAAATACTCTGTCTCGTTTTTAGGATGAAACTCTTGGTTGTTAATCCCATTATAAATGACCTTTACTTTTTCTGGATTTACAAATTTAGATTGACATACGTGTGCTTTAACGGCTTCAGATACAACAACAATCGTATCTGAACATTTCCCTATTAAGAAATTTAATAAATGATACATAAATTTAGGTTTCAATAATATTTCATGAATATGCCAAACAATCGGTGCTTTTAATTGTTTCTTTAAGTATATCCCTTCAAGTACCGCTGTTGTATTAACGTGTATCAAATCAATCTTCGTATTCGCAACTAGCTTTATAATTTCCTTCGAGTATTTTATATAGGAGGATGAGTAATCCAAAATACCTTTCGGGTTGAAAAACTTTCTTCTCAAAATTGGATATGGGATAACTTCAGTTGTGATTCCTTCTTCTCGAAGCGCATTAACTAATACACCGTCATTTGGTAAAACCACAATCGGGTTATACTGAGATTTGTCTAATCCTTTAAGTAATTCAAGTAACACTTTATCTGCTCCGTACATTTCTGCACCAGCATGAAGATACAAGATATTTTTCATGTGTAACCCTTCCTTCTATTCTTTCAATAAAACTTTTATTCCAACTATTGATTCCTTTATATTATTTTTCTTAATAATGAGGTAGATGATATAAGCAAAACCGTATACCACAATCATAAACCAAGAATTAATATACCAACCAGAGCTGATAAATATAATAGTCATCATTGTTTCTAAAATAAGGTCTTTTCTAATTTGGATCTTCAATTCCCTTGCTAGAAAGTATTCTGCTAGTGCCGATCTAAATGCTAGCAGAATAACAATATTTAACACAGTCAGCTCTAAATTATTAAATATTTTAACTACTGTCACTGTCAAAATAAAACTCAAAACCATAGACATAACATTGACTCTTAGTATTAATTTTTCTTTTCTTAGAGTTTTTAGATATGTATTAATTAACAATGACATCTTACCTTCATAGGTAAACATAGGAAATGCTAATGCCATATATAATAAGCTATCAGCATATTGAGGAAGCCACGCCGACATCATTGTTTTTAGTGGATAATAGAAAACTAACACTCCCAATAACAGTGCCATCAATAAATCCCTCATAATTATGTAGATTACTGCGAGTTTCTCTCTCTTCGTTCTTCTTAAGACAGGGAAAATAATAACCCCTACCGCATTAATAAAAATCATCATCATATTTGAAATACTTAGTGTTAAGGAGACTTTACCAAAAGTTGCCACATTCCAATTTCTTTCAATGCCAAATTTTACTGTTCCTATGATTAAAGTACTAGCGATATTAGCAAACATTAAACTTATACCGACTCTAATATTTGCAATTGTTTCAGTAATTGAAAAATAAAAATGGGATAATCTATTAAAAACAATGTCTTTACATAAAATAAAAGCAAATATAAGTGATATTAGTTTACCAATTACATCCGCTAAAATCATTAACTGGTAATTTCTCACTCCAAATACTAAAAATAAAATAATTAGACCAATATACACGAAGCGGTCTAATATAGTCAGACGAGCATATTCTTTAATTCGATTGGTTGCTTGTAGAATAAAGAAAAACATAAATCTTACATTTAGAACAACTAAAGTGACTGCGACCATCTTCCAAATAAAGCTACGATTAAGATCATCTACAAAGAACACTGAAAATAAAAAGATGAGTCCACCAATACAGGCTTGCACAATGACTAGTTGGATAAATTGAGAAAAGAATAATTTTTTATCTAAACTTTCATATTCTTCGCCGCCATATCTCAAGTAAATACCATCATTCCATCCAAAATGCAAAAATCCGACATAAGATGAATAGAATACGAACAGTTGCCAGTAGCCGTATTCTTCTACTCCTATTAGTTTAGGTATAACGAGTATTACAATAGTTGATATGACAAGCGATATCAAATTGGATAGCACACTATAAGACATATTTTTTATAAAATTTATTGCCTTTGAATTCAAATTTTCTACCTCTCTTGTACATTATTATTTCTTTATAAAAGGTCTGAGCTACCATAAGTTTATCATTTTTTTTTGAAATATATAGCTTTTAAAAGATTAAAGATTAAACTATACAAATTCTTAATTGTTTTGGTAGAAAAAAAGCTAAAGCGAGTCAAGCCTCGTTTTAGCTTCCTGCTAATTCCAGCGTTAATTATTTTTTATTGTTTGTTATTGTTGAAGCGAGTGCATCATTTACTCTTTTGGTTACAGCTGTGAAGTCTTTAATACTACTCTCGTCATTGACACATACCATAGATGTCTTTTGATTTTTTATCCAATCTACACAT
Organism: Jeotgalibaca ciconiae; assembly: GCF_003955755.1. Classification (NCBI taxonomy): domain Bacteria; kingdom Bacillati; phylum Bacillota; class Bacilli; order Lactobacillales; family Carnobacteriaceae; genus Jeotgalibaca; species Jeotgalibaca ciconiae. The sequence goes on along the minus strand of NZ_CP034465.1, from coordinate 2,113,355 downwards.
TCATCTAGATTATTCTCATCTACCATAAACAAATGACCAAAATTGTGTTTACGGTTGACAGGCGTTCCTGCAGCAAGCTGCCAATTCCTCATAACCCATTGATTAACATCGTTTTGATGTCTGAACTTATTTCGACAGCTACTATCAAGCATATCGAATTCTTTCTCCCAAACTTCTCTGAATGTTGATTTTAAGTAACTGTTGGCGATATGTGGTTCTACAAAGCCTGTAAAGTGTGGCCACGGTGTCAGGAGAAGCGTTTTTAGTAAAAATGGTCCATTTTGTAGATTGAACCATTTTTTGAAATATTTCTTCAATTGGGTTTTCTTGTCGAAATGTTCGTTAATGACAGTCATATTATTCAGTAAAATATAATTAATTAAATTCTGTTTACCAACACCATTAATAATATTGGCTGCATAACTATCTTTTGGTTTTCCATCAACGAAAAAGTCAGTTGGCTGGACTGGCTTAATAATAAACATATCATCATTAAAAAGAACAAACTGTTCTGATAGCCCCTCAATGCGATGAGCATTTAACTCTATAGCATGTGAATTAAACGTTGGCAAATATTCAACTGGTATAAATTCAGTATGGTCGACAACCTTAACTTGCGGATATTTCGAAACAAAATCTAGAACTTGATTATCTGTCAATAAATATACTTGATTCACCCATGGTGCAAAGACTTCTACCGTTTGAAACCATAATTCTAAGTTATTCCAATCACGGTATCTCTCATCTGAATCATCAATATTCGTATCAACGACACCACTATACTTATTCTTTTTCTTTCGCCATTCTGAATCAGAACCGTCGACCCACATAATTACAAAGTCAATTGGTTGGCTCATGACATCTACTCCATTTCTTATCGTATAAATAGTTCTTTTATTTTTTCCCGTTTAAAAGGTAATTCAATCATTGAATATGTCTGAATTCGTCTAGCTTCAAAAATGACTGAAATATAAACAAGAGAGATATTAATAAAGATAAATCCTAGATAGTTTTCTAGAATAAAGAATATTAATGAGACGCAAAGCATTGATAATTCATAATAGCTGCTAGCTTCATACAAACGCTTAGATGTCAAAATCAGTCCCGTCATTAGCAGGATAAATGGTATGAAACCAAACTGTATTAACACTCTCATATAACCATTATCAAGAACAAATTGCATACTTTCTTTTACAAATATTTCTGGTATATACTGTCCCATTAAGCTAAGTCCATTTTCAGTAAAATACCAATTTGCTTGTTCAATACGCCTTGAGAGTAACCTATTAAATAATTCAATTAAGTTATTTGGCGTTAGATGATAAGCAAAGGAGAGTATCATTACTAAAAAGGCGCCTGCAAAAGTAATAATAATTGCATATTTCATGATTTTCTTCATATATTGATTAATCTTAAACGGATTAAATGTGAGCACAAAACTAATAGCAATCAGTAATACGATCAACATTGTTGCTGTTCTAGAGAAGCTGTAGTAAAACAAGAGGAAATTTAACAACAATAGAATAACTAGTTCGTATTTTTTTATTTGGTCTTGTCTAATAACGAGATAGCAAGCTACCATAACAAAGCAAAACATATGCAGTGTATTGGCATGAGCGAATCCAAAGTTATATCGAACAATGTCTGTTCCCGGCTTTAATTGTGTAAAGGGATGATACAAACCAAAAAAAGAAAGAATAAATGTCATAGCATTTTTTGCTACTGCTGCTGTTAAATATGATATTAGCACCTTTTTCTTAGGTACACCGATTACTAACATAATGATTAAGAAAGACCACAATAAGGCACCATCTTTAGCGAGATAATGAGTTAAAACTAGCATTGGTGTAGCGACTAGCAACACTCCCAATTCTAATGGAGTCCATCTTTTTATTAACAATAACGCTAGCAATAGTAAGTTAGATAAACTGTCTAAATTCGAAAAAAAACTAGGATCTTGCGATACATTTCCCATAATAATAAAAGTCTTTAGGAATATTAAAACCATTAAGCCCACATCAAAATTTTTCTCAAAAAAATCGATGTATTTTGTCATGTTACCCATCCCTTCGGTTTGATTCTTTAATAACCTTAACTCTAATTAAAATCATTTTCTTTAAACTTGTAGCCTTTCCAAAATATCATGTAAATGAAGTTGTATAGGAAGATTTTAGGATGTGCCAAGACCTTAGCCATTTTAGAAAAGGGATTCGCCTGTTTAAATCCTCTCTTCCACTGTCTTCTTTTGTTAATAAGGTTGATTTTAGAGATTGGATAACCTGAAGCTTGTAATAATTCTACTATTTCATCAGATGATTCATTCATTTTCTCTTCATTAATACTTAGATTCATTGATGTATAGCGATGGGTATATTGCATATCGTTCAGATACTGGAACCTTGAACCGTTGCTAAAAAGTAACAACCACAGCATGTAATCATCTGCACCATTGATTGTACAAATATGTTTAAACCATTTCGAAGGGATTACCTTCGTTCTAATAATTGTTTGACCAGGCGAGACAATCAAATTACGAGTGTATAATAGAATCGTTTCAGTTGAAGATAATTTCATTGTTAGGTCATTATTATAGATAGGTTCTTTTGCAATCGCTGTCTCATAGAATCCATTCATTAACAACACATCTGATGTATCTTTCATTTTTGTAATATTAGTAAAGAACCGTTCGCCAATTAAGTCATCTTGATCCAACATGACAGTGTAGTCTGACTCACACGATTGAATCCCATTTACGCGCGATTGGTGAATGCCACTATTTTTTTCATTTGTAATGATTGATAACTGACAAGTATTTTTTTCTAATCCTTGTAGCGCAGTCTGATCAATCTCAATATGAGGAGAATCATTTACAATTGTAATGATGAAGCTAATATTTTTATTCATTTGAGTTGCATTTTCAATTGCTTTAGACATAGAATGAGCGTAATCATCTAAATATTTATTCCCGTCATAAAAAGGAGTCACAACATTAACTACCATTCTATTATTAACCATCTTTTTCTCCAATCTGACTGATTTCTTTTAGCAATATTACTGCTTAAACAAGCTTGTATATTCATTTGAGATTTTAGTCCAAGAATAGCTTGTTCGAATGATTTCAGTTGATTCTTTGTCAAACATCTGAATTTCATCTCCGGTCAATATTTCAGCTTGGTTGATCAGCTCATGCAAATCATCTTTTTTCCAATACAATGCGGCAGTTTGACCAACTTCTGAATTGAATCCAACATCTAATAACAAGTTTAATTTTGTAAAAGCTAAAGCTTCTAATAAAGAAGGGTTAGTTCCCCCCACTTCATGACCGTGCAGGTAACCATAGGCCTCTTCTCTAATTTTTTTCAACAGCTCTTGGTCATAAACAGTTCCTACAAATTTAATCCGTTTGTCATCCAAAAAGTTTGTTTCTACTAATAAATCTTGGTAGAATTTATTTTTTTCAACATTTGTAATAATAACAAGATCTTTTTTTGTATCAGATTTCATAAATTCTTTAATCATAGCTTCATAGTTATTCTCTGGAACAAATCGACCCACGATTAAATAGTAATCATTAAATTTTACTTGATGCTTATTTAGCCAATCGGCCAATGTTTGATTGTTATCTAATAAGCTTGAGTTGCTATTATCGGCACCATAGGCAATATAAGTTGTTTGTGGCTGATACTGCTTATAGTCTTCTCTAATATACTTCTCAATATTTAAAGAATCACATACCAATAAATCAGCATGTTTTACCATCAATTGCTCCGATATTTTCCAGTATTTACGAATAAGCCAGTTCCACTTTGCTCGCTTCCACTCGTGTCCGTCAGGATTTATGAAGAGCTCTGCACCATACTTTTTCAACTGTTTTTTATAGTGTCCCATAAAAGGCCCAATGCGACAGGCCAAGATATAAACAGTCGCATCTTTAATCTCGTTTGTTTTTATATACGCTATTACTTTTTTTAACGCGGCAATATCATAATATACAGCTTTTGCAGGTCCAAGATTTGGTACATTTACATTGAAGCAGCGAGCACTATTATGCTCAAATTCTTCTTTGTTATCCGATAAACAGGATATATGATACTTAATTTGTGTTTCCTCTATACTATTATACTCTGTTAATTTCTCTACAAATGTTTCAAACCCGCCATAATTTGAAGGGATTCCCTTTGACCCTATAATAAATACATTCTTCATTTTTTCCCTCAATTCGCATTATCATATTAAACGTAAATAATAATCTCCTATTGTTACAGGAAGGAATTCACTGTGACTCATTATATCCTGACTTCTATCTAGTTTTTAAATAACGTGTACAAGTTTATGGAGATTAAAACATTAGTTTACCCATACAAACTTTAAATATTGTAACATATTTAGCATTATGTTCATAGCGAATTTTATGATAAAACAGCCTTTGAAATAGGCGAAATCGATTAAAAACTTTCTTTGCTACAACATCTATCCAAACAGAAGAGTTTTTTTACATAATATACGACAAACAGAACAAGAAATGGTATTGTAAAATATATGAAGATCAAAAGTAAGTAAGCGATGAATAGTTGAGTACCTACAACAAAAAAACGGACACCTTTATACTGAAAGATGTCCAAAGAATAGTATGTGTGTTTTAGCGACTTTCTAGTTGAACCTTTGGAGACCATGATAAATAAGCCTCCAAAGGTGTATTTTGTCGGTTTGGTAAATGAGTTAGTAGGTAATCAAGATATTTTCGTGAGTGTAATCCGTTGATTTTAGCTGTTTCAAGGAGGCCTAAAATAGACGCAACGGCATGTGCACCATCAAACGATTGGAAGAAGAGCCAGTTCTTCCTTCCCACGACAAGAGACTTGATTCCATGTTCAGCTATATTATTGGAAAGCAGTAGACGACTGTCACTCAGGAAATTCATCGTGCTGTCTTTTTGATTCAGCGCATAAGTGATTGCTGTCCCAAGCTTTCCATGTTCAGTCAATGACCCACACCACTCAAAGAATTCCTCAAGCTTCGGCTTCGCTATTTCCAGACGTTTTTCATAACGAACAATAACGGATAAGTCTTTGAGCGACTTGTCCAACGCAAGCAACACGTTACACAGCGTGACTTCCTTATGGGTCACACACTTACTGGAATAGTTCTTTGGACGAGCATCATAGAATTTTCGTCGAATATGCGCTAGACAAGCGATTATCGTTATACCTAGAAGGCGATTGTTACGACTAATCCATCAATTTAGCGACGCATATCGGTCTTCCCGCACACAATGAAAACATTCTCTACTTGGGTAAAGTTAACAAGCTTCATTAATCGGCATCTCTCTGAAAAGTATTTTCAACGTCGATGGTTTAATCCCCACATATATAAGCAGCTCTGTCTGACTTTTTTTAAAACGTGCAACTAATTTCTGTGGTAAGGACTTCTCCATCATTCGACGATTTCTTTGTTCCTCCTACAATTTGACAGGAACGATGGACAGCCCATTCTTTTCCAATTTAAAAACCTCCTGTTAAATTTAAGATATCTCAAGTTTAACAGGAAACCGCTAGGGCTCACAGGTACCCAGCTATTTATCGCTTACAGAAAAGATTGCAATGAAACCATCAGAAATTTGATTATTTCATCGTGATTTTTTATTTAAGGCTAGTTTTTTTCCCAGCCCCCATATAAAACTATTTATTATTAAATACTTCTTGAACCCGTTCATAACTCTCTAGTGTTCCAATATCATAACGTTTCCCTTCAAACTGGAAAGCATGAACAGCTTTCTCTTGAATTAAATAAGGAACAAAATGACCTGGCGCATCTGGATTGTTTCCTTCTAATAAATATTCGTTGAAAGAAGGAAGTGTTTCTTTTTTATATAAGTAAAAAGCAGGTACACAATAAGATGAGCGAGGTTTCTCAGGTTTTTCCTCAAATGATAATATACGGCTTTCTTTATCAATTTCAATTACACCAGCTCGTTGTAATTGTGCATAATCTTCTTCATGGTAAGTAGTAATGCAATCTGTCTCTTTTTGATAGAAAAATTTCGCAAAATCACTCAACTCAAAATCAAACAAATTATCTCCGGCAATCACCATCAGATCATCTTGCACATTTAGCTGTTCGATGACATATTGAATGTCACCTATTGCACCAAGGCGAGTATCATTGGTAAGCGTACCATCATTGACAACTGTAATATCTTTTGTGTAAAAGGAACTTGTTTTCCACTCTTCAAAATGATTCGCAAATTTATTGTTTGTTACAATAATTACTTCGTCAATTTCAGCCACACGTTCAATTTTTTCCATTGCATAATCTAAGATGCTCTTGCCGGCTACTTCTAACAATGGTTTTGGTTGGTTTTCAGTTAGTGGATACAAACGTGTCGCGTATCCTGCTGCTAAAATAATACATTTCATTTAATCCACCACCAAATCTTTTACTATATTTGCGCCATCTGCTGTTTTACAGAAATTTACAGCATAGGAGTCTTTGTATTCTGGATGACGTACTGGATAAATCTCATCAATTTTTGCTTTGATTTCCTCTTTATAAGCAGGATCAATCAAACCAATCACTGCTCCACGGTAGCCTGCCCCACTTGGACGAGCACCATACACGCCTTTACATTCGCGAAGAATATAATAGATTGATTTCATTTCTGGAATACCTGATTCATATTGGTAAAATGAACTTTCGCCTGATTCAAACATTAAGCGACCAAACGTCTCTATGTCGCCTTCTGCCCATACTTTTTCCCCTTCTTGAACACGAGCTTGTTCGGTAAAGAAATGGGCTGCACGTTTTCTAAAGCGTTCTGGTAGCTCTTCCTTATATTCTTCATAAACTTCTACAGGAATATCTCGCAACTGAACACCTTGTAAGGAAGTTCTGTCTAAATTGCCCAAATCCTGTAATAACCAGCCAGCTACACGAATTTCATCAACACGGTTATTGAAGTCGGTTGAGATTAAGTCTTTTGAAATGCCTGAATAAACCACTACTACTTCAAATTCAGGCATTTCTTTGCCTTTTTGTACCATGTCATATTTATTTGTTTTACAGTCCATTACCATTAATTGGTTATCCATACTCAAGATATTTGCGGATTGGTCCAAAATACCATTCTTTAAACCAATGAACTTTGTTTCTACCCAATGACTATATTGGATTAAATCGAGTTTTGAAACTTCAATATCGTTCACATCACACAACGCCATCAAATAAGCAGTTGTGACAGCTGCCGATGAGCTTAAGCCCCCAATCGGTAATTTTCCACTAACGATTGCATTCAAACCTTTTTTCAGTACATAGTCTTGTTGTAACGACATCACTGCACCGCGAATATAATTCCCCCAAAAGCCTGGAATATATTCGGACTCGTGATTGATATGAAATAACTCCTTATCAGGAAAATCCATACTCTCTACCCTTACATATCCATCTTCGGTTGGTGAATAAACCATATCCACACTTGCGTTCAGGGTCATTCCTGTGACGCGGCCGCCTTGGTGATCCGAATGAGCACCCAAAGGACAAATACGTAATGGTGATCGAACAGCCCGAATATCGGTATCTGAATATTTTTCCTTAAAGTATTCTACTAATTCTTCCAAGAACTTACCTCCGCTAAATGCTATTTTTTATTGAAATAAGAAACGTACCAATCTGTGAACTTCTGTAAGCCGTCTTGAATGGATGTTTCAGGTTTAAAACCAACTGCTTTTTGTAATTTATCCGTTGAAGCATAAGTAGCTGGTACGTCACCTGCTTTAATCGGTTCATAGATTTTTTCAAACGCTACTTCTCTTCCTAATGAATTGCTTAAGGCTTTTTCAAGACTTGTAATAAAGACCATTAGTTTTTCTGGATTGTTATTCCCAATGTTGTAGACTTCATGTGCAACCTTATCCTCTGCTTTTACAGGAGCATTTGGAATTAATTTAACGATTCCTGTTACGATATCATCAATATAAGTAAAGTCACGGTATAGATCATTTTCAAAATCACCGTTATTAAAAATACGAATAGCCTCATTATTAAAGAATTTATCAGTAAAACCAAAATAAGCCATGTCTGGTCTTCCCATAGGTCCATATACAGTAAAGAAACGTAATCCAGTAGCCGGAATATCGTATAGATGACTATAAGTATGAGCCATCAACTCATTTGATTTTTTTGTGGAAGCATAAAGTGAAACGGGATGGTCGACAAAATCCGTTTCTTCAAACGGAACTTTTTTATTAGAACCATATACCGAACTGGAAGAAGCATAAATCAAGTGATCGACTGGATTATGACGACAAGCTTCTAAGATATTGAAGAAGCCCATCACGTTGCTTTGAATATAGGCATCTGGATTTTTAATCGAATAGCGTACTCCTGCTTGAGCAGCAAGGTTCACGACAATCTCTGGCTTTTCCTTTTCAAAGAGATCCATAATAAACTCTTTATCAGAAATATCGCCTTTAATAAAAGTAAAATTTTCTTGCGGCAATAATTCTTTTAGTCGTTCATCTTTTAAAGCTGGATCATAATAATCATTTAAATTATCGATTCCAACAATTGAAAAACCTTCTTTTAATAGTTGTTTGCTTAGATAGGAACCAACAAAACCAGCAGCTCCGGTTACGAGTACTTTTTTCACTATTATCTCTCCATTCTCTTTAAAAAAAGATATGTAGAAACTACATATCTTTTTATCTTACTATTCATTATACATTTTCATTCGCAAAAGTGATTAATTTTTCTTTTAATTTATCATCCGGCATTCCTTTTAATGAATAGACAAAATCTAAAATCTCATCTTTTTCATATAGGGTACCATTACCGATAAAGATTTTTTCGAATACTTGGTTTTCGGATAGCTGTCCATCTACCAGTAGCTCTTCATAGAGTTTTTCGCCTGGACGCATACCTGTTTCAATAATGGCAATATCCTCTTCCGCATATCCAGATAGCTGTACCATTTTTTTAGCTAAGTCAACTATCTTTACAGGTTCTCCCATATCAAGAATAAAGATCTCTCCACCATTTGCGAGTACTCCTGCCTGAATAACCAAGCGACTCGCTTCAGGAATTGTCATGAAGTAACGAATCATACGGAAATCGGTAACTGTGATGGGGCCACCATTTTCAATCTGCTCACGGAATACCGGAATAACGCTCCCCCGACTACCTAATACATTCCCAAAACGAACCGCCGCAAACTTTGTCTTTCCTACTTTGTTTAATGAAGTGACCAGTATCTCTGCAATACGCTTGGTTGAGCCCATTACATTCGTTGGACGAACTGCTTTATCAGTTGAAATCATAACAAAGTTCTTTACACCAGCTTCTAAAGAAGCTTCTGCCATATTTAAACTTCCGAACACATTATTTTTTACTGCTTCACTAGGATTATATTCCATCAAAGGAACATGCTTATGAGCAGCCGCATGAAATACATAGTCAGGCTTGAATCGTTCCATGATTTTAAAAATACGATCACGATCTTGGATATCTGCAATAATCGGAATAATATCAATCGTTCTTCCATATAGATTTCGAAGTTCCTTATCAATCAAATAAATAGAATTCTCGCCGTGTCCTAACAAAATTAATTGCTTCGGCTCAAATTTTGCGACTTGTCGACAAACTTCAGAACCAATTGATCCACCAGCGCCACTGACAAGGACAACTTGCCCTTCCAATTCAGAGGCAATCTTTGTTTTATCCAAGTTAACTTCTTTTCTCCCTAATAAATCAACGACATCAATATCACGGAAACGACTAACACTTAGTTTCCCTTTCATCACGTCTTCAATACTAGGCATTTGGTTCACAGGAACATCAGCTTCATTACAATACTCCAGTATTTTTTCCAGCTGTTCGCCTTTTATAGATGGAATAGCAATCGTTACTTGATTGATTTTGTATTTTTTTACTAATTCCGGAATATCTTCTTCCGTTCCTAAAATAGGAACATCATAGAGATAAGAATGTTTTTTATTAGGATCCCCATCTACGATTCCAACAATTTCTACTTCTCCCGGCTCTTTTAGAATGTTGCTAATAAACAAGTTTCCTCCATCACCAGCACCAATAACCAACGTTCGAATAGCCTCATCATTATTTTTTACTTGAATATCATTTTTCTTACTATAAAAATTCTCCAGAAAAAAACGCCAAATCATCCTAGATCCTGGAATGAATACCAGACAAAACATATACATTAAAAAGATGTAACGAAAACTAACACTTCTAATAAAAATAATCGTAATAAAAGCTGATATTGCAAATGAATAGCTCATTAGCTTTGTAGCTTTCATAATCTCGTACACACTTGTATAACGTACGATCCGTGTAAATAAATGATGTCGAAATCCCAGTATCAAATAAGATAGAATACATACACCAATCATGACATAATAAAAACTTGTATCTGGTCTAACGTATTGCTGAACAATATAATGGGCCAAAAAAGCAGACATTAAGATAAAGATTGAATCAACAACCATTAAAATGGATGATTTTTGTTTTCTTGATAACTTTCCTTCCAAAACCCCAACTCCTTTTAAAATAAGCCAAATCTTTTTCTTCTTTTCTTTCTTATCTCAGAAGGTGTATTTGGTTGGATATAATCTCCATTGATTAAATCCTTAGCATTCTGTTGAAGCTCTCTTACTTTTTCTTTACCAAATTCTTTTTCTAATTTTTGGAACGCTTCTTTCATATTGAAAGCTCTACCCCTTGTATTGTGAGCATCAGAAGCTAGTACATGAACCAAGTTTGCTTCTATCAATTGAGAACTCAGTTCAGCAATTTTCTTTCCAAATACGCCAATATAACTGCTAGCAGTAAGTTGTGCTAGTGCTCCTCGTTCAATGAACTCAAGCAATCGATCTGGATTCTCGATAATTTCTTGATTTCTTTCTGGATGAACAATAACAGGAGTAATTCCCTTTTGTTGCAAAGAGAAGAAGAGCTGTTCAGCATAATGAGGTATGGTCATGGTAGGGAATTCTATGAGTAGATACTTGTTAGTTTCGTCCACAAACAAAATTTCATCATTCTCAATACCAGCCAATATGTCACCACTCAGGCGTACTTCCTGTGACGGAAAGACTTCCAAAGGAATCTTTTCTGCGTCCAACCGTTGTTGCAGTTCCTCAGTCAATTCAATTACATCTTGCTTTTTATTCTCAAATTTTCCGTTCAAGTGATGCGGTGTTGCCAAAATATGGGTAATCCCCTCGTCAACCGCCAAGCGGGCTAATGCAAAGGAATCCTCCCATGACCTTGCCCCATCATCAATATTAGGAAGAATATGACAATGAAGATCTAACATATCTTATCTTCCTTCCTTATTTTTATATTACAGACAAATATAATTATACATTATATTGATAGCAAAAACTATAAAATTTAAAGGAAAAAGCACAAGATTTGGTATTCAAAACCTTGTGCCAGCTTATTAATCTTCTTCTGTGTAATAATAGTAGTAACTATTGTCCTGCTCGCTGGCTGGGACTTGGTTGTAGACTGCTCCCAAGACATTTGCGCCCACTCGAGTCAAAATTTCATTAGCTTTTAGCATATTCTCTTTTTTGGCTACTCCGTGTCGTATTACAAAAATAGTACCTTCTGCTCGGCCAGCCATGATTTGTGCATCTCCAAAACCCAATAATGGAGGGGTATCGAATATGACTAGGTCGTACTTACTGACAAGCTTGTCTTGGAGTTCCTTCATGCGATTGCTACCAATCAGTTCAGCTGGATTTGGTGGTATTGGGCCACAGGTCATCAAAGATAGATTGTTGATATCAGTATCCAATACACACTCTTCCACTGTCAGTTCTGGATTCGATAATAGAGATGTCATCCCTGCTCCATTCAACACTTGGAATGCTTTGTGGACGGATGGACGACGAAAATCGGCTTCAGCTAATAATACTCGGTACCCTTGTCTAGCAAACGTAATTGCCAAGTTAGCAGCCACAGTTGATTTCCCTGCATTTGGCATCGAAGATGTCACTACCAAGGATTTGTACTTTTTATCCACCATGGCGAACTCAATATTAGTTCTCAAGGTTCGGAACTGCTCAGAGATTAATGATCCAGGAGAAGCCAGCGTGATGAGCTCTTTATAATTTTTTTTGCTTCTTTTTTTTCTGCCAAATACCATTAGACTACCCTTCTCCCTCTTCTTGATTTAAATTTTTGTTCTTCTTGACGGACAGCCATATCTTTCAGTTCTTTTTCTGTCATCAAAGAAATGGCTCCTAAATCGGTCCATCTGATATGTTCACTAATGAACTGACTATCCTTTATAGTATTGTCCAAATACTCACTAAAAAAAGAAATACACACACCTAACATTAGACCAACAATCAATCCGACCGTTAAGTTTAAAGGCACATTAGGGGAGACAGTGCTTAATACAGGCATGGCTTGAGAAAGAATCGTAACAGATTCGACTTCTAGAATATCACCAATTTTTTCTTCGAAGGAAGATGCGATAGCGTTGGCTAACTCTGCTGCTACATAAGGACTAGCATCGCTAACTGTTATTCCAAAAACAAGAGAGCTATCTTGGGTTTGCACACTTATTTTATTGCGTAGCTGACTAACAGTTAAATTAGGCCCAGTTAATTTTATAACATCTTCAAGGACAATGGGCTCTTGAATGATACTTTGATAAGTATTAATCAAATTTAAATTTGTTTGAATATCAGTATTCGTAATCGATTGTCCTGAGTTCTGAGTCTGATTAACTACAATTTTTGAAGTTGATTCGTATTGTGGTATGACAAAAAAGAATGTGTAAATACCAGCAAGAAGTAGACTTATTATACTCCAAAAAATAATCTTATTTAGGTGACGTTTTAGTATAACGAATAATTCGTTTATTGAAATTTCTTCTGTCATTTTTTCCTCCAGTTAAATTTTATCATTCAATATATAATAGAATATTGATTTATTTTCTGAATTTGAAACACACTTTTAAAATCCATACTTAGATATCTTATGGTCAATTAAACGAAAGTCTGCATTCGATACAAATGTGCTTGTTCTGTATTGCCAATAAAATTTGGTCAAAGTGTTCTTTCAAGTATTTAAAAAGAGACTAGTACTAATTAATCTTTGATAATTAGTAGATACACTAAATAATAAAACCCGCAAAAATTATTAGCTCAAAATTCTATTTCTTTTACCCGTTACAATTTTCAAAATTAGCTTTATATTCTTCTGATTTATCAATAACAAACATAAAAATAAAAGCAGTTCTATAATAAATAACGACACACCCTCGTTATAAAATAACACTATGATCTGAATTCCATAAATAAAGTTATTTAATACAAACTGTGTTTTATTGATTTTAATGTCTACAAATCTTTTGGTATCCTTTAGCCGAATGATAAACATAAAGAAAAAGCAAACAACTGAACTAAGTCCAGCTCCTATCATTCCAAAAATAGGAACAAAGATAATACTGGTGATTAGTGAAACACCACCTGCCGTCACCGAAGTGATTAGCGTTCCTTTGGTTTCTTTAGATGCTGTATAATTTGTACCAATAAAATTTGACAAGCTTTGATAAATAACTGCAACTACTAATAATGGTGTAATTTTCCAACTTTCATAAAAAGACTCTTCAACTAAAAACTTAATTAACGGTTTAATTACTACTATAGTTGCTGAACCAATAGTAAATAGTGCCATAGAATAAACATTGAAGACTTTTGAATAAAAAGTATCTTTATCTTCAGATCCATACTCTTCAAAATAAGAAATCTGCCAAGCTTGAGAGAATATACCCGTTACCAAAGATATAATAGAAGGGATTTTACTAGCAACAGCATATATCCCATTTGCAGCTGAACCAATGAAAATTAAAATAAAATACCTCGCTGACCCCGTGATGATCCACCACATTGCTGTATCTGGAATTATTGGGATTGAGAACTTTAACATTTTTTTCATTAATTTCTGATCAGGTGCGAATTTTTTCACTTTCTTAATGCCTTCAGCAGAATAAAACAAGTACAAAGTCGAAAAAACATTTGAGAATATAAGTGATAGGATATATCCTTCGATTTTATATTTCAAAATAACTATAAAAATAATATTGGAGGAAACAGTAATTAAGGTCATTAAAATACCATTTAAAGCAAATTGTTTTATTAAACCGATTCCTCGAATATATTGTGAATAAAGCGTGTTAAATATGCTAAAGATTAACAATATAAGAAATAAAAGCAGGAGATTATTTTTAGGTTGGTATATCGATATTCCTAGCAAGCCTAAAATTAATATAGTTAAACTAACAACGATTCCATACATTGAAATGTTGCTGAATACATTACTATTTTCATCTTCTGATTTTATATCTATTCCAAATCTAAGAGCAGCTTGGCCCAATTCCAATGTTGTTAAGGGAATAAGGAAGCTTATTGTTGTGATTATTAAATCAACTATTCCGTATTCTTCAGCTGAAAGCAAATGCGTATAAAATGGAACCATAATAAAACTAATTATTTTGCTCCCAAAACTTCCAATAGTGAATATTAATGAATTCCCTATTAGTTTATTGTATCTATTCATATATACTCCTATTTTCGAAATTAATAATTTTAGAAATTGACAAACAAAATAATTAAAATTTTTAATTGTTTTTATATAGTGAAATCATTCATGCTATGAATCAAACAGAATAGATAGATTGATAATAAACCTTCTATCCACCTTGTCTATGATACCATGCAATAATTTTATGAGGGATAAACCCAGCAACTACTGATTTCCATATCGTTACATATTGAACGGGAGTAGCTTTTAACAGTTTATAGTACTTTAATCTATTAAGTATTTCATCTCGACGTGTTGACAATTTTCTTTTTTTATAATCAATTAATCTTACTCTATAATCCAATAAGACATCTTCGACAATGAATATTCTGTACTTATTTAATAGCAATTCAGCCCAAAGTACAAAGTCTTCACATCGTTGAACATTTTTTGTTCTATATCCTCCAACTTTACATACATCATTTTTTTTCATTAGTACCGAAGGATGAACTGGAGCTTTTCGATCCATTAGCTCTCTTTTTGTAATTTCTCCAATAAACTGCTTTTTTATTTTTTCGTTTTTTTCATTCAAAATATTGACTGAACTCCCCACAACTGAATATTGTGGGTTTTTCTCTATAAATTCTACTAGCTTTTCTATTCTATTAGAATGGGCAATATCATCGGTATCCATCCTAACTAAATACTTTCCCTTTGATGCTTCGATAGCTTTATTAAGTGATTTTGCAAGACCTATATTTTCTCCATTTTCAATTAATATTATTCTCTTATCATTAATAGTTTCCAACAAATTACTTAAGGTTTTGTGTTTACCATCATTTACAATTATAAATTCAAAATCTTTGAATGTCTGATTTAAAATGCTTTTAATTGCTTGTTCTAAAATGTCTTTTTCAGTGTTATATTCAGACATAATTACAGAAACTTTAACTTTCATTTTTTTCTCCTTTTAATTTTGAATCTACACAGCAAAATTGGTAGTTCTGTCTTAAATTTCAAATTCGTTATGTCTTTTACTGTAGTAGATTAAGCACCCAATAATTAACCAAAAAATCCTTACATTATTGAAAGATACTGCAACCCCTCCAATTAAGATTACAATCAACATATATTTTAAATAAACAATGTCCCTGTCTTGTTTTTTGGTTAAAAGCATAAATATATACGAAAATAATGTTATGGTTAATGGTAGTCCCCATTCTACTCCAAGTTGTAAGTACGTATTGTGCGCAATAGAACCATAATTATAGACTTCTTTTGTTATTGTAAGATAGGTACCAATCCCCACTCCAAATATTGGAGATTTTTTTATCAATTCAAGAGCTGTTCCCCATGCTCTGTTTCTCCCTGATCCACCGTCTACAATTGCTGTTTCAAAATCGAGAAATAATGGTTCTAACCTCTTAACTATTGGTATAGCATCTGAAATTTTTGGTAAAACATATGTCATAATCGATTTATAATAGAAAACAATAAATGTAATAAAAATGAAAAATCCAAAACTAATCAAAATTGATTTGACATTACTTTTTATTCTTAAACTTCTTTTTAAATACCCCATTAATATAATAAAGACTAATGTCACCAATCCAGTTTTTGATCCTGACATCAAAATAGATATAATAAGCAAAGTCGAAAAAAACCATTTACGTCTAGGAGTAATATTTTCACTTATTATGTAAACTAGTGACAAAATTTGCAACACAGCAAAGTAATTAGGATCATTCATTAGACCTCTATATCTCACACCACCAAAGAAGAACAATTCATTTATAAAGGGAATTCTGATGACAGAAAAAATTAATGCCAATACTCCGACGACTAAAGCGCCTATACTGAGTCCACTGAATACCTTACGTATTCTATCGCTTTTAGCAATTAAGTAGCCTAAGAGTAAGTATATGAAATTTACACATAGTTTTAAGTAATTAACTAATATTTGCATACTTGTAGGCCTTACATTAAAAATAATGGGAACAATATAGACTGAAGCAGTTAAAGTACTCATTATTAGTACTATAAAAAAGCTTAAAGTTTGAAAAGGGATTATCATTTTTTTAGTTAGAGCGATATTTAGTAATATGAGAATAGAAAGAATGTCCGAAAAAGATATATTGATTCCGAAAATAATGGACGATTGATTTAGAAAAAAACCGAATATTATTAGGAAAATACTAAGAGATTTATTTTCTTTTGTATTTTCCTTTAATATGCTTTTTTCTATTGTATTGTATTCAGTTGTTAAGTACATGTATTTATATCTCCCCTTAAGAACCTGTACCTTATTTATTAAATTTATGCCGTACTACTGAATTAGATGTATTTTTTTAATGTTAAATATTACTATTTAGCTGAAATTCGGCCTCTTAAGGAAAGAGGAAAAAGTTATAATCGATTTGAAATTCGTTTCTGAATTAGAAAAGTTTTCTTGGACTCCACTCATCTATTGTATGTTATATGCTAACTTATATATATATATATATCATTGTATACATTTATCATTTTTTTCATCAACTGTGCATCACATGCCAGTCTTTTGATTTTAATTTAGACAAGCAGATTTAAACCTAAGTGTAAACCATTTCCAGTTTTTTTATTATACTTTCTAACTTATAATTCTGTGCCTCGGATTTATTAAATTCACCCATTCTAATTGCGAGTTCATTCTCGTAATAAATTTTAGAGATATAATATATTAATTCATCCATATTATCTTTTTTATATAAAAATCCTCCCTTATTCTCTTTTATTAAATCAATATTACCTCTAATATTTGATCCTATTACAGGCAATCCCACAGCCATTGCTTCAATCAAAGATACGGGTAGCCCTTCTCTTAATGAAGGTAAAATGAATAAATCAGAAGCCTTTAAAATTTCAATGACATCTGTTCTCAAACCCAATATATGGATTTTACTAGATACCTTTAAGTCAGAAGCTAAATCTTTCAGATATGAATCTAAAGATCCTTTGCCACAAATTACATAGTGTATTTTTTGATTTTTCATTTTTGACATTGCTTTTATGACTATTTCGTGATTTTTGTTTTTATTTAATTCTCCGACTGACAAGATAACAAAAGCATCTATTGGTACATTAATTGATTTTCTTTTCTCATCTTTGTTTGAGGGTGTATTATTGATTTTTTTTATATCTAGTCCTACTCCAGGGATATACTGATTTCTTTTTGCCTTAAATTTTTTTGTTGATATTTCAAAATCTTCTTTGTTAATTGTTATCAAAGTATCAGTATAATGAGAGAGTAATTTTTCCAATGGGTAATAAATCAGCCAGTTCTTTAAAGGAGCTCCTTTGTAAAAATGGAACCCATGGGCAGTATAAATTGTTTTAATTGTATCCATATTCTTACATACCATCCTTGTAATAAACGATGCTACAGGGGTATGTGTGTGAACTATGTCGTATTTATTAATCGAAATCACTTTTTTTAGTTTTTTGTACGCTGTGATATTTCCTTTTTTGTGAGGTGAGCGACTAAACTCTAAATTATAAATTTTACAATCAGAACCATTCAATTCCGGAGAAATAGGATTATTTATATTGCATGCTATATCCACTTGGTGGCCTTTTTCTATTAACATCTTTATGTGCGGCAATAGAAAAGCATTCACAGTACTAGAAACTGTGGAAACAAAGAGTATTTTCAATTGATTCTCTCCTTTCTCTCCATGCTAACTTATATATTTAATAAATATTATCTGTCTTGTCCCGTGTTTACTTTAAAAAGTTTGATAATAAACCTTTTTTATACATTTATACAGAATAGAATCGGTTCTTTTCATTTTAAAATTTTCACATCGTTAAATTTCATCATATAGATATCTTCTTCATACTGTCCAATGACACTTTCATTAGCTTGATGATATAAATTTTTGACAATCATTTTAGGAAAGTTAACACCACATTCATATGCATGAGGATATCCCCCTCCAAATCGAGGGTTAATTTCAGAAATGTAATATCTATCTTTTACCTTAAAAATATCTATATCGATAGTCCCCATAGGATTAATGATATTTATAAGTTCAACAATAATAGCAAAAAGTTCATCATCTTTAACTGACTTGGATTTATCTGTTTCGCCTGCTCTCATTTTTATTTTTTCTTTTATAAAAATAGACACAGGTTTTTTCGAAATCATATCGACGTAAACATCAGCTCCATACTCTACTCCATCCAAAAATTTTTGAATCATTAAGTTATCATGCCCATCGAAAAGAGTGTTAATTTCTTCTTCAGTATTTACCTTACTAATATTAATACTTGCGCTCCCTTTAACTGGCTTAACAAACACTGGGAAGCTAATGCTACCATCTCTTAAATCATTAAAAAACTCTTTTTTATCTACATAACTCCTGATAGAATTAAAATCATTATTACTTAAAAATTCATTAAAACAATATTTGTCAAAACACATCTCGATGACATCGTAGTTTGATACTAATGGTAAAGTACCTATTTCTAAAAACTTTTCTTTATTTTTTGCTAATAAACTAAGTTCCGGATCAATTAGCGATAAAACAGCATTAACATTATTTGTTTTGCAAATATCTAATATGGTATCCAGATAGTTATCTTCATTCATTCTAGGAACAATAAAGTGTTTATCAGCTTCATATAGAGCAGGTGCAAGTTCACTGCAGTCAGTTGCTAGTACTTGTCCTTTGCCCCTCAGTTCTTCTTTAAAGTATCTAACAATTTTATTTCTTGTTCCACAACTTAGTATTAGTATGTTCACATTTTGACCTCCACAAACATTTTCAACATAATCTGAACTTAAATATCGATTATCAGGTTGGATTTCATAATTCTAAACGCATTTGTATTCTTTCTGACTTAAAACCTAAATTTTCATAAAGCTTTATAGCTTTATCATTGGTTGGAATTACTGTCAAATCTAGAGCCTGGTAATTTAAGGTATCTTTTGCGAAAAGCTTTATTTTTTCGATTAGTTTTTTTCCTATTCCTCGATTTTGATAAGATTTTGAAACCACCAATGAATTAATAAAAATGCGTTCTTCATTGAAAAAAGTTCTTGGATAACCCCAAATAAATCCAATCAGCTTTTCTTCTTCGAAAGCACCAAAAAGAAACGCTTTATATTGAGGAATATACTGAAATAATTCTTTAGTTTTTACTCGATTATAATTATTTATTTCATTAGCGTTATTAAAATGGAGCGATGAGCTGTAGTTTTTTAACTCTATTAACTCTTCAAAAATACTTTCTAGCATAATTTCATCAATTTGTTTGATATAGATAGTCATTTCTACCTCCAAAAAATTTCTATTCATTCTTTCTATACTCTGGGAAAAACCCTTCTCGTGGACCCCCGACTTGCTCAACTAGTCTATTATAGATTTGTTCATTGTTTATTTTCTTTCCAATGTAAAAAGGATATCCTAATGAAATTCTATTTTTAAATTTTTCTAATGGACTATCTTTTTTTGCACTCCCTAAATCAAATATTTTTTTACCTAAGTTTGCAGCAAAGTTTGCAGCTTCATAGAGTAATAAAGAATTTGCATTTAGATAACTATATTCAGGGTTATTGGCTGCAAAATGATAGTGAGCTACATCTTGGCCCAGTATAATCATGGCAGAAGAAATAACTTTGTCCTCATATAGAGCTTGAAAAAAAGTAATTTCATTCGGAAAATATTTTAGGTAGTTTTCTAAAAATGTTTTATCAATTCTATAGTAATCACTAACATTATGTTTTTCTTCAGTAAATTCATATATATCCAAAAAATCTTTTAAGAATTTATTGTTTGTTCCATGAATAATTTCCACATCATTTTTTTTTGCTTTTCGAACTTCATTCCTCTTTTTCTTATTGTACTCTTCCATAAAAAAATCCGTCTCTAAATTGTTGCAATACACTTTACCATAAAAACTAATATCATACACACTATCGAAATATTTGTGATTATCGTTCCATGGGCTGAACCTTATATATTCAGCGATTATTTTTTCTTTTTCACAATATTCCTTAAATTCTCTTGAATATTCTTTTATGAGATTCGATACATCTTCTAATTTGTTTTTTTCAACCCAAGGACCACATTGTCCTCGAGGGGTCACAATATCATAATATGTTATGCCATCTACAATTCCTGCTTTGCGTTTTATAAAGGGATAAATTATTTTTGATTCTCCTTTGTTAAAAGTGTATATCTTTGCTTCCCCGTTCTCTTTTGCTTGTTGTAAATTAACCCAACGTTTATCCATATATATACTTTTCATTATTTAATTCTCCTGTTTGATATTGATTTTATCTTTTTTCAGAAAAACTTCTCCATAAACACTCTCTCTTTTAATAATTTTTTCAACTGTTTTGAGGACTAATTTTACATCTAAACCAAATGAAACATCACTTGCATACTTAATGTCCAACTTAAATCGTTCGTCCCATTCAACATTATTTCTATATACAATTTGTGCTAAACCAGTTACTCCCGGACTCATATTAAATCTATCTTTTGCCCATTCTGGATATGCGTCATACCCTTTATAAGGAGAGTATGTAGCTGGGGGCCTTGGACCCACAATTGACATATCCCCTTTCAATATATTGATGAATTGCGGCAATTCATCTAAGCTGGTTTTACGTAAAAAAGAACCGACCTTAGTTATTCGACTGTCCGTTAAACTTCTAATCGATAAACCTGTTCCCATTTGTTCGGCTCCAACTATCATCGTTCGGAATTTATATATTTCAAACTTGCGCCCATATAAACCGATTCTCTCTTGTTTAAACAAAACTGGTCCGGAAGAAGTTATTTTTATAGCGGCTGAAATTATTAAAAACAACGGAAATAGCAATACAATTCCTGCAATCGATCCAATAATATCGAGCAGTCTTTTTATGTAATTTACGTATAGACTATTCAAATAATTTGGCACTATATCCACAACCCCTTTATTACCATACAGACTCTTTCCAAATCTTCATCAGTCATTTTTGTATCACTTGGTAAGCAGACTCCATTTTCGAACAAATACTGCCCTACATTCCCACCGATATAATCATACTTTTCAAAGAATGGCTGTAGGTGCATTGGTTTCCAAATTGGTCTGGATTCAATATTCTCTTCTTCCAGAGCTTTCATTAAATCTAATGGTTTTACTTTTCCATCTAGTGTAATGGCTGACAACCAGAAGTTCGGTTCATTCCATATGTTTTCTGGCATGAAGTTAATACATTCTAAGTGGTTGAGTTCGTTTTTATAAAAATTATAAATGTATCTCTTCTTAGCTACTCGTTGATCCAGAACTTTTAATTGTCCTCTACCAATCCCAGCGGCTACATTACTCATGCGGTAGTTATACCCTAATTCGCTATGTTGGTAATGACGTGCATCATCACGGGCTTGCGTAGACCAGAAGCGTACCTTTTCTACTTTTTCTTTGTTATCAGAAACTAACATCCCGCCACCTGATGTAGTGATGATTTTGTTCCCATTAAAAGAAAAAATACCATATTCGCCAATGGTACCGGTATGTTGTCCTTTATAGTAAGTTCCTAGGGATTCAGCAGCATCCTCGATAACAGGAACATTGTATCGATTACAGATTTCCATAATCCGGTCCATGTCTGCAGATAGGCCGTATAAGTGTACAATCATAACTGCTTTCACTTGTGGGTATTTGATAAATGCTTCTTCCAGTGCATTAGGATTCATGTTCCAGGTTTCCATATCACTGTCTATGAATACCGGCGTTGCATTTTGATAAATAATTGGGTTCGCAGTTGCTGAGAACGTCAACGATTGACAGAAGACAATGTCTCCCTCGCCTACTCCAGCAGCTTCAAGTGCTAAATGAAGGGCAGCGGTTCCCGATACCGTTGCGGCTGCGTGTTTCGCTCCGACCTTTTCAGCAAGTTCACTCTCGAAGCCATTCACATTCGGCCCTAATGGAGCAATCCAATTTGTGTCAAATGCGTCTTGGACATATTGCATCTCATAACCTTCATCACTCATATGGGGTGAAGCAAGCCAAATTTTTTTATTTTCACTCATCTTCTTAGCCATCCTTTATGGAATTATTTTGAATATAAAAATGAGACTTATTAATCTTTTAAATCTCTTTTCTGACAAGAGATTTTCTTAATCATTATTGATTATATTATCATTAAAGTCATATTTTTCCATGTTGATTTGTTAAATAATTACTAATTTTTTTTTGATAAACACAAACTGAAATAATGTTCCTTTGGTTCCGCTTTACTTTTTTTCACATTACCGAACGTTCACAAACTATTTATAATTAAATGTAACGTTTATGATTCAACAGAGTATTAGTATAAAGGAAATATAATTTCCTTTAACTATCTTACCATTAGTTTGGGTGTGTTTGCAGTAAATTCCGGAATTTTCTTTAAATTTACTTAATCTTTACATGCTTTCCTTTGTAAATCGATTTCACTTAGTTACCAGAGAGTAAAAGAAAAAAGACCAAGACTGCTGGCTTCTGTGTCTATCGTTCTTCCGTGAGATTTTCCAATGTTTCATACATTCCCGAACATTCACGGTATAACTTTGCTAGGTCAAGGAAGTATTCTTGTTCGAAGTCTACTGGACAAGAATCCATCTTCCATTCAAAGCGTAAGATCGTGTTTAAGTTTTATACGGTTTTCATAATTTTTCCGAGAGCTTCTATCTCATTTTCCGTGATACATCCTTGCTTGAGTTCTCCTAAGATTTCCTCAATATCTTGGATGACCGAATGAAAAAAGAAGATGCTCTCATAGATTCTGCAGCGGAAGGTGATGCTGAAACGATTGTAATAGTCACACTTGATCAGCTCGCGTAAATAATGATTCACCGCTTCGATGGTTTGGTTTAATTCGTTTTGTACTTCCAATAGGCTTTCTGTGACACATTCTATAGAATTGAGATTGATTCTGACGTCAGTATATTCGGCACTCATACAATTTTCCTCCTTATAACTTCTCACTAGTGGTGCATAGATAACATTAGCATAATGTCAGAATTGTCTGAACATTATCTTTTGCTAAAATTTGAAAAACATCAAATGCTGGCGCAGAGGATGACTTTTTTCCAGAAATTTTTATGCTCTATTCAATTGAAAACAGAGTAACATCGTTATTTTTAAGCTTTACCCATTAGGCTTATATTTTTCTAACCAACATTCTGAAGGCTCAAACATCAGATAATGAAAGGATCGTTTCATCTGGAAAAGGGTTACCGTCAATCCTAGTTTGATTTTTATCAGATAGGTGAGTAGGGTTGCGATAAGAGTGAGCATGACTTGGTTTATTGCACCTTGCTCACTTTGTGAGTAAAGCTTTTTAATCGTTAAATTTTGCTTCAAATGCTTAAAGAACAGTTCTATCTGCCAGCGCGCTTGATACATGTCTGCGATCTTTTTAGCTGAGACGTCGAAACGATTCGTTACAATGCGGAGTAATTTTTGACCTTTGGTCAGAATCGTAACGAGTCTGAACCGCTCTGTCACATAGCCTACACCACCACCGAGAAGTACTTGTTGGTCACTAATAATCTTGCCGTCACTCATCTCAGGACTGTCCACCGGGATTTGATCCAAAACGGTGATTCGAGTGTTGGACTTCGTCCTTGTGACAAAGAAATAGCCATCATTGTGTAGCCGGTCAAGCAGCTTATAATCAAAATAACCTCGATCAACCACATAGGTTGCCTCCGCCTTATTTACCAGTAACTCAAATTGATTGCGATCATGCTCTTCGGCATTCGTAATGGAAAAACTTTCTGGATACTGATTGTTCTTATCTAAATAACAGAGATTCAAATGAAGCTTGATACCCGATTTCGTCTTGCGAAACTTCGCCCAAGGAAACCACGTTTTATTCAGTGGGATCGTTGTTGAATCAATAATTTGAAGGCTTGATGTTTTTGAACTTGGTCGTTGTTTTGAAATCTCCCGAACTAAGTTGGTAAAAATTTCCATCAGGACTTCTTGACTTGTATCTGTTGTCCTACGGGACAACGAGCTGGGATGCAACGAATCGATCCCGACTTCTTTACATAATCGCTTATCCATAAAGGAACGACTTATTTCACGGTAACTGGGTAATTCTTCATAGACGGCGTACAAGAGAACCTTGATGGTTGTTTCAAAATCCAGTTTTTTACTGTAATAATTAAAGTTTTCAATAGTAGTTTTGGCTTCTTTAGATAATTCACTAAAATTTATCGAGGAAAACCATTTCTGAAATGATGTTTTTTTGTTATACTTATCCATGGTATAGTCCTTTTTTATTGGTCTTGGATAAGTCATCCTGGATTCAGTATAAAGGACTTTTTTGTGTGAAGATAGCTGTAAATCAAGGTTTTGAGAATTAAAAAATCTTTGCAACACTAGTGATAACTTCTTATATCTGTATTATAAGGGATAAATGCTGAATCCTGACCAAATATTCATAAATGAATATTTTAATTAATAGACTGTAATTTTTCGTTTTACTACTGCTAGATGTTGCGTTAACAATCGCTCAATTTTTTCTGACTCGTCATCATCCGCAATTGCTTCCGTGACTTCTAACAACTCTTCATAAAATGGCACGAACTCGACTGCTTCTTTTTCTGAATTGAAAGATAGTATTCTCGTTTCTAAGTTATCAAAGTATATCTTTATGTGATTATCAAACAGTCCCATTACGATTAAGAGTGTAAAATATTATTAGTATCTTTTACTCGTCAGTTCCATAAATTGAAAGAAAAATTTCTTCACAATTTCTTTTAAAAAAACGTAAAAAAAGGCAGCTACATAAAGCAACTGCCAGATTATAATCTTTGGAGTAATTATGGCCTCTCCTAAATCCTTTAGGGAGGACTTTTATTGTACACTATGTGTTTTAAAACGGAAGCGTTTTTAAAATGTTTTTAGAAATTTTACGCCAATATAGCTTCCATTCTGCATTATGAGGTTCGTCAGCAATCCCTTCAGCTCTCTCAAAAAATAGACAAACAAAAATGGCAGTTGCATAAAGCAACCGCCAAACATAATAAATCTTTGGGGGGATTTATTATAGATATCTCCCTCACTGGTGAAGGAGATAAACTTATTGTACATCATGTCTTTTAAAAATGGAAGCGTTTTTTAAAAATATTTAATAAATTAATGACTGGCCTATCAAAGTGAAAAAGTGTATGTGCTCATAGATCTATTTTTCTAATAAGGTAAATATGTTTTTCCCAATCTAGCTTGGGGAGCGTCAATAAACGTTCATTATTCGTTCAAAAACATCATAAGAGAATAAAAAAATAACGTTCCATCTGCTTTTGATGCAAATGGAACGTTATTTTTGCTAGATCAATTAGATTTCACAACATCCAAAAACTCATCTCTCATAGGTGTAAAGATATCGAATAATTCTGAATTTACTTCTAGTGGTATACATCCATGGCGTACATGAGGTTCAAATAGTAAGCTGTCCCCAGCTTTTACCTCAATTTCTTCGTCTTCCCTATAAAATCTAAAAGACCCTCTTACAACATAGGTTAATTGTTGATGCATATGCTGGTGCATATTACGATCATCTGTTAACTGGTTAAAACGAACTTTGACCGCCATCAAATCATCATTATATACAGCGATAGCGCGTTCGGAATAATCTGAAATAGGATTAAAATGGTCTTCTTGGTGTACGAACTCACTCATATGATTCTCCTCTCTATAAAGCTACTAGAATTGTCTTAATTTCATACGGTTTGAATGACAAATGAATTGGATTCAACTGTATATCCGATAGGGTTTCTTCCAATAAATTTGTATCCTGCCAGCTTTTATAGGCTATTTTCAAATCAATGCTAGCCTCTGTACTTTTCCCTTCAGATTCATAGAATCTTAGCACAATTGATTCGGGCTGAGTTTCTGCTCGCTTAACCGTTTCACAGATAATGTTGTTTGAATCGATCGTTACCAAGCTTTCTTCACCATTTTCCTTATCAGCAACTGCTTGGATTATAGCTGGATAGTTGAGATCATAGGCTTCTTTGTAAACATCACTTTCTCGAAATGTTCCTTGATGAGGATATAAGGAATAGGTAAATTGGTGCCGGCCTTTATCTACCTCAGGTGCGGGATACTGGCTTCCTCTTAATAAAGAGAGATAGAGTGTCTCTTCTTGGATAGCATGCCCATATTTGCCATTGTTTAGAAGACTCAAACCAAATGATTGTTCGGATAAATCAGCCCACTTTTGTGCACAAACTTCAAAGCGAGCCTGATCCCATGATGTATTCAAATGGGTTGGTCTTTCGTAATTTCCAAATTGAATGTCATAGGTTGCCTTACCGACATGGATCGGGGTTGGAAATTTAGCTTTTAGTAACAGGTGCTTTTCATACCAATCGACTTCCGTTTCAAAATCAATTCGTGTGCTATGTTTATAAAAAATAATTCGCTGGGTCATTTGTGACTGATTAATGTCACGGATGACTTCAACCACTGTTCTAAGCGGTGTGTTCTTGACGAGTTTAATATGAGCGTCTGTTTCAACTACTTTAGGGTGGTTCAGTGAATGAGCATCAATATTCCAAGCATCAAACTCTTTCGGCAAGTCTGGATAGAGTACCATTTGATTCATAGTCGCTCCTTCTGCCACCATATCACGCTGTAACGCCTTGGCATATAAGCGACTAATTTCGCCTTTAGTGTTAAATGATACGCTATAGTGGTCATTTTCTAAGGTATGACTGTCATTCGACCATTGTGAGAGTGTTGCTTCATCTTGGTTAGTTAGTTGACTTAGATTTACTTTTTTGACCCCATAAGCAGGAACATGTTCGATTAAATAATCAGTGCCTTGGTGATTGATTAGGATATCTCGTTCAAATGATGTTGTATTCACAGCTAAATAGTGAGAGCTATCCTGCTGTTCCTGCCAGCCTAATCGTTTAAGGGCCTGCATTATATAGTCACGGCAAATCTCTTGCGCCTGTTGTGTTTTGCAATAGTTTTGTACACAAGATTGCAAAGAAAAGTACACAATGTTGCCACCCGATATTTCCGTTATTTTGATGTATTTGATAGCGCGTTTTTCAGCCGGTAGCTCTCGCCAGTAAAACTTAAAATATGCGCATGATGAATCAAGCGATCCACCAGTGCAGCCGTTAACCGAGGGTCAACGAAAACACGGTTCCATTGGCTGAATTCAAGGTTCGATGTAATGATGATACTTTTCGTTTCATACCAATCACTGATGAGCTGAAAGAGCAGCTCAGAGCCTTCCTTCGTGAACGGGACATAGCCCATCTCGTCGAGTATGACACATTTTACTTTATCAAACCGTCTCTTAAACTGCTCGAGGGTGTGATTCCGGTATGTGTCAAATATTTCTCGGTGACCCTTTTGAATCCTATTTCCTACAGGCTTTTGCCTACTATCATTTTATTGCTTGTTCTTACTACCGCGCTTCGCTTGGTGGACCTCGAAAAACAGAAGAAACGAAAAATCCGTTTCTCCCATTTTTCGAGGTGTTAGGGAGTTACCTCAACCTCATCGCTTTGTGGAGGTTTCCCATTGCGTCCGAAGCGTTTCTGTGGAGAATACGGCCCGATTTTGCTCCTACGGAAGCCGCAGGCTTTCCCTTACGCAAAGCCATTCGAACGGCCAACTTCAAATCTTGGGGATAGGTCTTTTCATATTCGGGAATTTCTTCCGTGAGTGCTTGGTCAAACGTCTGGTTCTTCAAGGCTTCAATCAAGCAGACCATGGATTGAGCCCCTTGATCACTCCAGTACTTCCCGTTCCGCTTCATCCGGTAGCTATAGATACGGTGATTGCTTTCGCAACTGCCGATTCCCTGCACCGTTTCTTCCAGTTGATAGGCTTTTAATCGTTTCAAGTATGCCCAATTCCTGCTTAAGTAATGGGTTAATTTTTCAATATGGCGGAGCTGGTCCTCGCCGTGAGCCTCATCGACTCTGCTTTCCGCAGTATCTAGGATCGCAACCACTTGCTCCCACTAATGGGCCCACACGGCCTGCTTCATCGGTTTTTCCAGGTCTTTGCAGAACCCCAGCCGACTCTTGATTTTGGCATGGACATGATAACGGTCAATAAAGTGGATGTGTTGCCGACAGAGGCCAATGGCTTGTTCACAGTGGTTAATGCAATACCCGGAGCCCCCGTCTACATTGGATAAGACAATCGTGTTGCTCAAATCATAGGTGGCAGATAAATAAGTTTCCAATTGTTGCCAGACATCGGCACTGCTCTTTAAAGAGGAAAAGTAGTAGGGACGTACCAGCTCCGTCCGCTTGCCGTTTCGCTCGACCCCTTCAGACACTTGAACCCGGTGGATTTCCTTGCGTTTCTTCTTTGTCCCCTTGATCAGGAGACCATCCCCCTCAACCACGAGGACGGGAACCTGTCGGTTTTCCGGCAGACGCACGGATAGTTCTTCCAAATGGTGGTTCGTCCACTCTCCCTGGACAGCGCCGATTTGATCGACAATATTTTTTACTTGTCCATGGCTCATGGTAAAAGACGTAAACAGCTCAACCGCCTTTTCGACGCCCCGGTAGACAACTTTCGTACTCAATTCTGCCACTTGTCTTTGGGCCAGTAGGGAGTAGCGCTTGCCTTTCTCAAATCCACAGGATTGGTCTAACGCATATACGCCTGTTTCGCCGGGTTTCTTCATCCGCCTCCGGGTGAACGTAACCGCTCCGAATAGGAACTGGATGGTGCGGGTGTCCGAACGCTCGACTCTATAGCCTTTTTCCCGCCATTCTTTTTGAGGTTCATCGTCAATGGCTTCCAACGCCATCCGCATTAATTCACCAACAAACTGGGCAAAGAAAATGATCAATTTTCGTTCCATTTCGATGGCGTTATTGGAAGCCTTTATTATTTTGATGATTTCTGCTACACTGTTTTCCATGGGAGACCTTCTCTACACTATATTTAGGCCGCGAACCTATAGTAGTAGTTTAAGGGTCTCCCTCTTTTTGTTCAACATCAGAATAGTATTACCGAGAAAAATTATACACTTAGCAAATAATCGATTGATAATGATATACTATTTTTATAATCCTTTACAAATCATGTAACAATATTATAAAAAACTATTTCTGGAATATCAACTACCAAATGATCTTCATGAATACGCCTTACCTTTTTTACTTCTCTCAATATATTTATGTTCGATCTCGTTGCTATTAAAATAACATACATTTAAATTTTTCTTGTGAAGAAGATACTAATGGATTCTTTAGATTTTCTTGGCGAATTGATTCTTTTACTATCCTCACATTTTATTACTTAAGAAATTGGTACGTTCGTATGACTAAAAAGCTTTGAAAGAAGAAAAGTAATATTTAGAAAAATCGAGTGAGCTCCCACAGTATCACAATTTGAAAAAATTTAAGCATAACATGATTTATGATAATATATCTCTATTTTTAACTTTACTAAATTTACAAACCCTTTTTTTATGCCAATGTGTGGACATACAATTCACGTTAAAATTACAAAAAATAAATAAACAGTATCTTTTCTGATGAGAAACAATTCATTAACGAGAAAATATTATTTTATAATTATTCTATACATCAATCAAAGTCTACAATTTTCATATTTAGTTAATTCGATTTCTGAATTTGCATTAACATTCTTTAATGCACTATCCTGTGATTCCATATATTCAAAATACCCAGACTTTCATCATACTCATTCTGAAAAGCTAACAATACATCTTCTATATTAAATTCATTTACTTTTGTCATTAAACTCTTAAAACTATTTCAATTTCGATTATACTTCCCAATTTTTCTCTATTTAGGACCTCTTTTAAAAAAATGAAAAAAAGCAGCTGCATAACGCAACCGCTCAATCATAATCTTTGGGGGGATTATGATCTCTCCTAAGTTTCTTTAGGGGATACTTTTATTATACACAATGTCTTTTAAAATGGAAGCGGTCTTTTAAACGTTTTTTTATAATTGTGAAGAATTTAGTAAATTGTAAAATACTTCACTTTATATTCAGTTTATTTTTTGTATCCTTCTTTTTGTTTACTTAATCTATAGAGGGAATAACAATCTTAAACATCTATACTGCAATAAAGAATCTTTTAGATTTAATTGATTGGTAAGCTCCCATGCTGCTTGCTTATCCAGCTCGCTATACTAATATAGCTTCCATTTTGAGTCAGCGTATTTTTCAATTAAATATTCAAATTTAATCTACATAGTGAGGATAATCGGCTATTCTTTCATTCTTCTCAAAAATACACAAAAAAATAGCAGTTGCACAAAGCAACTGCATCACACAATAAATCTTTGGGGGGATTTATTATGGGGCATCTCCTTCACTAGTGGAGGAGATAAACTTATTATACACCATGTCTTTTAAAAATGGAAGCGTTTTTTAAATGTTTTTTGTTTATTTACCATTATAATTATTCCTGTCATCTCGCCTTTGTATTACAATCTACTTGGCATAGGAATCATTCCTCAAAGGCTTTAGCCCAAGGAATGATTTATAAGATATAAATCTTCAGGTTCAATCAAATACAAATCACCATTTGTCTCTTACATCAACCGATTACTTTGATGTAATTTTGTATTTTCAAAAAGATTTCATACGGTTCTTGCATTTCCAAATTTTTCATCTTTTTTACTTAACATTTGTTCAAACAAATGATGTAATTCGGCGATTGCTTCATCCGATAAGCGGAACCCATTGTTTTCTACCAGCGTCACAAATATCTCGCATAGCTCTTCCTTTGAATAATCAGGAAATTCAATGGTGTGTACGATTCTGCTTTTTACCCCGGATTTCATTCGAAGTAGTATTTCCATTTCTTTGGTATACCCTGCCATTATTACAATCAACTTGTCTCGGTTGTCTTTCATTTCTTTTATTAACATAATGATTCAGCTGTGTGGCAGAACTTAACGTAAGGCGATTTAAGTCATGGTTTCTGGGATATTTTTCTTCTATTAAAAAATCTCGAGTGCGAAAGATTCGTCAGTTGAAAATAGATTTGAGCTTGCAACTGCTGAACTTTGTCTGGAAACTGTAGTTTGGGCTGTTTTGAATAGCTACAAACTTTTTCTAACCACCAATCAAAACCACCAGTGTAAACTGGTGGTTTGCTCTTCAGCTGAAAGCCTCTATTGCCGGCCTAGGCCTGAAAGGCCTACTGAAAAGTCTCCCTCCTGCACCACATTCACGCGCTGATTCTAAAGAATCTCTTATTTTTTCTTATTCTTTTCTCCGGTGAATGGATCAAACTCTTCAAAGAGCGTCAATTGATCACTCATATAATCATCTTTCAGCTGATTTCGAATATAATGTTGAATCGGTTCTTTATTCCGACCCACGGTATCCACAAAGTACCCGCGGCACCAGAACTTCCGATTGCCATACCGATATTTCAAATTGGCGTGCCGATCGAATGTCATTAAGCTGCTCTTACCTTTCAAATAATCCATGAATTGGGAAACACTCAGCTTGGGCGGGATACTGACCAACAGGTGGATAGGATCCCGACAAGCATTTACTTCATGGATTTCAACACCTTTTCGCTCGCAAAGTTCACGAATAATCTGACCGATGCTTTGGAGGTACTTTCCATAAATGATTTGTCTTCTATATTTTGGAAAAAAACAATGTGATACTTACATCTCCATTTGCTGTGTGCTAAATTATTCTTGTCCTGCATGGGACGACCTCCTTTTATTGTGAGTGTGCCGGTCGGGAAACCAGCCCTATTCTAGCATAAAAGGAGGTTTTTTTGCCCCACGCTGGAAGCTCTTTGGAACCCCCGGCGTAGCCAGGGGTTTTCGAAAAACAAAAAAAAGAGCAGCTGCATAACGCAACTGCTCAATCATAATCTTTGGGGGATTATGATCTCTCCTAAGTTCTTTAGGGGATGCTTTTATTATACACGATGTCTTTTAAAATGGAAGCGTTTTTTTGAAATGTTTCTATTATTTGTGAAATCTTTAATTTTTCTTAAAATAATAGCTGTTAGATTTAGTCTGTTTTTTGTACCTTCTTTTTGTTTACTTCCTCCACCGAGGGATTAACTATCTAAACTATCTATACTCCAGTAAAGAATCTTTCAAATTTAAGTGATAGGCAAGCTCCTTGTAACAATATCGCTTCTATTTTTCACTTAAATATTCAAAATAAGGATATCTTAAGTTGGCTCAAACTGAAAGTTATAGCCGTGTCTCTAACTCTGCATATACTTTGAGAAAAGATAGTTATTAACCAAGTACTGATTCTCATTTATTAGAGTGGCCACAAGCACACAAAAAAGAAGTAGGGGCCGGGAAAAAACTCCCGGCCCCTCTAGTGTTAACGAATAATAGTGGCGTAATCGCCTTTTTTCCCACTCTCACTTCTTTTTCACTTTCTCCATTAATTCAACGTATCAACCTTACTAGTTATTTCGCTCAATGTGAATCCAATCCCATCCCATGAATCAGAATCTTCAAATGATTCGATGATGAAGGTATACTCATAGGCTTCTTCTAAATCATCGCGGTTTGAATCATAGGAATAAGTCGTTGTCAGCTCGAAGTCCATTGTAACCGTATATAAATTCACATCTGTTTGTGTGATGTCGGTTACTTCTAAGTTCCAACTCAAATATTTGGCATCGGCATTGTCACGAAATACCTTGGCATATTCAGTAAAACGGGTATATAGTTCATTGTCTTTTCCGCCAGTTAAGTAGGAAGCCAGATCCTCATTGTCTTTTTCTTTTAAGGATGATTCGTCTGCTTCAGACATATAGACAATTTTACGTGTTAGTGGTCCAAACAACTCATCGACAACCGTCTGGTAACTAAAGTCATTGGGGAAGCTTAGGTAATAATAATCATAATTATAATCACTTAATTCCACTGATTCTGATTTTAGGGTACCAGATGGGAAATCCATGCCTAACTCTAACATCATCCCTTCTGACCAAGATACCGGTCCAAATGTACCAGAACCGTCTGTTAAGTTACCAATCTTTTCGCCATCTAGATAAACATCGGCAATATCTTGGTTACTTGATACCTCGAATTCTACCCCTTCAATATGAAGGTAAGCATCCCACTCGTGGCTATATAGAATCGTTTCTTTTGTTTTATTCTCGAATTCGTAACCATTGATTTCAGCTGCAGCATTCAGTTCAAAGACACCCGGGGCATAAGGCCCTACTTCGGTTGTATAGTCTTCCACAGTTGAAGTTGCTACGTTCTCGCCATTGATACTAATAGCAGCATCCTTAACATTGACACCAACGTTGAAATAAACTGGATTGATAACCAGATCATAGTTGTCAAAAAACAACATGGTCTTACCCTTTTGCTCTAAATAGATTTCATCGCCATTGTACAAGCTGTCTTGTCGTAGAGCGCTACTAATTTGACTGACATAGCTTTTATTCTCTTCAAGGTAACGAACATAGGGTGCCAGCGATTCAGCTGTTACTTTAAAGTTTGGATCATTCGTCTTAACGGCATCAGCAATTCGTTCTGCGTCGGCAGATGCTAATATTTCGATATAATTATCGACTTGGCTCTCCTTACTATAAGCTTTTTCACCGATTTTATAGCCTCCGAGTAAAGCTAATAGAGCGACAACTACAACAGCCGCAATTATTTTTTGTGTTTTCGTTAGTGCCTTCATATCCGGTTTAGTAACGGTTATCGACTTTTGTTGTGGAGTTTCTTTCACCTCACCATTAAAGTCATGACCACACTCTTTACAAAATCGTGTTTCGCTATTATTTTCAGTTCCACAATTTGGACAAAATTTCATTTTAGATTCTCTCCTCGACAAGTATTAATAACTACCAAATAGTTCATACATGATGCCTTCGAATAAATACCCTCCGCTCATACCTTCTAAGTAAAGGCCTAATAAGATACGTATAATCAAGACAGCTAAGATTAAGTAACCAACGTTTCCGATAATGGTTGCGATGAAGGAATCTATTTTACTATTGTTATCCGTGCTGTATAGATAAATATTGAAGGCTGCTATATTGATAATACCTGTAAGTCCTAATAGTAAGAGAATCAAATCAGCCAAACCAAATGGTGATAAAAAACTGAAGATAAGCACTAAAGCAAGAATGAAGACATTTAGTGACAATAATCCACCAAATTGAGCGGTTGCTTGGCTAAAGCTGATGGGATTTTTTTTCATAAAACGAACAACTAAAAAGCTAACGAGTATCGGACAAAGGCTTGCTGCCACTTGAACGAAGAATATTTTAACAAAGTCAATAAATCCTAATCCGAGATACGATTCATTCGCAAAAACAGCTAGAATAAAGGTTGTTAATAATGCGATAACGGAAACTTGAATCCATCCCATAATAGCATGGGTGTTAGCGAAACTTGAGCTAGGATGTACAGCAGTTTGTAAAAGGTATTGCCAGTAATTGGTCATCTTATTTTTTACGTCTGTTAAATCAATATCAATATTGGGTGCTGTGATGGTAATTTGACTCGCATTAGGCTGTTGAGTAGGTTGTGTTTGTTGTGTGGCTTGTTCCACCAATGACGTGCCACACTCCGTACAAAATTTACTCTCCTCATTCATTTCTGCTTGGCAATTTGGACATATGATCATGTTATATGACTCCTTTATAATTTTTATTTTTTATTCGATGGTGACTGTTGCTGTCATTTGTTCACTTTCGCTATTGTAGACTCCGAGATAATTATCCCCTAAGTAGACATATTCGAAATAAATAGGAATATCCAAGGTATCATTTATAAATTCAGTTGCTTCTACACGAATAATGTTGTCTTGATAAGTGATATCATGAATGGCAAATTGAATGCCTCGACTTTGAACGTCATCTGGTTCATTTGTTGTGGAGCGTGAATACCAGAGTTCGCCAATGCCATTATGATTAGAACTTGGACTTTTTTCTCTAAAGTCATAAAGAATTGTTGAATCGGCTGTTGTTTCCTTAATCGTTTTGCCTATCAGGTAGCTAGCGGGATTGGTTTCTAGTAGCGCTTTGTCTGATTGCTCCGTTAAATAGGCGTTATAGATGGCGTTGCCTTTCTCTTCGAACATATCGTAAATAGCTGAATTAGTTCCTTCATTTTCTTGATAATAAAAGGTTAAGTCAGGATTAGTTGAAAATGTCAGTGTTTTACCCTCTTCGTTCTTTTCTAAAAAGATATCGTAAGTCCACTCACCTAGATTCTTTTCTTCTTCCGAATACATCATGCCGCTGTTAGCCGGCTGATTGGTAATGGTCGCTACATTTTTGTTTACATTTGATGAAAGGACGGCAGATACACTCATTTCACCATGATTAATCGCGGTAATCGCTAATGTTTCCGACAAATAAAAAACTGGCTTTCCCATTGTTTCACTCTCAGATGTGTAGCTAGGATAACTGGTCCAATAGCCATAGAAATCATCAATCGTTATAAAGCCATATTTTTCTCCATCAATCTTTTCGATTAAGGTCTCAAATACCTTAAAAGACTCTGGATAATAGCTCTCGACTGTTTCTGCTATATCCCCATCTATACTTAGATGGCCAACTGCTTCCTCCATTTCACCATTATCGAAAGACGTTTGTGCATTTGCAACCGCCTGATCAAATGCTTCGGCCTGCGAGATACGATTCAACAGAATGTCGGTGTTATCTAAATAATGTTGGTATAAACCTCCCAGTTTGCTCAAAGGCAGCTCCGCAATCTCCGCACTAATCTCTTGAAGTTGCGCTTTATCTTTATTTTTTACAGCTGCTAAGAAGGCTTCATTTCGTTCATTTAATTTTGAGTAAGCAGCTAACAGTTTAGAATCTGGTGCTGTTTCTTTAATTTCTACTAAAATTTCTTTTGCAGATGATGAATGGTCTATTTCTGATGCTTTTAGTTCATCAAGAACTTCTTCAAACAAGCTGACATATTCTGCTTCTTCTGGCCTTTTATGAGTTGGCAAAGCAACTTCAAAGTCCACTTCATCGTCCTGCGAGTAGATAATCTCTATAGTATCATTGACTTCATAAAAATATATTTTTTGCTCACTATCGGATACGTAAGCAAGAGCTTCCGGTTTTTCAGTGTGCATAACATACTGGTCATTGTGTGTCTCGACTATAAATCCTAGTTCTGAAAAATACTCACTCCCCACTTCCTCGTTCAGTGATGCGATAGGAATCGTCATTTCAGCTCTCAAAGGTTGACTGAGTGCGTATGGTTCGTTTTTAGACTGTGGATTATTAAATTCATAGTAAACATCAATCTCTGCATCCACTTCTTCGTCTAAATAACTGAACACAAATTCTTCTTTATTGGGAATCGACACTTTTAAGTATTCAATGCCATCTTGATAGACTAACCATTCTCCCTTTAATGCGTTTGCGTTAAGCATATAGGTTACTGTAGCAGCTAACACACCAAGGACTCCTAAAAAGGCAATTGCCTTAAATAATTTCTTGTTGCTTTTTCCATTTTGTGGTGTTGGCTTATTCGTTGACGCTAAAGAATGGCCACACTTTTCACAAAACTTACTGCCTGAATCACAAACTGATGAACACTTTGGACATTTCTGTACCAATTAATCTTCCTCCTTTTTATTTTTTCCACACTTCATCCATTATATCAAATTACCCGCGTTTTTCTGCATTTCCTTGAAAATAGCTATCTTTATATTTTCAAAATGTGAAAAATATCATTATATTTAAATAAGATGTATCTTGATATATATTGAGCTATATATATAATGAATCGTTTTAAAAATAAAATGGTTAAAGCTGTTGTGTTTGTTATAATACAAAGATACGGACAAAAGATAAGGTGGTTGAAACATGTATAAACAGAAGAATATCTTACTCAATTTTTTATATACAGTAGTGTTGTTTTTATTGGTATCTTGCGGGGAACAAACGGTTGACGATGAATCTGTTGTTGGATCAGAGTCATCGGTGATTGAATCTGAGAAATCCTCTCAGTTGATTGAAGAAAGTACGGTAGAAGATACTGCTGCAAGTCGTGAAAATGAACTGTTAGAAACAATGACACTTGACGAAAAAGTGGGTCAAATGTTTCTCGCACGATATCCTGATGAAGATTCTCTTGCTTATGCCATTAATTACGATTTAGGCGGCTATATCTGGTTTGCAAAAGATTTCAGCGAAAAAGATCCTCAGATTGTTCAAAGTGAAATTGATGCCATTCAAGCAGACATGTCGATTGATTTGTTTATGGCTGTCGACGAAGAAGGCGGCGATGTGGTTCGAATCAGTTCGTTTCCTCAATATAGAGAAACGCCATTTGTAACACCAAGACAAGCCTTTGAAGAAGGTGGTTGGTCCAGTGTCGAAGACTTCGCCCATGAACAAGCTATGTTACTAAAAAGCTTGGGATTCAATTTGAATTTGGCACCCGTCGTGGATATGCCGAATAGCTCTGATGATTTTATGTACCATAGGGCCTTCTCAACTGAGTTAGCAGACGTTACGAAGTTCACTGAACTTTTTGTCTCATCCTATACCAATGACAAGGTTGGAACAGTCTTGAAACATTTCCCAGGTTATGGCAGTAATGTTGATACTCATACAGGTGTCGCCTACGATGGCCGCTCGCTGGAGACATTAAAAGAACGAGACCTCATCCCTTTCCAAACAGGAATAAATAACGGCAGCCAAGCTATTCTCGTTGCCCATAACGTGATGACAGCGATTGACCCTGACTGGCCTGCCACCTTATCTCCCAAAGTCATTGCCGTCCTTCGTGATGACATGGGATTTGAAGGAATGATTATGACTGACGATTTAATTATGGACGGTCTTCAGGCCTTTGCCACGGTTGAAGAGGCCGCTGTATTAGCAGTATTAGCAGGAAATGACGTTTTAATTAGCTCTGACTTCTTGATTCAAATCCCTGCCGTTATCGCAGCAGTTGAAGACGGACGCATCCCGGAAGAAGTTATCGATGCCGCAGTATTACGTATTTTGAAGGTGAAAATTGAACTTGGATTGATTTAGGAAGAGGTTTGTAGGATGGTGTGGTTTTGAAAGCCGTTTTTCATTTATAGAAGATGTTTTATGGGTATTTTTGGTTTTTGCAAATGGATTTTGGATTTCAAAGGAGATTTTGGATTGAATTTCCGCTTTTGGGTTTCCTGTCAAATAGCGAGGGACACTGTTTTGTCCGTATAAACGGTGGTTGAAATTCACCGGGAAGGTGTAGTTTGGAATGGCTACAAAAATTTTTCTAGCCACAAAAAAAAGCAGCTGCATAAATGCAACTGCTTT
This sequence comes from Jeotgalibaca ciconiae, assembly GCF_003955755.1. Lineage (NCBI taxonomy): Bacteria > Bacillati > Bacillota > Bacilli > Lactobacillales > Carnobacteriaceae > Jeotgalibaca > Jeotgalibaca ciconiae. Next base: position 2,074,507 of record NZ_CP034465.1, on the reverse strand, counting down.
TTTCCATAAATCTTTGGGGGGATTTATGATATGTCAAAAATTATTGGAGAAGCTCGTTAAAAGCTCTTCAAGTTTTTTGGCATGTCTTTATTATACACTATTCCCCTAAAAATGGAACCGCTTTTTTAAAGTAATTTATTTTTAAATTAGTGCGTTTAAAAATAGCCTGACGGGCTTGGTATTATAAGCTTTAAATATTTTGGTTAATTGTTTTTCGAGAATTCTTTTGGTTACTAAAAACCACCACTAGAAGAACGATTGCAAATAGGATCGCAAAAATATAGAAAGGTGCAGTCAATTCTTCGCTGGCTGTCATCACTTGGGCGATGCTCATCGCAATCGGCGCCATGAAGTTTCCTATATTGCATCCAATAAAAATCAATGACGTAGCAAAATTCACTGTATTCTTCGTTGTGATTTGATCCAAATTACTGAAGATAAATGGAAAACACCACGATCCTGGAATGCTTGATAAAAATAGTCCCAGTAGTAACAGCAGCATGTTGCCGCTAGATATGGCAATTAATAAGTTTGACGCGATAATGAAACCAACACCTAGATAGAGGGTGGCATTTCCGAATTTTCGATTCACTGAACCAAAAACAAATCCCGCTACGATTCCTAATATTGGCATCAAGGCAAGATAATTACTTGCATTGAAACCGATCCCCTTTATTTCAGTGGCTATAGAAGAAAATCGCACTGAAATAGCTATACTGTTCATTACCAGCAAAATGGCAAATAATACAAGCACATAGACGGCTGGATTCATCTTCTCTTTTGTTGTGCCTTTTTCTGATTCTACAATCTCTATCTCCGGTACTTTTAAGGCAAATAAAAGCGCAATGGGAAATGCGATTGCATAAACACTAAAAGAGGCTGTCCAACTAATATTCACCAATAGACCGGCAAGAAATATCAAGACTGTTTGGCCGATTGCTTCCATCGAATTTCTCATTCCCAGTAGTGAGGCACGTGTGTTTCCAGTATATAAGGCGCTAATGTAAGTGACCGCTAAAGAATTATATAGTCCCAGACCGGCTCCTAAAATAATTCTACTGATTAATACCATTGTAAAATTCGAAACGAAGACAGGCAGAATTCCACCGATCCCTGCTAATATCAAACCGACAACAATGGTTCTCTTCATCCCCAATTTATTTGCAACGTAACTAGATAATAAAATAAACAGAATAACCGTAACACTTGGAGCCGTACCTAATAATTCGGTTTGGCTTTGCGATATATTCAATGCTTCTCTCATTTGAGGGATTACACCATTAATCGCTTGAGAGCTCGTCAGCATTAAAGAAATACCCAGTACGGCAACTTTTTGTAAGTTTCCTTTTTGATTCTCCATCTATTATTTCCCCTCTTGTGTCAGAACCCATACGCGCGAATCAAAATCATGCGTTTCTGCCCGATTATTTTGTTCATTAATTTGTCCGCTGGAAGCGTCGGTAATAACCAATCCTGCATTCATCAATTCTGTTCCCGAATACATTTTCCCGTCAATTTGATAGTCCGCATCGGCATTTAACCCTTCCAGTTTCATTCGCTGATAGGAGCGATTCACTTCATTCAAAGTCTTATAATGTGCGACAATGGCTGTTGTTTGATCTTCACTTACCACCATCCAGGCTGTTTGGTTGTCATGATCAAAAGGAGAAAGCAAGCGATGGAAGGTGCCGTTATGAATCACGGAACGGTATTTTTTATAGAATTTAATTTGTTCCTTGACAATATCCAGTTCATTTTCTTTTAACTGATTCAAATCTAATTCATAACCAAAGGCTCCAAAGAATGCAACATTTCCGCGAGTTTCAATTGGAGTGATTCGATTGGTTTGATGGTTCGGAACCATTGAGACATGAGCGCCTATGGAGGATACAGGGTACAACAAACTAGTTCCGTATTGAATCTTCAAGCGCTCAATTGCATCAGAATCGTCACTTGTCCAAGTTTGTGGGGCATAATACAACATACCTGGATCAAATCTTCCACCACCTGATGAACAAGATTCGAATAAGACATTTGGATATTTAGTTACTAACATTTCATATAAGCGATATACCCCCAAAACGTATCGATGGAATACTTCGCCTTGCTGACCAGCATCTAAACGGTGATCGTATACATCCGTCAACGGACGATTCATATCCCATTTAATGTAGTCCAACTTCGATTTATCGATGATCTCGCTCATTTGAAGAAAGATGTTATCTACTACTTCCTTCACACCAAAGTTCAACACAAATTGATTGCGGCCATGGTTTTCTTTGCGGTTCGGCGTATGTATCAGCCAATCGGGATGTTCACGGAATAGTTCGCTGTCTTTATTAACCATCTCTGGTTCAAACCATAAACCAAACTTCATTCCTAAACTGCGTATTCTCTCCGCTAGGCTATCGATTCCTTTCGGTAAACGTTCCTTATTCTCGAACCAATCGCCTAATCCGGCGAAATCATTGTTTCTTTCCCCAAACCAGCCATCATCCAATACAAATAGTTCCACACCAACATCATGTGCTTTTTCTGCAATACTCACCAGTTTTTCTTCATCAAAGTCAAAATAAGTTGCTTCCCAGTTATTAATTAGAACTGGCCGGTCTTTTTCACGCCATTCTCCTCGTGCTAAACGCTTTCTAAATAATTGATGGAAAGAGTGGCTCATGCCATTCAATCCTTGATCAGAATAAACAAGGATCGCTTCTGGACTCGTAAAAGCTTCGCCAGCTTCCAGCTTCCATTCAAAGCAAAATGGGTTCATGCCCACTTGTAATCTTGTTACATCCCAGGTATCTACTTCTGCTTGAATCAGAAAATTCCCTGAATAGACAAAAGATAATCCGATAACCTCACCTTGAAATTCATCTGCAGTCTTTCTTTTCAATGCTACAAAGGGATTATGCTGATGGCTTGAAATACCTCTGGTGGATTCAATGGACTGAATTCCTTGTTGCAGCGAACGTTCTTTCATTGCTCGTTCTCTTCCCCACGCCCCTGATAATTGAATCCAATCATAATCAGCATCCGGCAAATCCAATGACAGACTTGCAAGCTGTTCAATCGCCTGTGTCTGTTCTCCTCTATTGATTACACGAGCACTGCGCGTAATTACTGCCAGTTCACTAAAAATGGTATAGAGTAATTCAACTTCCACCTTTGTTAGTTCATCTTTTAGTGTGACGATCAAGGTCTTAGCTTCAGAATTATTTTCAACATAAGTTGCTGGCAAATCTTCCAACCCAGGTTTCCCATCAATGATTTCATGTTTTAGGTAGGTAAAATTTGTTATTTTTGAGCCATTTTCTTGTCTCAACGAAATCCCAGGATGGCGAAAATCAGTAGTGCCATATTCTGGAAATTCTTGTTTTAAATGTTCTAAGGAATATAGCAGGTCATTTTCTTGGCGATAAGTCGTCATTGGACGATGATGCATTTCAACCAAATGACTATAATCGCTTTCCGGCAGAGCTTTACCATAATATAAGTGGAGCAGTTTCCCATCAGAAGAAGCTTTAAAAATATAGCTTACTTTCCCATTGCTTAAGTGAAATTGATTCGTTTCAGTACGAAAATGAATCGTTGCTTGGTTTTCTTTTAACATTGATTGTTCCTCCTTCTTTAACTAACTACATTGTAAAAAACGCTTCCAGTTCCGGTAAGCGTTTTTCAGAACACAAATTTAGTCAAATTTGACATGATCTTAGGAGGAAGCATTAGCTGAGACTATTTAATGACGCAAAAGTCACTAGCTTAATCTGTGGTTTTCCCATTCGAAATATTTGCTAAGCCAATTCGATTCTTCCGGTAAATGGTTGGAGAAACTCCTCGAACCTGTTTAAAGGCCTTTGAAAATGCCTGCGGGCTGGAGAACCCAATCATCTCGCTGATTTCATGGATTGAATGATCTGTTGACGTGAGCAAATCATTCCCAGTCGTAATACGAATTTCATTGATGTACTCTTTGATCGTGCTTCCAATATCTTTTTTAAACAAACGAGATAGATAACTTGGATTAATCGATAATTCTTCTGAGATACTCCCCACTGATATATTCTTGCTTGCATATTTGTTGATGATTTCTAATGCTTGACTGACATAGGGGTTCATTTTTCTGGTGACAATTTCTTGTTTAGGAATGGCTGATGACTTTATCAGCAGCTCTAAAAACTTATACACCTGTTTTTGTAACACAATCTCATTAATTAAGTCATCTTGTTCATAAGCAAAACACTCAAACACAGTGGCTTTGAAATCATTTAAATTTCTAACATCAAAAGATAGACGGTTTTCCTTGATCCCTAGATGCTCTAGATAAGTCTCCATCATACTTCCGCCTATTCCCATCCATACATAGCTCCAAGGATGTTGTTCATCTGCTTGGTAGAAGGTTGACGTTTTAGGCGGGATAACGAAACCCTGCCCTTTTCTTAAGTAATACTTTTGATTTTTGATGGTGTAATAGCCTTCACCTTCTAAAATGATATGGATCAGATATTGATCGCGGATAGCCGGTCCAAAGCTGTGCTTTGGTTCAGTTTTTGCAAATCCACAATAAGAAAAATAACAGTCAGAGATTGTAGCGTTGGGTTGCTTTAATAAAAATATCGATTCTTCCATTGCTTTCTCCTTTCAAGAAATGTCAGATTTAGACACATTTTATAAAGAAAAGTAAGATTACTACATTATTATGAGCATGATATTTGTATTTTAACATCAACGTTGAAAAATGCGAATGAGAATTTACTTGTAGGTTTTAATTTCTTTTTCCAGCCTGAAGCAAATTGGCGCGGAGGTAGGTGTTTCAATAGTAAATTTATTTGTTTTATAGTAACTTGTTAGTAAGGAAAAGACTTTGTTCTACTTTGGCAGGAAGGAGAAAAGGATGATACATACTATTACGGCTATTTTATTTATCGTTTTTTTAATCATTTATCTACAGGACAGGCGAAAAGTAAGCAATGGGTTCTTTTTATCTTTATTTTTATTCAGCCTATATCTATCACTGGCTTACGAAGCAATCACATCACGTCCTCCTATTATTTTTTGGATTTTTATCGTCATCACGATTCTTGGACTCCTCTTTCTTTTGACGGGCGGATTTGCATTGATGATCTTCTCTTTTATAAATGCAAGGATTCTCTTTAAAAAAGAAGGTAGGAGTCTGCGTAATTCTTTAACTTTAGCAGTCGGCATAGGAATCTTAGGCTTGTTTATTTTGTCGTTTTTTCAGATTCAAGATCATCTTCCAGAACAACTAGGCTTTCTTTTTACTTTTTCCTATTTTTGTATTTACTATATTTCCTTTTTCTTTATAGAATTCTTTGTCTCTTCCATGCTTTATCAAGTGTATTTTCCTAAGCATGATAAAGATTTTATTATCGTTTTGGGAAGTGGATTGATAAATGGAGATGAAGTACCGCCATTATTGCAAAGCAGAGTCAACAAAGCTCTCGCTTTTTATTACAAACAAAAAGAAAAGACTGGAAAGCGGGCCAAAATCATTTTTTCAGGTGGACAAGGACCCAACGAGACGGCTTCTGAAGCGAAGGCTATGGCGAACTTTGCCTTCCGAAAAGGTTTGCCAGAGGAAGATAGCATCCTGGAAGATCAATCGATTAACACAGCGGAAAACATGCGTTTTTCAAAACAAAAAATGGAAGAATATACGTCTGCTGACTATCAAGCTGTATATGTGACCAATAACTTTCATTTATTAAGAGCAGGAATCTACGCGAAAAGAGCCGGACTAAAAGCACAAGGAATTGGATCAAAGACTGCTTTCTATTTTTGGCCCAATGCTTTTATCCGAGAATTTATTGCTTATATTGTTTTGTACCGTAAAATTCATATACTGATTATTAGTATGGTCTTTCTATTCTTGACTGCTTTGACACTTTTGCTTCAATTGGCTAACTGAAACACCTTGGCAGGCATTGTCTGTGCCCTTGATTGATATCCAAGAAGATATTTTAGTTTTCAGATGAGGTAAGAGGTGCTATTCGTCAGTTGAAAACAGATTTTTGCTTGCAACTGTTGTTTTTATGGTAAATTCGACAGTTGAAATTGAAATAGACCTTGCAACTGTTGCTTTTGCGGTGAATTCGACAGTTGAAAACAAAATAGGGCTTGCAACTGTTGAAAATTGAATTGAGTTGGACTCTCAAGCTCCTTCAAGTGAGACTTCATGCGACTTCAGAAAATTCATAACTTTTTTAGATCAGAAAAAACCATCTTAACTTCCGACAAGATTCAGGAGAGTCCGCCCCATCAGTCATAAGCTTGGCAAGCCAACTGAAAAGCAATATACCACCGACTGAAAAAAATTAAAAATCCGAAAACTTTAAATCTTTATTTGTACATTCACTACAAATGATTGGGGAGTTTTCAAATTCAAACACTTTAGCAGGCATTGTCTGCGTTCTTAAATGACTAGGAGGAAATCCCCATTTTACCCAACATTTTTCTCCTGTTACGATGACTTTTTCACAGTTATCACAATGGAACTGTTTATCCTTTACGCTGTACATACTTCTTACATCTCCTTTTGATTAGATATTTTTATTTTTATCTTAACATAGCTTATTAGAAATTGATGATTGAAAAAAATTATAATCCCTAGCTCTAAAAAACGCCTATCTAAAAATTTGTCAAAATGATCAAATTTTTAAAGCGATGAAATATTTAAAAGAAATCATTGAAATATCTAAGAGATAGATAAAAAAATAAGGAATTCAAACGATTAAATTAAGTCATTAGCCTGCGCAATAGTGAAAAAAAGCCCTATAAAGAATCTCTTATTAAAGAGTTCAATTTATAGGGCCTTTCTTTTTATTTCTTCACAAAAGGTTGTGTTGTACTTCCAGGAGCTTGGCCACCTTGAATATTGTTTCTCTGCCACCATTCCGTTTAAATAATCTTTTCTTAATGGAGATTTTATAATGAGACTGAAAAAAATCCCAGCAGCTTAGAGATGTGATATGCGTTAGAAGTTTCGGAGCTAAACGCCCTTTTTCCCCACTCTCATATTTTTAGATTTTCAGCTCATTTCCTTATTTTAACTCTGGTCAAAAATCTTTTTAGTCTCGATTAGATGATCAGATTCTGCTGCTAGTTATCGAGCTCCAAAATAGTTTTTTTAACTGAGTTAAAAAACATTTGCTTAAGCAGACAGCAACACCTTATACATTTTTATTTGCTAAAACTTCTACCTCTGTAATAACTTCTTTTAATCGATGGATCTTTTTATCGGCAATATTTTGGTCAAAATTAAATCGACTGTCTCTTTTAGCAAGAACAAGCATACCGGCTTCCTTTCCTGCTGTAATGCCATAGGTCGAATCTTCAACTACTAAGCATTCTTCAGGATGTACTTGTAACTTTTCTGCAGTTTTTAGATAAATCTCAGGATGTGGCTTTGATTGTTTAAACATTTCTCCGCTTAATACAGAATGAAAGTAATGACGAATATTACATTGTTTTAGAACTTCCATAATATTTGAATAAGAAGAGGAAGATGCCAGACCGATTCTATAGTTCCTTTTAGTTAACCAGTCTAGGACTAAAAGTAAATCTTTATCCATTATATTTTGAAAGTTAATGGGATGATCTTTATAAAACTCTTTGTAAGCTTCATCATATTGAGTCCTGTCCATTTCCTTTCCCCATATGTTTTGAATAATATCCCACGCGTCTACACTGCTAGAGCCAACTACTTTATTCAATTCTTCTTTATCTGGTTGTAAATCATTATGTAAGAGAAATTTATAAAGTCGTTCAAAGTAAATAGGTTCGGTATCTACGATTACGCCATCCATATCAAAAATAACAGCTTTCATCATTATTCTCCTCCTTGAGTGTTTGATTTATATTTGTAATCTTATATTTTTAGATAAATGTACAGCAAAGAGAACTTCCAATAATCATGCCAGAGGTACTTTTTCATCAGCCTCTTCCTTATCAGAAAAAAAGAGATATAAACCAAATAGCAAAAATATACAGCCCATGATTGTGAACGTCTTTACTTCTTCTCTTAAAAAAATGATTCCACATACTAATGACACAAGTGGCTCAAACAGACATAACATACTTGCTTTTGTACTTCCCAATATCAGAATTCCTTTTTGTAAAAATACCACACCAAAGAGAGAAGAACAAATAGCTAATAAGAATGAAAATAACATTGCTTTTAATTCCATATGAAGGTTAATTGAAGAGAAGCTAAAATGTAACAATAATATTTGCAAAACAATAAAAAAAGCTAGAAGAAAAGTAGTTATATATACATTTAATTCTGCAAGTTCTTTTTTTTCCATTAATAGGATGTATAATCCGTAAGTTACGGCTGAAAGTAGAGCTAGAATTCCTCCGTATAAATTAAATCCTTTGCTGAATCCCATTAAAAAAAATAACCCTACTATTATAATAATAATTGAGAAGTAATTTTTATATCCTAATCGGTTCTTAAAAAAGATCCGAGAAATAATCGCAATTATAATTGGATAGAAAAAGTGTATATTGGTAGCTATACCTGTAGGAATAAGTTCGTAGGATTTATTTAAAAGTAACGTGGTCATTCCTACCAGTATAGAAACAAAAAAAATCCAGATGACTTTATTAATTGGTACAGCTTCTCTCATATTCTTCTTGGGAATAAGAAATACTAAAATAATCAACGAAAATAAATTTCTATAAAATAAAACGCTGATTGCGTTGCCACCACTCATATATATATATTTCGTTAATAAAGGAACTAATCCGAATAAAATAGCACTAAGTACTACATAAAAATACCCTCTTTTTGCCATGTGCCTACTCCTTAACTATTCAAAAAACGAGCCACACCAAATTAAGCGTGGCATCGTATAAACCTGTTAATAGGTATAACTTCCCATTTTTTTATGGAAGTGTGGATCAGAAGAAACATTGCAATCAATGCCTAAGTCGAGAGATAATTTCCTAGCTAGGACTTGGAATGGAACCACATACTCTAAAGAAGCAAAGTAATGATTATTTTTAAAATCATACACTAAATTGTTTTTATTAGTGACTTGCCCTTCGTCCGATGTTATTACGAAATTTTTATTTCCTCTTTCTTTTTCAAAGTAGTTCTTCATATTGATCATTCGATCATAGTACTGTCCTTCACAGCCTATATAAAGCATGTAAGTGTCCTCATCAATAGAATGGTATACGCCATGCATGAATTCTTCCATTTCATATCCGGTTACACTATAACGAACTGCTTCCAAGACTTTTAGGGTTCCTTCTAGTAAGGCAGATTTACATTGCTCATATCCCACAATAATGATCCTTCTCGATTTAATAAGCTCTTGTTTATTATCTTCATACCATTTTACACTTGCTTCAGCGATTGCAGGAATTTGATCCGTTGTTTCTAACACTTCATCTACATATTTTTCATATTCAGCATCCGTTATTTTGTTCATTTTTAACGCTATTTCTAAAGCGAATAAAACTAAAGTAGCCACCGTTCCGATATATCCTTTCGTTTTTGGCCCTGCATATTCGGGACCAATAGCGATTTCAACGGAACAATCTGCATGTTCTAATATCGGCTTATTTTTTTCTGCAGTGGCAGCAATCGTGGCATATCCTTTTTCTCTAGCTTTATCTAAAGCTGATATGGTAGATGTCGATCTTCCCGCATGTGAAATACCAACAACTAATGTATCGGAATCGGGAAGAAACTCTTGGTCTTTAAATTCCATTGGGTATTGAACAACAATTGGAATATCCAGAATCTTTTCAATGACACTTTGAGCCGCTAAACCAGCGTGATAACTAGTGCCGGAACCAACAATATACATTCTATTAATTTTTTTTGAAAAGAAGTATTCGACCGCTTTTTCTAATATTTGATCCTTATGTTTTACAATACTTCTTACCGCATCTTTAGACTCTAAGATGTAATCATACATATCCCAATTTTCTTCACTCATTAAATATTCTCCTTTAACACAAAACTCTTTATTTTTGTAATAAGCTATCTAATACTTTTGTTTCTTCTTCTGAAATGCCTAAATCTTTTAATCTTCTTATTAACTTTCTTGCTTCTCCTATTTCCCCAATAAACTCATATAACTTTGCAAGACGGAAATTCAATACTGCCATTTCTGAAGTAGAACGCGCTTTCTTTATTTTTTCTTCTAGTATGCTGATATATTTTTTGTCATGATCGATATAGATTGCTTTTAAGTCATTCAGTTCAGCATATAACTTACCATCCTCTTCTTCATCTATTCGATTCATCAAAAAGTTATATACGTTTATTGCATCATTTTTATATCCATAATTTACGTAATAGGCATATACAGGTAATAAAACCTGAGTCAATCCTTTATTTTTCTCATTAGATGCCATCCATTGTTCGCTTATTTCTTTTACGTGACGAAATTCATTAGTGTCTACATAGTACTTTATTTTGAGTACCATTAATGTTATGGAGGAAAAATATAGCTTCATAGGAAGAGAATCCAGCAAATCCATATATTCTTTCTCTTCCTGATTCTTTTTATGCTTCATTAAAAGAAATAAATATCTTTTTGTAATATATTTTTTATATAAGAAACTAGCAATAATACTAATCAAGAATAAGGTAGGCATCCAGTACTTATTCATGGTATCTCTTCAACATCCGTGCAAAACGTTTAGCAGTAATATGGGGACGAGTAATAGCGTTACCTACAACTACTGCATGCGCTCCCATATATAGACATTGAACTGCAATTTCAGGAGTTGAAACTTTTCCTTCCATAATAACTTTCGTATCTGTACCTTTTACTGCATCAACAATATCTCGTAGCAAAATAAAATCTGGCACATCTTTAATCGTCACATTGTCAAAATAACCAGCCTTTGTATATCCTTGCAGCGTCGGGGCTACAAAATCAGCACCATTTTCAGCTGCAATAACTGCGTCTTCTGGAGTCGCAATATCTGCAAAAATTAAAGCTTCTGGAATCTCTTTCTTGATTTCTTTTATCGTCTCGTAAGAATACTTTCCATCATCTCTTTTATGTTTTGTTGCTTGGACGGCAATAATTTCTGCTCCAGCATCCCAAAGTTTCTTAGCTGCATCTAAATTTGGAGTTAAATAAACATCCTTTATATTTCTATCAATTTTCCAAATACCGATGATTGGAAGATCTACAACTCGCTTAATTTTCTCTATGTCTTCTGGAGAATTGGCTCTTATCCCTACTGCGCCTCCCCATTCAGCACTTTCAGCCATTTTAACTGTAATATTTTCCATATAATGGGGTTCGCCTGGAACTGCTTGACAAGAAACAATTAATCCATCTTTTAGACTAGCAATGATTTCTTCTTTTTTCATAGTTTCCTCTCCTTTATCCCATCTATCCTAAAATACCTAGAGCAACTCCGATAATCCCTAATAGGAGTAAACCAAACATTATCCATGTTCCACTAATTTTTTTCTGCAAAAGTCCGTAACAGCCAAAGGTAAGTAATAAAGGTAAGCCTTTAGGTAAAATAGAGTCCAGCGTCTCTTGGATATTCACTTCTGCGCCGTTAAGATTAATAATGGCAGGTACATTAACGTTGACCATTGCTGCGATCATTGCACCTATTACTACAAGCCCTAAGACTTTTGCGGCTTCTGTTAATTTTTGCAGTGTACCGTCAGCGCTGATTTTTGTTAAAAATTCACTACCACCTTTATAACCCGCTTTAAATCCAAACCATCTAATTAGTTCACTAGGAATGACATTGATTAGAAAATAGAGTAGTGGTCCTAATATATTCCCTTGAATAGCTAATGGTGCACCAATCCCCACACCAATTACTCGGAATGTCCCCCAGAAAAATGAGTCTCCTATACCAGCAAGCGGACCCATCAAAGCTGCTTTTACTGAATTAATGGAAGATACTTCAAATTCTCCTTCTTCAGAATTTGCATATTGTTCTTCCATCGCACAACTAATCCCGAGAATGAATGGGGAAGTCGTGGTTGCACAGTTAAAGAATTCTAAGTGACGTTTGAAACCTTCTTTTAATTTTTCTTCGTTATTGCTGTATAGCTTTTTGATTACTGGAGTCATTGCCCACCCAAATCCGGTAGACATTTGACGCTCGTAATTAAAACAACCCAACAATTGATAGTGTCTTAGATAAACGCTCATTAGTTCCTTTTTGGTTAATTTATTCGAAGTATTTTTCTCTATTCCCTCTGCCATTAGAATAATTCCCCTTCCATTGGTTTAAATTGATAATAAATATAGGCACAAATTGCTCCCATCACAGCAGCGCCTATCGTGTTTATATCGAAGAATGCTACTAAAGCAAATCCCAAGAACAGAAATGCTGCATACTTTTTATCAAACGTTAGTTGCATTAACATCGCAATCCCTAAAGCTGGAAGCAGGTTACCTGATTGTCCTAATCCAGATTGAATGACTTGGGGAATATTATTGACAATAGCGGTAATCGCATTTCCTCCCACCATAAATCCAATGAAAACCATCAAGAATTTAGATAAGAAATATACTAAAGAGCCAGTCCAGTTTCCAACTGCAATGCCTTTCCAGTTTCCTTTTTCAATTTGTTTATCTGCATAATGGGCAAATGTAGTATTTAGTATTCCGACTCCAATGGCTACCATTTGAGCAAGTAGAGCAATAGGAATCGCTAATGCTAAGGTTGTTTGATAATCCGCACCTGTTTGGATTGCTAGTGCAGTCGCTAAAGCAGATCCTACAACCACGTCAGGAGGAGTAGAGGTACCAATTCCGACAAGTCCCATCCAGACTAATTCTAATTGACCCCCAATTATTAGACCTGCATTGAAGTCTCCCATAGCTAGGCCCACTAATGGACCTATAATGATCGGTCTATCCAACATATGCTGTCCGCCGATTCGGCTTTCCATATAGATAACTGCAGCGATTAATGCAACGATAATTCCTTGAATCATTGAGTTTCATCTCCTTTTAATTAGATATTATTAAAAGCCTTTGCAATTCCTGCGTAATTCATTTTTTCCAAAGAAGGCGTTACCTGTGCAAAAACATCGATCCCTTTTTCATGTAGCTTTCTTGCATATTCAAAATCTTCTTTTGTCATCATTATTTGAGGCAATGTGGCAGTCAATTTCTCTTCTTTTTTAATTCCTGCGGTACCAATATTTACGCTCTTAAGGTCTTTGACCTCCTCACTAATTTTATAGGCATCTTCTACGCTCTCAGTTACTATAAAAAACTTTTTATTACTGTGTTTTCCACTATTAAGAATTTCTATAGCTTCTTCCATGCTTTTAATAATCAAACTTACCCCAGCTGGTTTAGCCATTTTCATTGTCATAGACATAAATGTATCTTTTGCTGCGGCATCATTCGCTACCAATATACAATCTGGTTTTAGCGCACTTGTCCAGGAAACTGCTACCATCCCGTGGACCAGGCGGTCATCTACTCTTAGCAAACTAATCATTTTTAACTTCCTCCTTTTCTAACCCTTCCATTAATGGATTCATAAAAATTAATTGTTCTCTCGATGAAGCGATCATATTTTCAATGCTCTCTTCAGGGAGCTCTTCAGTGCTTAGTGCTATTTCTAAAATAATAGCTAAGTTTATCCCACTAATTACCTTATAACCGTATTTAGAAATGTATTTTGATGCAATCCTATTTACTGTTCCACCCGGAATATCGGTAAATACAAACAAGGTAGAACCTGATAATTCCTCAACTTTTATTAGAAATTCTTCTTCAAAATCGTTGTTTTCAACATAGGCGTTAATATAATGGATATTCTCAGCCTCGTTATTAAAGAATTTTACCGATTCATAAAAACCTTGTGCTAAGCCGCTATGGGTAGCAATTAAAATGTTTCTCATGCTTTGCCTCCTTTTAGATGTAGAAAATAAACATTAAAACTAAAAATAACTTATCTTATATGAGAAAAGCTTCTCGTTTTGTGAGGATATACAGAGGTGTCATACCCGATTGCTTCACAGTTTCTGGCTGCTAGAATCTGAAATGGAAGAATAAACAAGATCGGACTAAAATCTTCACTAACAGAAGAAGATAAATACAAATCTCTATCCTTCAGTTCTAGCCTTTCATTTGTTATTACAAAATGGTGTTGCGTTAATTCATTCAGAAATTCTCTATACCTGTCTATACTTTCAATTTCTTCTCCCTTAGATGCAATAAGGAATATATATTGTTTACAATCAAAAGCCATTTCATACCCATGCAACAGTTCTTCCAATTCATGTGCTGACAAGGGCCGATGAAAGGTTTCATATAATTTCAAATATGCTTCCAGTGCTGTTACATAGTTGTAGCCATAGCCTGCAATCGCTCCTTTTTCCATTGAAATTAGTTCATATTTATTTTTTTCATACCATTCTTCAATTTCTTCCATTGCGATATTCATTTTATTAATATCTTCTTCTAAATGTGTCTGTATATCCTTGTATTCCTCTTCCGACAGATTTCCTACCTGCTTGCCTATCTCAATAGCCCACAACAATGATGTGAATACTGTAGCAGTATATCCCCTCGTCTCAATGGGGATCTCTTCTCTACCACAGTTTAAATGAATAGATAATTTAGCCTCTTTAGTAATTAAACTGTTCATATCTTCTGTTAATGCTACTGTATGAATATCCCATAAGTTTCCTTTTTTTATAGCATTAATGGTAGAACTAGAAGTCCCTGACTGAGATATTGCAATAAGCAGAGTTTCTTCTTCACTATAATTTTTACTCATCCGTTCATAGCGAGAGAAGAAAGTAGGTATAGAAACCGAAGTTTCAAAATCAGTATATTTGTCAAAATACATTTTCATTAAAAGTGCAGCATGATAACTAGTCCCCGAACCTGTTAAATATATCCTTTTTATAGGATGTTCTTTGATTAGACTTACGAGTGAATATTGCATCCGAATTAAGCCACCTGTGCGGAGAAATGAACCATCAAATGCGGGGAGAAGAGCCACAGAGTGCGTAATAGAAGACCACTAGCATCGAAGTACGGCTAGTGGTCTTCATATTAATGTTCTAGTGAATCCTTAACAAACATGATTTCGATTTGGACAATCTCATAAGCCGAAGGCTCTTACTCACCTAAATAATAAGAAATAGGGATACCTTCCAAATCTTTCATCATTTGAGTGGAAAGAAAATTATGGAAATAGTAGCGGGCAATTCGATTTCCTACGTCTATTGGAATCATCTGAATGCTCCCAATCCATGACGTTCGCGCATAGAGACTTCTCCATCAATTAAAATTTTATACGAATCATGAACGATTCTATCTAAGATAGCATCAGCTACAAGTGCATCTCCTAATTTTTCATACCATCCTTCTGGTGCTGTTTGCGAACAGAAAATAGTGGAAGTTCTTTTCAAGCGTGCTTCAATGATTTCAAATAATGTATAAACGTGTTCCTGAGGAAGTGTGGTCAAAAGCCACTCATCAATAATGAGAAGCTCGATTTTCTTATATTTGTTAATAAGTTTACGGAAACTTCCGTCTGCTTCGTTTTTAGCAACGATAAATTCGTCCATCATTTCGGGAAGCCTTACATATTTAACTTTGTAGTGTTGACGGCATGCTTGAACACCGAAGGCGTTTGATAGCCATGTTTTTCCGTTACCAGAGGCTCCCATAAGAACGATGTTGAGATTTTTCTGTATATAATTGCCGGTGGCTAATTCGAGTATTAGATTTTTATCTAAATGACGATCGGGATGATATTCGATGTCCTCAATAGCTGCAAGTGGTTCACTGAAATGTGCTTGTTTGATTAATCTTTGTAGGGTATTCGATTTACGATGTGAATATTCATGGTCAACGAGTAGATTAAAACGATCCTCAAATGCCATATCTTGGTAACCTGTGTTCGTCATCTGATCACTATAGGACTCTGCCATTGCGCTCATTCTCATCTCGGTTAATTTACGAACTGTCTCTTCATTCAACATTATTTTTTACCTCCAAAGTAGTTTGCGCCGCGTACAAAGCCGTATGCTTCATTTGTTTTTAAAGATGTCAAAGTATCACTTTCCTCTGCCTTCAACCTTTTTTTGTTTCGGACAAGTATGGTCTTGAACACACTCACTGTTGGATTAGACGAAGCGACCAAAATGTTTTGAGCGGCAAGTTCCAATTCTTCTATTGCGTATTTGCGCGTCAGGCTTCGTAAACTCATTAACTGATTAAGCGCTTTTTTATCAGAGCTATTTTTCAATAGAAATTCGACCATCTCAAGCATATTCGAACCGATTTTTTCAGCCCATTCACGGCTGCTTTCCGGTGTATGTTCCAAGAACAACCGATGGTTATCAGGCATATGTTCCGGGAGCGTTGCATACTGTCCGACCATTCCCATCAATCTTTTGTGAGATGCAATTCGGGTATCGTTAAAGTATACTTCAATTAAATCCTTGGAGAGGCGGACATGAACCTCGCTCTGGATATATTCATATGGAACGGAATAATACATGCGTTCAATTTGGATATGGTAGTTCGGTTGAACGATGGCTATTCTCCATTCCGATAACTTAAAACGTGTGGGACGAAGGGGCAGAAGGTAGGACTTCTCTTCTTCGTTAAACACACTTTCTCGCGAACCCGGACGCTTTTGAAAAGATTCTTTATTGATTGCATCTAATTTACTAAGGATTTGTTTGTTTAAGTCATGGATATCGAAACACTGATAATTTCTCAAAGCCGCAATAATCTGCCTAGAGACGAACCCTACGGTTCCTTCAACGCTAGGCTTATCTTTCGGTCTTTTTACTCGACTAGGTACGATTACAGTACGATAGTGATCGGCTAATTCACGGTAAGCCTCATTAATGATTGGCTCGCTTCCACGTGCTTTAATAACGCCTGTTTTTAAGTTATCAGGCACCAGTGATTCTGGAACCCCCTCAAAATGTTCGAAGGCATGGATATGTCCCGTCAGCCAACTCGAAGACTTCATATCAAGGAACGCTTCCACATAGCTATATTGACTATACGGCAATGTCGCCACAAAGATATACACCTCAAGTTTTTCTCCGGCTGCTCGGTCGGTGATGACCAGGGTACTCCCAGCCCAGTCCACTTCCATAATCTCTCCTGGCTTTCTTCTGATGGGCATCGTAGCTTTGTACTTTTTAGCATAATGTCCGTATTTCTCAGCGAATGTTCGATATGCGTAGGGGATTTTACCACCAT
This sequence comes from Jeotgalibaca ciconiae, assembly GCF_003955755.1. Taxonomy (NCBI): domain Bacteria; kingdom Bacillati; phylum Bacillota; class Bacilli; order Lactobacillales; family Carnobacteriaceae; genus Jeotgalibaca; species Jeotgalibaca ciconiae. The sequence goes on along the minus strand of NZ_CP034465.1, from coordinate 2,057,288 downwards.
TGCGCGCTCGATCAGTATACTCAAGATGAAGAAGCTTGAGCGTCACATTCTTCTTCTGAAGCTCTTTATGGACATCCTCCCAATCTGGTGGGAAGTAGCCTTTTTCAACAGCTTGCTTCTCGGGAAACAGAAATCCTCCCAGCCATTGATCAGTATGGGTATCACTCAAATCAACAAGACCCAAACTTTCAGCTTTTTTGATGATGCTGGAAACTGTATTTCTAGAATTACCAAGACTGGTACTGATGGTTCGTTGGGATATGCCATTAAAATGCATTTCCAATATTTTTCGATATCGAATCATTAAAAATAGACCTCCTATATAATATTTTTATGCCTACGGCATGAGGTATATTATACAGAAAGTCTTATTTTAGAATAAAATTATTTAGATGGCCTTTTTATTCGCACTCGGTGGCTCAAAACTCCGCAACAATTGGCTCATTTCTCCGCACAGGTGGCTCAAATGAAATGCAATACTCAACGAGTGGCTTACAAAATTCATCTTTCATATTTGATATCATTTTTAATCGATTAGGTTGATCATATATGTAATCAATCATTTTCATTGTATTCACTCCTTGTATACATTTATATACGTTTAACCTTCAATTAAATGTATATACTTTACTTTGTTTTCTCATTTCAAAAAATAAAATTCACTAGTAGCTATATAACTTTTTATTACTATAGATATTCTATTTGTTCTTTTCTAATGAATTATTTGGTTCTCTAAAAGACAAATTCGTGATTACTGTATTCAAAATCGTAAGTAAGCCCTCTCATTTCTAAAAGTAAATATTACAAATGAACATCCACAATTTTTGATCCTCCTCCCACATCCTCTTACTCTTTCAATTTTAAAACATTGTAAGAATACCTCCCTATCAATGTATATACATTGTAATACATCAAGAGTAAAAAAAATGCAATAACCATATACAAATTAATTTTTAATGTTTCTAAGATTAGCTTAAATGCTTGTTGTAAAAACTAATAAAGAAAAAGAAATAAGAAAATTTAAGAACTATTTATGGTGTAAATAATCGCTAAATTAATAAAAATTAATTAATACAGAAGTATTAGTTGATTTTTACTGTTAAAATCAAGTATATACATTATAATAAATGTAGATATAAAAAAATGTATTAACCATATACAAATATTTTAAAGTTCTATATATCATTACAGAAAGGAAAATGCGTTCTATGGGGAAAATACCTAAATACAGTCAGGTGGTTAACTATCTACTTCAGAAGATTGATAGTGGAGAATTAAAAGTCGGAGATCAAATTGAAACAGAAGAACAGTTAGTAGAAAAATTTGGTTTTAGCAGAATGACAATAAACAAAGCGTTAAACAAGCTTGTAGAGAAGAAACATATTACGAGAATTTCGGGAAAAGGAAGTTTTGTGACTTCCTCTCACGTTGTTAAATCCTTGGAGGAACAATCTAGTTTTACTGAAGATATGAAATCCATAGGTCTTAAGCCAGGTTCACAGCTATTAAGTTATAAATTGATTAATTCTAATGAAATACCTGAGATTTCTCAAAAAATGAATATTAAAGAAGACACTATGCTTCATTTTTTTGTTAGATTGAGAACTGGAAATGAAATACCTATCGCTTTAAATTATAGTTACGTATCAGCAGAAGTTTTACCTACTCTTAGCTTAGACGCCTTGGATAGTTCTTTTTATGAATATTTAAGGTCATTGAATTATACTATTATCGGCAGTGAGTTAGAAATGGAAGCAGTGCTACCCACTATTGAACAAAAAAGTATTTTGCAAATAGAGGAAGGAGCACTTTTAAAGTCCAAAGCAATTACTAAAGTGCTAATAAATGGAGAAGAAAAAATTTTAGGTTATTTTGAAACATTCTATAATGGTAACATTTATACATATAAATTTAAGAGATAATAATGAATTTTTTGGAGCTCTGTCAAGAATACGGACACGGAATCTAAAAAAGCGACGAAAAAAGGTAGAGAAAATAATAGACAATCACAAGGGAGAAAGAACATTGAAACAGAAGCCATGTAGTACGGAAACGTTGTTTTTTTCTGTCACCAATATTTAGTCTAACACAAGTTGAAAACAGATTCTTGCTTTCAATTGTTGTTTTTATGCAAAATACAGCAGTCATAATTGAAGTTGGCCTTGCAACTGTTTAGAATTGATATAAGCTCAATTCTAAAATCCTTCAAATGAAGATCATTTCGATTTCATATTTTTTAGGTAGAAAAAACCACCTTAACTTACGATAAGGTGGTCTCTATTTAACTCGGTCAATCGTTGCTAATCTCTATATTGCACCAAACTTCGGTCTCAATACATTATTAAAGGATGTAAAGGCTTCTTGTTTTTCATAAGGAATGAAGAAATCTGGTTCGATTGAAAACATCTCTTCTATTAATCTTCTTTCCATTTTAAAATGTTCTTCAATGCTTCCCAGATTGGTAATTTGATTACTTAAAATCAAATGGAAAATACTTCGAATCTTCCCTGGCCGCTTTAAGGTAATTTCTCTATCTAAAGGTTCTTCCACTTTGTAATCTTTTATAGAAATTTGGCGATAAAAATAACTATGCTGTTTGGGTATCAAGAACCCTAATTTATAAGCTCTCATTTCAAGAGCTTGAATAGAAACATTGTATTTTGACTTTAAAGGAATGTAGCTTTCTGGATTGGATATTTTTTTAATTTCTTTAAAATCTTTGCTTACCATTTGTGATGGTAAAAGAAAACATGAAGCAAAGTAATCTGCTTCTCGTTCCGTTTGTTGGCGTTCATTTTTTTCTAACGTAAGAAAGTCTATATGTGGATGTAGCAGTAAGTGTCCCAATTCGTGCGCTAAATCAAAATTTCTTCTTACAGCTGATTTTTTAATTCCAAGTACAATCACTGGAACCTCTTTGGTGGACCATGCACTATATGCATCTGCTTTCCCACCAACATTTTTTTCTAGAACATGGATACCTGATTTTTCTAATGCTAATAAAAGATTAGTATTGTGTGGCTGAATATCTAAAAAATCTCGAGCAACTGAAGAAATCAACTCTATTTTTTCATTCGTTAATTCCCCAAACAAATACTCTCCAACTCTCTCTCTCAAAGTTATCAAAGTATTTGGCGGAACATTTAAAAAACTTTCTAAATAATCAATTACTTCTGAAACCACATTTAAATAAACTACTTCACTATTAGTCTTTTTTCTAGAAGAAACATCTGCTTTTCGGTATGCTACATTATTTTCAGAGAAAGTCTTTGAGATACGAAACTTTTCAAAGAAAAAAGCTGTTTTTACTTGTAAAATTTCTCCTAATTGTAAAATGTTTTCGAATGATGGTTCCGTCATTTGCTTTTCAAACTGCCATATAGATTGTTCGGATACATTCAATCTTTCTCCGAGTTCCTTACGAGAAAGGCCGTGTAGCATTCGGACTACTTGCAGATTTTTCCCATAAAACATTGCCCTCTTCCTTTCTTTAAGTGATCTAAACCGAAGCTTCAATAGCCTTTTTAAGAGTTACTTCTACTTTTTGAGCCACTTCTTTCAATTCCGGCTCGTCAAATAAGCCGATTAACACATTCGGGCTAGCCATACCGATATAAGTCTGTTCTCCTTCAGTTCGGACAACCATTTTACAAGGGAGAGCATAACCAATATGAATATTTTTATTTAAAACTTCCTGAGCTTGTTCAGGATTGCAAACTTCTAGTACGACAAAATCATCTTGAAATTCTAAATTTTTTTCATTTAGTTTGTCTTTAAAGTTCAACTGCCAGAGAATACCAAAATTGTTTTCTTTCAAATTTTCTTCTAGTGCTTTTAACGCTTCCTCTAAAGTTTTATTGGTACTTTTTTCATAAACGAGATTCATTATTATTGCCTCCTGTAAAATTTTTATTTATTTAATTTTTCCATTTTCTCTCGATATTCTTCTTCATCAATTTCTCCACGAGCGTAACGTTCCTTGAGAATGTCAATAGCTTTATTATGCTTTCCTTGGTCTGTTTTATGAAAACTATTTGTCAATAAACGCACGATTATAATGATAGCAGCAATGATAATCAGGAGTTTTACCAAATCATAAACGATAAACCATCCACCCCACCCGCCCATTGGTGAGTTTGGATCCATAAAATCATAAAAGTCATTCATCCAATAGCGATGCATTTAATCACCCCTCAGTATCTTTTTCCTTTGAGTGTATTCTTCTTCGTCGATTTCGCCTCTGGCATAACGTTCATCGAGTATATCTATTGCGTCATGTATTTTTCTTTGAGAGTTAATATTTGTTTGGTTTCTTTGAAAATAAAGGAATAATACAAGACCGATCACAATGAGTAAGAGTAAAATAAAAAATCCCTCCTTTATCGCTTTTACAGTTAGTAACATCCTTTTGCTTACCATTATAACTTGTTATTAATTTATTGAGTTATGAATTTATATTTTTTAAAAAAAATAGAAAGTAAGTTGATTACGTTAATAGTAGAGACCTCTTTATATCTTCTAAACGGTTACTATATGAAAAAAATTATTCTTCATTGTTTTCTTCTAGTTCTTTAATCAAACGCTCCATTTCAGCAATTTCTTCTTCTTGTGCTTGAATAATTTCTTCGCTTAATTGTTGTACACGAGGATCTGATAGATTAGCATTTTCACTCGTCAAAATAGCAGTTGAATGGTGGGGAATCATTGCTTTCATCCATGCTGTATCATCTACTCCAGCTTGTGTTTGAATAAAACCAAAAGACCCGATTGCAAGAACTACTGAAAGAACTAATATCACTGTATTTAATTTTTTGTTGTCATACATTTTCCACATAAAGCCCATCATAATAATCGCCATAATCGCACCCATCATTACTGCCATGTAAATACGCGTTTGACTTATTTGAACATGGTCATACTCATTAACATTCACAAACATCATAAAATACATAATAACCGTAGAAGTCAAAATCATAAGTCCGAAACGTGCATATTTATTCATCAATATTCCTTCTTTCTTATTCTTTTCGTCTACATGTGTAGTTTCAAATGTGTTCTACATCTCTGCTTCTAAAGTGTCAATTTATAAGCTTCACTTCAAAAAAGCACTAAAAATATTTAAAGACTCTTAGTGCTTTCTTGTTCAACTATTTTATTTTTATATGGTGATTATGCGTCCACTGGTTTGCCTAAGTAACCTTTCAGCATCCAAATATGTTTGTCCACGCCTTCTTTCATGGCAATTAACATGTCATTTGAAGGGGAGTCTCCGTGCTCTTCAGTTAATTCAACACCCTCTTGTAGAGAATTGGTAATGATTTCTAAATCTACTACAACTGCTTCAACCATTTCATCTTGTGAAAGGTTTTTGTCTTCGACTTTTTCCTCAATGACTGAGTGGTCAATGAATTCTTGAAGTGTTGCATATGGTTCGCCACCAATTGCTAGTAATCGTTCTGCAACCTTATCTAGGTTTTCTGTTGTCTCATCATATAACTCTTCAAATTTTTCATGAAGTGTAAAAAAATGAGATCCTTTTACATACCAATGAAACTGATGCAGGCGAATATAGAATTGTCCTTGAGTAGCCACCACTGTATTCAAATAATCCTTGACTTCTTGACTTGCCATATATATCTTCCTCCTTATATTTTGTTCCATTATTATGGTATCGCTTGTTTAGAATATATACAAATAAAACGCCTTAAAATGTGAAAAAATTATTTTATTTGTAATATTCTTCTTGTACTATCTTCTATAATTCTATTCGAATGTCTATTTTATAGCATTCACCTCCTCATTATACGCTTGAGTTCTTATACACAAACTGTCTTGTTAGAATAAATAATGATTAAAGAGGCAAATCCTTTTTCGTAAAGATAATATGAGATAGAGTATATAAAACTAAAGCAATGATCCCTAAAGCAACAAGTCCCCAGCCAAATTCTCCACCGGCAAGAATTGCATCTGTGTCAAAAAGTGTGGTTATTGTTATATATTCAAGACCATCGGCACTATCCATTAATTGTTGAATCATGGTAATTAGGAAGAATGCAAAAGGTATACCGCCTCCGATTGCTAACGCCATTCCTGTACGGTTAAACAATGTTGATGCGAAGAACGCTATTGAACTCATTGCAAGAATTAATAATAGTAGCCCCAGACTTAACCATAGATACGTTTCAACATCAAATTCTAAAGCTTTATCAACCGATCTAGCGGAAGACACCATCGCATGATTGGCCATTGATGTAATTTGTTCTTCATTTAATCCGGTTGTTTGTGTAGATAAGACTAAGGCTTCCGCATCTTTAAGTAATGTTAAGTTTTCACTTACTTGATCACTACTTAAGTTTAAAGCTGTTGCGGATGAGTCGATGACTGTTTGAAGCAGAAGCTCCGCATTGTCTTCAGTTAGCTGTCTTTGAGGTGTTGTCGCTTCTTGTGAAGCAGTTGGTTGTGGTTCTTGCTCTTCTTCTGCTGCTTCTTCTTCGACTTCTTCTGAACTCTCAAGGTCATTCATTTCATCTAGAACAATTTTACGATAATCATTTGTTGAAAGACCGTAAACACGCGCACCAGCAGCTAGGGCATCGTTACTATCTAGAATCATTCCTGGATCTTCCATTAATTCTTCCATCGTAATTTCGATATCTTCATCTTCCATATCATCGTCATCATCATAAATGTCGTAACGCTCGTCTGTAATAATTTCTGCCGCTTCTTCAAAAGAACGCTCACGAATGACATCTTCTAAATAAATCGCATAAGCTTCAGTATCCATATCTCGTGCAATAGCGGCTTCACGCATAACATCTTCATCTTCTTGAATTAGATAAAGTCGCTCGGATCAATAATCTTCATCGTGGTTCAACATTTTAGCTGCTGCTTCAACATCCTCATTTATCGCATAACCCGTCACATTGTTATAATTCAATTGCGAAGCGGTCAACCCTGCTAGTGAAATGACGGTATACATTAATACAACAGAAAGGATTAAGTAAAGTGATTTTGTAAAAATAACACTTGAACGTTTAATAGGTGTTGACAAAGTGTAAGCCATAGATCCTGAATCTACCTCATTAACCACAAGATTATTTGCGGTAAATACTACATAAACAATCCCAAGAATGACAGCAATCAATTTATAAAAGTTTTCTAAACTCCCTAATAGACTCGTTAGAGTGGATAAGATATTAGAAAAAGCTGTCCCTTCAGCAGCTTCCGCAATTGAAGCGTAACCTGCCGCATCATAGCTTATTATGAAACCAGAGATGATCATTGACGCAACAATTGTTATGATCAACCATAGCTTCCAGTTCGATTGTAGACTTTGTTTAAATATTGGTTTTGATATCATTTATTTTTCCTCCTTGAATACTTCAGTAATATAATCTTCAAAATGAACTTTAATTTCTTTGAAATAAACTAAATCAAAATCTTTTAAAGTTTGAATTAATTCATTAATATGTTCATCATGAATTTGAACAAAGATTTGTAAATCCTCTGCTTTTACTTTACTGATTTGATACCCCAAACCAATAAATCGTTTAAAGTCTTCTTCGGTTTTAAATTCCATTCGATATTCTTTATTTTTGTTGTAGCGAATATTTTTCATGTTAACGACTTCTATTATCTTGCCCTCTTGAATGACCGCGACACGATCACAAACTTCTTCAACCTCTTGGAAAATATGGCTCGACATAAAAATAGTCTTTCCTTTTTCTTTTTCTTCTTTTAAAAGGTCAATAAAAACATCACGCATCAAAGGATCTAAACCTGTTGTGGGTTCATCCATAATTAAAATATCCGCATCCGAAGCTAAAGCTGAAACAATTGCCGTTTTTTGTTTCATCCCTTTACTCATTGAGTGCACGTTTGCCGTGACATCTAACTGGAGTTGTTCACTCAATTCTTTGGCACGTCCCCAGCTACCTCTTCCAGATAAATAAATTTGTTCCTTCAAGAACTCTTCACCACTCGTGTTTCCTGGAAAATTAATCTCTCCAGGAATATAAGAGACATAACGCTTCACTTCCGCACTACTTTTTGTCGCATCAAGTCCTTGAATTGTAACACTGCCTTCATCTGGTTTAATAAAGCCCATCATATGGCGTATAGTTGTGGTCTTTCCTGCTCCATTAACCCCAACAAAACCATAGACTTCTCCTTTTTCAATTTCTAAAGAGATATCAAAAACGCCGCGACCTTTTTTATAGTCCTTTGTTAAATGTTTTATATCAATATATACCATATTGTAAGTTCTCCTCCCCGTCAGAAACTGACTTCTTACGATCATAGAAATCCATGAAATAATCTTCGAGTGTAAATTTAATTTCAGAAATAAAGTTTACATTCACTTCACTCAATTCTGTAAATAATTGTTGCATTTTTTCATCCGTCAAATTCATTTTTACTTGGTTTTGGTTTGGTCGTTTAACTGGAATTGCAAATGCTGTCTTTCCTAAAAACTTTTCATAATCTTCAAAGCTTGAAAATTCTATTTTGAAGGCCTTATGCGTATTTCTTTTCAGTTGATCAGCTTCAATCATTGAAACAACCATACCATCTTTAATAATCGCAATCCGATCACACGTGGCATCAACTTCACTAAAAATATGACTGGATAACAGAATAGTCTTTCCATCTGCCTTTTCATTCAATATAAACTCAATAAAACGTTCTTGCATAACTGGATCTAATCCTGAAGTTGGTTCATCCAAAATTAATACGTTTGGATTATGCATAAAAGCCGTAACGACAGCTAGTTTTCTTTTATCTCCTAAACTCATTTCTTTTATCTCTTCTGATGTATCTAATTCAAAAAGCTTTTTTAATTCCTCTGTTCGTGACATATCAGAAATATGGCGTTCTTCTGCCATAAACTCAATGAATTGATCACCAGTCATATAATCTGGGAAGGCAAGTTCCCCTGGTAAATAGCCGACATCATGTTTGATCAGTGCAGTTGATTTCCAAGTATCTTTTCCGTTAATATACAATTCGCCTTCATCTGGTTGAATGAAACCCATTAAATGACGAATAGTTGTTGTCTTTCCTGCCCCATTTGGTCCTAAGAATCCAAAGACTTCACCTTTCTTAATTTCAAAAGAAACATCAAAGATACCTCGACCCTGGCCATAATCTTTTGTAACATGTTTTACTTCGATTACTGACATTCGTTTACCTACTTTCATTTATTATTCATTTGATAGTTATTTAACATTTGTTTCTTTATTTACATTTGCCACATTAACGATTATACTTGAATAGAAATCTAGAACAAGAGACATAATTTTGCATCTGTTAATTAATTAACAGATAGGGTTGAAATGTTAATTAATTATGAAGGAGTAGGTTTTTAAAGTGGAAAATTTAGATTTAAGAATTCAAAAAACATATATATCACTTATCGAAGCTTTTGAGAAATTGTTACATGAAAAGGAATTTGAGAAAATTTCAGTGCAGGAATTATGCGATGAAGCGATGATCCGACGCCCAACTTTTTACAAACATTTTTTAGACAAATATGATTTTCTAACTTTTTTCATTAAGCATAAAATGAATATAATTTTTGATCGTGCGTTTCAAAATTTAGAGAATGAAGAAGATAACTTTTTTATTTTGGTTTTCGAACAACTACTAAACCAATTTGATAATTTGCTATATCTCATTTTCAGTCTTCAAATGAATGCGGACATTATTGTAGAGTTAGAAAGTGTTCAAGAGTATGGGCAGCGTATGTTAAGAAACCATGTAAACACAGGCGAGGATAATAGTGATATAACAATGATGAATGAATACAAAGGACAAATTATTATGGGGATCACGATTCAATCCGTCCATTGGTATAAAAATAATCAAGATAAAATTAGTCGTGAAGAAATTATTGAGCTATATAAACAAACTTTAGAAAAATTGGGGTGAACGTAACGAAGACTAAGTTTACTTTGATTTTCCTTCTATAAATGGACATCCTAACTATTACTTTGAAGACGGATAATTGCTGCTAAACCAGTCGATTCAGTTCATATATATTTTTTTAGATCAATTGTGAGGATAGAAGGGTTACCCTAAGAAGTCGACGCTATTCTTACAAATTTCCATCAAAAAAATCCTAGAAAGCAGCAATCTCACTACTTTCTAGGATTTCAATTTTGTTTATTTAATTTTACTTGTATATTATATTTAGGGTTTTTACCTTCCGGTTTTTCTGTGGGTGACCCTAGAAACCAATAGTTTCTTTTATCTCTTTCATGGGATAATTTGTTTAATGGATTGAGAGGTTGGATCGTATCTTCCTTGGGTCCCATGAACTCGTAATCGAAAGACTGATCTCTCTCTGTTAAGCAATCTACGTATAAGTTAGATGTTGAATATCTTTATGATATTACTCCGTATTTACCACAAGGCAGTGGTGCTTTTCAGATGAGTGGTCCTACCAATCCAAAATTTATATAAGTAGGTGTTTATGATGTTTTATCTTGGTATTGATATTGGAAAACGTACACACGCTGCTTCTATTATGTCTGACACTGGAAAAATCTTGCTGAAAGGCTTTTCCTTTAAAAACACAACAGAAGGCGGTGAACAACTCCTCCAACAGCTTAATCGCTTTTCAATAGATCCTGGTAACTTTTCTATTGTTATGGAAGCCACAGGCCATTATTGGTTAGCCTTGTTTTCATTCCTTGATACGAATCAATATACAGTTCATGTCATTAATCCCATCCAAACCGATGGTTGGCGAAAAGGAACTGAAATTCGAAAACGAAAAAATGATCGAATTGATTCTGTTTTAATTGCTGATTTAATTCGTTATGGTTCCTTTGGTGAATCTGCTTTGAGTGATGAGCCCTTACTTGAATTAAAACAACTGGCACGTTATCGGTCTTATTTAAAAGGAACAGCTAGCGATTTTAAACGTAAAATTATTGCCGTCATTGATCAAATATTTCCTGAATACGAGACAGTATTTTCTAAACAAGGAATTTTTGGAAAAGCTTCCAAACAGGTCCTTTATGAACTATCCTCGCCTGAAGCGATTAATGCTCTTCCAACAGAAAAACTAGCCCAGTTTTTATCTGAAAAGAGCCGGGGCCGCTTACGATTAGAGAAAGCAGAAAAATTGAAACAAGCTGCCGCTAATTCCTTCGGAATAACTCTCGCTCAGGATGCTTATCTTTTTCAGCTTCGTTCTATGCTTGAACAATTAATGTTTTTAGAAACGCAAGTGGAAGAAGTGGACCAACAAATTGAACAACGAATGAAACAGTTAGATTCCGTTATTCTCACCATTCCTGGGATTAGCTATACAAATGGTGCCACAATTCTAGGCGAAATTGGCGATATCAGCCGCTTCAGTACACCTAAAAAACTTGTAGCTTATGCAGAAATTGATGCCTCTGTCACACAGTCTGGAGAGTTCGAAGCCTCCCGTAATGTCATGAGTAAACGAGGTTCGCCTTACTTGCGAAAAGCCTTATTCTCAGCTGCGCTAGTTGCGTCAAACCATGATCCGACTCTAAAAGCTTTTTATCAGAAAAAAATATCGGAAGGAAAACATCACTTTACTGCCGTTGGCGCAGTCGCTCGAAAGCTTTGTTATATCGTCCATGCGATTCTAAAGAACAATGAAGCTTACAAAATTCAATAATCAATTTTAAAAAACAACAACTGTTGGGTTTATTTAGTATGCCCTCTAGTGCATTATTTATCTCTCATACAACAAAAAATTATTTTTAGAGAATATGAATCTTTTCTATTGACTTCTTATAGTTAGTCTTTCTTAATTAAAGTGGCTTTAATCGTAATATTAAATTTAGTTATCATAGAAAAAATAATATGATGCGCAAATAAAACTAAAAATCGGAAAACTTTAAATCTTTATTTGAACAGTCACTACAAATAATTGGAGCATTTTCAAATTCAAACACTTTAACAGGCATCGTCTGCGTTCTTAGATGGCTGGGAGGAAATCCCCACTTTACCCAACATTTTTCTCCTGTTTCGATGACTTTTTCACAGTTATCACAATGGAACTGTTTATCTTTTCCGCTGTACATAGTTTTTCCCTCTTCTTTTAATTAGATATTTTTTGTTACTCAGTCTCAAAATTTATTGTAACATGGTGCTTTCAAAATCATTAAATAAAAAACTTGTGATATGTGTCAAATATTTCTCGATGACCCTTTTGAATCCTATTTACTAGATGTTACCATCTGACATCCTTTTATTGTTTTAACATACTGAAGGATTCTATCCGGTGGAATCTTTTTTTGTATAGGTTTCCTTCTGTGTGGAGTTATTCCTCAGTTGAAAACAGATTTTTGCTTGCAACTGTTGTTTTTGGGGTAAATTCGTCAGTTGAAAATGAAATAAGGCTTGCAACTGTTGAAAGTTGCAATAAATCGGAAGCTGATTCACTGCTAAGTTGTTAGGAGAGGAAATCTCTTTTATAAAATCAAACTGGGTTCATCCGAAAAGTTTTTTCAAGGCTTCTTGCTGTTCATTTTCCTCGATTAACGTTACACTTTAAATATAGTTATAGCTTGTACAAATGAAAGAGGAGGAAAAATCACTATGAATCAAGAACAGTTAAAAGTCATTCAGAATAGAGAAGGGTTTATTGCAGCTTTGGATCAAAGTGGCGGCAGTACGCCCAAAGCTTTGAAACTTTATGGTGTTGAAGAAGACGCGTATTCAACAGAAGAAGAAATGTTTGACCTGGTCCATCAGATGCGTACTAGAATCATCACATCGCCTTCGTTTGACTCCAAGCAAATTCTAGGTGCCATTCTGTTTGAGCAAACGATGGAAAGCAAGATTCAAGACTTGTACAGCTCGGAGTTCTTGTGGGAAAAGAAGGAAATTGTTCCATTTCTTAAAGTCGACAAGGGACTGGCTGAACTTTCTAACGGTGTTCAATTGATGAAGCCTATCCCCGGTTTGGCGGAGCTTCTCGCTAAAGCGAAGGAACGACAAGTTTTCGGTACCAAGATGCGTTCGGTCATCAAGGAGCTGAACCCAGAAGGAATCCGGGCAGTTGTCGAGCAACAATTTGAAGTTGCCAGACAGATTCTGGATGCGGGGCTTGTGCCAATCATCGAACCTGAAGTCGACATCTATAGTGAGAAAAAAGATGAAGTGGAGACTATTCTGAAAGAAGAATTGCTGCGGAATCTGGATACCTTACACGAAGACGATCATGTTATGTTGAAGTTGACAATTCCTACTGTGGCTAATACTTATAAAGAAACCATTGACCATCCAAATGTTCTTCGGGTCGTGGCCCTTTCCGGCGGTTATTCAAGGGATGAGGCAAACGAAAAACTGAAAGAAAATGATGGTTTGATCGCCAGCTTCTCCCGTGCTCTCTCCCAAGACCTGAACGTCAACCAGACCGATGAGGAATTTAACGCCGCATTAAAGGATGCAATTGATAGCATTTTTGATGCTTCCGTAAATAAAAAAGCTTAGAAAGACAGAAGTAGAATGCTGTGACGATCATTTTTAAGAGGATTTACAGATGTAAAATGAATATAAAGAAAAATACCTCCTTCACGAAAGGCTTAGCAGTTGATTACGTGAAGGAGGTATTTTTGACAGCAGGAATCGCTCGGCCTTCCCACTTTTCCATTCCATTTGATCTAAAAGAAACATAAAATACTTTTCTGAAGGTTATCTTTCATATCGGTGTTTCCTTTTTTAATCAGAGACGGCAAATCAAAACCCTTCTCTTGCCTATTCATGGCAGGTAGCACAGGCAATAAAAATGCCTGCGCCATATTTGTTGATTCTGCTATGAAATAGTTCTTGACGAATCGTTTTTTCGTCCCTAGAATGTAGGGATGTATCGCTGACAAAGGAAATTTAGGAGAATTAGAAAACATGGAGAAAACAGAATTGAAAAAAAGTATCAGCGGCTTGACTGCGCTGACAGTATTAGTGGGTACTGTAATTGGAGCGGGGGTCTTCTTTAAGCCTACAGCGGTGTATTCTGCTAGCGGGGCCCCGGGTGTCGGGCTGTTGGCTTGGTTTGTTGCCGGTATCATTACCATCACTGGTGGTCTGACTGTTGCTGAAATTGGCACGATTTACTCGGAATCGGGCGGATTAATGCTGTATATGGAAAAAGTATATGGAAAGATTTGGGGGTTTCTGGCTGGATGGGCACAGATGATTGTTTATTTCCCAGCAAACTTTGCGGCTTTGGCCATTATCTTTGCGACGCAAGTTATCAATCTTTTCGGGTTAAGTGATCAATTGATCATTCCCATTGCGATTGGGACCGCCCTCTTTATAGCCCTCATGAATTTTATGGGAACGAAGCATGGCAGCAGGATTCAAAATGTCGCTACTTTCCTGAAACTTATTCCTCTTTTTATTATCATTATTGCTGGGTTACTTTATCCTGGAGGAGGTCAACAGAGCCTTATGCCTTTTGTTTCAGAAGACCATTCTTTCCTGACTGCTCTTAGCTCGGCACTGGTTGCCACCCTTTTTGCTTATGATGGTTGGATGAACGTTGGTACGTTGGCGGGAGAAATGAAAAATCCCGGGAAGACATTGCCGCGTGTAATTGTCGGTGGACTCTCCATCGTTATGGCCGTCTATCTAGCGATTAATGTTGCCTATCTTTTTGTAGTCGATAGTGCGACTCTGGCAGGAACTGCTACACCTGCAGCTGCCGTTGCTTCAAAGTTATTTCCAGGTATTGGCGGCAAATTAATCACGGTTGGAATTTTAATCTCTGTTTTTGGTGCAATGAATGGCTACTTCATTTCTGCTATACGCATTCCCTATGTACTGGCAAAAAGAGGATTGCTTCCCTTTGCTGACTGGTTCGGTGTTTTGCATCCCAAAACTTATGTCCCAATGAATGGCGGCATAATGATTGTTTCTATCTCTGTCGTGATGATGCTGTCCGGTTCGTTCAATCAGCTGACTGATTTGATTGTATTCGTTATATGGATTTTCTCTACCATGACTTTCCTGGCAGTCATTATCCTGCGGAAAAGAAAACCAGCAATTGAGCGCTCTTACAAAGTGCCGCTCTATCCCTTTATTCCGCTGGTAGCAATTGCAGGAGGCTTGTTTATTTTAATGAGTACTCTGCTGACGCAGCCGTTCAACGCTTTATTGGGAATCGTCTTGACTCTGTTGGGTGTTCCTGTTTTCTTATATACTCAAAAAAATCAAAAAGCTCCCGTTTTAATTGAAGAAGAATAATATTGGCATAGATTATCGAACAAGCAGCCCCATATGGAGGCTGCTTGTTTTGGAATGTTTTTCTTTTTCCACTTATTATGAAGTAAAATTCATCCTAAACGCGTGCGTCAATAATTTCTTCTGTTTCCTCTATATAATCTTCAAGCTCTTCCCTTGAGAGATAAGGCACTCTGCCATAGAAGATATGGTCAATAATTTCTACGTCAATACTATTGAACAACCATTCAGAGGTTAATGTTTTAATGGCTTGGGTAATCTTTGTATCCTCACCTGTCAGACTTTGCGGCTGACCAGTAGGTGTCAAAAATAAAGCCCGTTTTCCTGTGAATCGTCTTTTAGGTTCATCAGAGGTAAAACTATAGGCAAAACCATGTTGGAATACCCGGTCAATGTATCCTTTCATGATGGCTGGCATACCGTTCCACCAGATTGGGAATAGATAAATCAGTAACTCGCTTTCCATAATCAACTGCTGTTCGATTTTGACATCTGCTGGGTATTCATTATTTTCACGAACGAAATCACCTTCATTGGTATAGATCATGTCCGGTCCATCCAGAATAGGATTAAAATTCATTGCGTATAAGTCTCTCACTTCTACTTCATAGTTCTTTTTCTCGAGTACCTTTTTTACTCGATTTAATAGTGCGTATGAAAAACTTTCTTTTCTTGGGTGTGCGTAAACAATGAGTGCCTTCATGTTTATTTTTCTCCTTTTGAGTTGATGAATATCTTCCATTATATATTAAATAATGGGAGATTCGACAAGAAAGATGTAAACACTCCAACTTATTGAAGAGGTGGATTTTGTAGCACTCTTCTTTATAGCATATAAATATAAGCAGGAAGCAACATTCTTTTCAGAATAAAATACTCCCTGCTTTTTAGACATTCTCTCAATTATTTATCGTTTCTGGAATAATTTCCCTTCAAACATGATACCTTCTTCTATTGTTTCTAGTATCGGCTGATTTCCTTCTTGTTGCCCACTCATTGTTTCTTCTGTTGCAGTCAATGTGATATGAATGTAATCTTCGGCAATTTCATACTCTCTGTCATAATAAGGAATATATTCTTCTGAGTAATTTTCGATAGCAGTCATCATTTCATCTTCACTTTGGAAAACTTTTTTTGTTATCAACGTTTCAATCTTGAAATCTGCTGATGAATCAATGAGATAGGAATTAAGATCTCCTTCGTCTTTCATGACATATCCTAGTGATGACTCTGCGAATTCGATACCTTCCTTATCAGCGTCTTCATAATAAGTTCGGCTGTGCACGAACTTCCCGTCACTCGATAGTTCCAATAAAACCTCTTCTTCTGGTGTATCTTCTTGGATCGGACTTATGTACTCATATACGCCCACGAGCGAATCATCAATTATAGCTTCTACAACAACTTCTTCACTAGTGACTTTGGTTTCTTCTAATTCTTCCCCGTTGCAAGCAGTTAGCAATAATAATAAGCTAACACTTAGTAAAACTCGTATTTTCTTCATGTCTTTGCTCCTAGTCATATGGTTTTATAGCCCAAATATTTTCTATACCCATTAAGTATGAATGTAGTCATTTTAATCCACTGCCTCAATCGCCGCCAACTGTAATTTTGTCGGGATCCCCTCTTCATCGGTCTCGATTACTTTTATAGTCGCGACACACGGATGGACAGTGCGTATGCTTTCTTTGCTAGACCGTCTTGGATATTGACGACGTTCAACAATATTCATACTTATCTCGTAGGTATCCATGTCGGTTCGTAACATTTCAGAAGTCGAGTGGTCAAAACGAATATCATATGCCTCTGTGTCAGCTTTATTTTGGCTGACAAGGTTCGCTATTTGATCATAGATTGGATTTTCAGTTCCTCCTACTAACAGCTCAGAAAGTTCGGTGTAGGCTCTATCCTCAATTTCTTCGGAATTGTGGAAGTGATTGATAATATTGAAATACAAATCGAACAGTAGCCTTGAAGTCATCGGAAGATTTAATGGCTCAGCATACTTCGCGATAAAAACTTCATCTATTTCTCTAAGAATTTGTGGTTCGGTAGCGATTGTTCCAGAGGGATACTCTTTCTCTGCGTGTATCTCTACTCTCTTTTCCAACAAAATCGGCCCAAACTCTCCGTCTCCATCTTCATTAAGCGTGCCAGCAGGGTTTCCGTTAACAAATACAGTCCAACCAGATAAATCACCACCTACTTTAAAACGTTCACCCTCTAAAGGCAAATCGATGTAGACAGGAGCATCTTCATAATCCCAAACTAAATTGACAGAGTCTGAATTGACAAATTCAAATCCATTTAATGTTGCCATTGCAGTAATATCAAATTCGCCTGGAGCATACGGTCCCACTGTTGTTGAATAATCTTCACTATCAGAGACTTGAACTTCTTCTCCATCTATCAGAAAGGCAGTCCCCTTATAGTTGGTATGGAGCTCCATATAGACTGGCTCCAAGACAAAGTCGTAGTTGTCAAAAAAGAACATGGTTTTTCCATTTTGTACCATAGTCAGATTGTCTTGCTCTTCATCTCCAGAAAGGTACCTTTCCAAATCAAATAAATAAGTTGAATTCCCTTCAACAAACCGTATATAAGGTTGGATGGAATCTGCAGTAATTTCGAAGTTTGGATCATCGGTTGTGAGAATTTTTGCAGCCTGCACCGAGTCCCCTTTTTCTAAAATTTCCAGTAAATGTGCAATTTGCCCTTCTTTGCTATAAATTGTTTTTCCAATATTAAAAACAATCGTACAGATGAATGCAATAACTGCAATCGCATTCACAGTTATTTTTTGATTGCGTGTAATCTTCTTTATTTTATTTTCTTTCAATTCCATACCCCTTCCGAATTCCTCTTAAATTACAAGTAGTCTTAATATAACAAACTTCGGGTTCTTACGGTGACACCTTCTTGCCTTATTATCGTTCTATCGTTATTTTTTTGTTCAAGAATACGACTACTTTAAATCAGTTGTATAGTACAGATTTTTTTCTCGGACTGTACTATACAAATCGCCGGAAGAAAAGAATACTAACGACCAAGAGTGTTACGTTCGATATAAAAACAGAGATAAGTCTCAAATTATGGGACTCATCTCTGTTTGCAAACTTCTATTCAATTTTAAAAAGGCGCGTACTGACATGACTTTCTTTCATTTCCAAAAAGATAAATGTATCTTCTTTTTCTGGGAAAGCAAGACTCGATAATACTTTCAAGCCATCATTGAAAAAGATTTCTACGGATGAAGTATCAACGAAGATATTCATCTTCAACTCTTTGTTTGGAAGGAGTTTACTTTGACGTGTTGATTTTGTTTCATTCATCTTTCCAATCCCTACATTCGTGCGGTCTACTTCAACAAGACCTCGTTCTGAGTCAAAATCAACTTTTAAGTAGCGAGTCTGCTCTTTATTTGCCAAAAGATAGAGGGTCCCTTGTTGATTTTCAGGAAGAAGAATTTCTAATTCATAAGCATTTTCATCTGGCTGGTGTAAAGTTACCATGCTATTTATTTTCTCTGCTTTTTCTTCAAGCAATCGTTTAGTTTTGTTCATTTCTTCTACAGGATATTGATATAATTGGTTTCCTTTTACTTTCAATTCCTTCACTAAACTTAAACAATTTGTCCAACCATCTTGGTAAACAGGATACTCATTTTCTGGAAGTCCTAACCAGCTGACGCAAAGCGTTCTTCCGTCTGGCGCATCAATTGCTTGCGAAGCATATACATCGAAACCATCATCTAAATTTCGAAGTTCTGTTGTTCCTTCAAAAGTCAGCGACTGAAAATCAACGAAATCTCCTATTATATAGGCATTTGGATTCAAATTATCATAGTCTAGGATGGTCTTATCCAATCCTTGAGGACAGAATATTAAAATGGGTGTCTTTGACAATCCAACCAAATGTGGACATTCAATCATGTATCCCATTGATTCGTTGGTAAATGACAAGGGTCCTAAAAGCGACCAGCACTTCAAATCATCACTTTGATAGACTAGAATTTTTCCTTGTTCTTGATTTGTTTGAGCGCCAATCACGAGATAATAGCTATTTTCATGTTCAAATACCTGCGGATCACGAAAATGTCCTGTATATCCTTCTGGTATGTGATCAATCAATGGCTTTTCAAGTTTTAAAATCTTATCTTTTTTCATGACCGCACCTAACTGATAAGATGAGCGGTTCCATTCTTCATCGCGTACGTTTCCCGTATAGAAAATGCGCAAATCATCTCCAACTGGAAGAGCTGAACCGGAATAGGCACCGTGGCTGTCATAAACTGTATCTGGTAAAATTGCTGAACCCTGGCTTTCCCAATGGATTAAATCTTTAGATTCTACTTTATACCACGACTTTAACCCATGAACGGGTCCATATGGGAAAGCTTGATAAAATAAATGCCATTTCCCATCATGATATGAAAATCCATTTGGGTCGTTCAACAAGCCTGTTTCAGGCTGCACGTGAAACGTTTGTCGCCATTTCGAAGCTTGCACGGACGCTCTCAATTGATTCACATATTCTTCAGACCATTGATCATACGGTAGGTATTTTTCTTCCATCGTCCATTCTTTCTGTGGCAACATTGTCTGACTCCTAACTTATTTTTCTAACATGCCATCATTGTATCCAAACATCCATGTCAACCCGAAAGCGACAAAAAAACTAATGACACTGATCAAAATATACATAAAGAATTGATTATTTAAATACAATAAAAGTCCCGGAATTGCTGTAATAGACATCCCAGTTGCTTGCATGTTAAAGATACTTGCTAAGAATCCACCAACTGCTCCACCGAGTAACCCCATGATAAATGGTTTACCATAACGCAAGTTCACACCAAACATGGCTGGTTCAGTGATTCCTAATAAGGCTGAGAAAGTTGAAGGAAACGCAACTGCCTTGACTTTTGTTTTTTTACTTTTTAGCCCTACTGCAAAGGCTGCACCTGCTTGCGCAACAATTGAGGCAGTGCTTATCATATTTACTGGATTCCAGCCTGTTTCTGCTAATAATTGAATCTCAATTAAATTCAACGCATGGTGCAAGCCGGTTACAACGATAATCTGGTTCAGTCCCCCGTAAATCAACCCGCCCAAGCCAAACGGTAAATTCAAAATCCATTCTACAGCGTGCAGCAATAACATTTCAGCTTCGTGGAACACTGGGCCAACGAGGAATAATGCTAATAACAACATCGCTAATAAGCTAATAAATGGTGTTAAAATTAAATCTAATGCTGGAGGGACAACTTTCCGAACTTTTTTTTCAATATTGGCACCTAAGAATCCCATAATAAATGCTGGTAAGACTGACCCTTGATAGCCAGCAACTTTAATAAATCCGAAAAATAACAATGGATCTCCTGTTCCTTGAGCGACATCCCAAGAGGTTGGAAGTGAAGGACTAACAAGCATTAATCCGAGTAAAATCCCTAATAGCGGGCTTCCGCCAAAGACCCGGAATGCAGACCAACAAACCAAAACTGGTAAGAAAGCAAAGGCTGTATCTGTTAGAATCTGAGTCACCATAATGAAATTAGACGAAATGCTATCTGGCGTCATCCCAAATAAACCTAACATTTGTGGCTGTGTTAATAATCCCCGTAATCCCATGAACAAACCAGTCGCAACTAAAGCAGGAATGATAGGTACAAACACATCACCAAAGACACGTATCAATCGTTTCAAAGAACTGCCTTCTTTATCAGCAGCTTGTTCTTTTAAGCCTTCTTTTGTGGTTGCAGAAACACCGACTTCTTCCATCGCTTCATATACACGGTTAACAATTCCTGTTCCAAAAATAATTTGGTATTGTCCTGAGGTGAAGAAAAAGCCCTTCGCCTTGTCTATATTCTCCACTTTTTCGTCTTGAATTTTGTCACGGTCTTTCACCACTAAGCGCAAACGAGTTGCGCAGTGTGCCATTGAACTAATATTGTCTTGCCCACCTACTGCGTCAATAACATCTCTTGCTATATTTAAATATTCTTTTTCAGCCATGTTCTGTCTCCTTATCTTTTTTAGCTTCTTTTTAAGAACTATTTCTTATCACAAAACTTCTTCAATCGTTTTACTGATTGTTACATCCTTTACCGCTGTACAGTTAATTGGAAACGATCATCGAGCGCATGTTGTCCAATAAACAAGATATATTCTCCTGCTTCTACGATTTCATTGCCTTCGTTATCAATAAAAGAAAATAAGTCATCTGTTAATTCAAAAGCAACCTCACTCGTCTCTCCAGGTTTTAAAGATATTTTTTCAAATGCTCTCAATTCTTTTACTGGCCGTACAACCGAAGCTGCTTTATCTTGTACGTATAATTGCACAACCTCTTTGGTTGGATAGACACCTGTATTCCTTACTTGAATCGTCACATAATGCTTGCCGGCCTCTTCCTTAGCCTTCATTTCCGTATACTCCACTTGACTATAGGATAGACCAAAACCAAATGGAAACAGCGGACTGTTACTTTCATCCAAATAACGAGATGCGAAGCGATGATAGGGCTCAATGCGCTCATGAGGCCGGCCCGTACTAAGCTCACTATAGTAGATCGGAATTTGACCGACCGCTCTTGGGAAAGTCATCGATAGACGAGCTGATGGGTTCACTTTTCCCGATAGGATTTCCGCCAAGACTTTTCCAGACATCGTCCCAGGGAACCAAGCATAGATAATCGCTTCTACTTCATCTACTACTTTGTCTAAAAGTAAGGGACGCCCAGAGAAAACAATTAGAATAATCGGTTTCCCTGTTTTCTTTAATTCCTTCAGTAAAGCGATTTGATGTTCAGGCAGTGATGGGTTTACGCGAGAACCGCCTTCACCGCTTTGATAGGCAGACTCACCTAATGCTAATAACACTATGTCTGAAGCATTTGCTATTTCCAGAGCTTCTGCCAACAATTGTTCTTGGCTTTGAGTCTCTTCCACAAAACGATCCGCATATTTCCCAAACTGATAAAAATCTTTTTCTTGAATCAAAGGGGCACCTGATGCTACTTCAATATCCCAACCCAGATTTTCTTCGTCTGAGAATTCTGTCAGTCCATCATATAATGAATAGGCATCTTCTTCGTCACCGGTGATTGCCCAGAAGCCAAGAACCGACTTCTCTTTGCTATAAGGACCAATCAAAGCAATTTTCTTTTTCTTCAATGGTAGTTGATCGGCATTTTTCAATAAGACAATCGACTCTCTTGCCAATTCCTCCATCGCTTCTATATGTTCTCTTGGGAAAGAAGAAGTTTCTGCTTCTGCTTCTCGTTTCATACCACGATAAGGATCTTCAAATAATCCTAAATCATTTTTCAATGTCAACACACGGTAAGCTGATTCATCGACCAATTGTAGAAGCAGAGGATTCTCTTCTGTTAGCGTCTTCAGCTCATTCGCATAAATAGCCGTTTTCATATCAATGTCTACGGTACTCTGAATTGCTTTTTCAGCTGATTCCTGATTATTTGCTGTGTATCCGTGGTATTTCAATTCTTCTATCGCCGCATAATCTGAAATCAAGACACCTTCAAAATCGTATTCGTCTCTTAAAAGTTCTTTGTTTAACCATTCATTTCCGGTACAAGGAATCCCATTCAAGGTATTAAAGGCTGTCATAACAAGCTTTACACCAGCATCCATTGCTGCTTTATAGCTAGGCAGGTAAGTATTTCTCAAAGATGTCATAGATAAGTCGACACTGTTGTATTCTCTTCCTGCTGTCGGGGCACCGTATGCTGCAAAATGCTTCACGCAAGCCGCAATATGATTTTCCCCAATCATTTCCCTGTTTCCTTGTATACCGCGAACCATATGCTCTGCATATTTCTTTGCCAATAAAACATCTTCTCCAGGAGACTCCATCACTCGTCCCCAACGTGCGTCTCTTGCGACATCCACCATTGGAGAAAAAGTAACATGAATGCCCGCATCATAACATTCCTTTGCTATCACTTGCGCACTTTTTTCAATTAAATCAAAGTTCCAACTACATGTTTGTGCTAGCGGAATGGGGAAAATACTTTTATAGCCATAAATAACATCTGCCATAAATAATAATGGAATGCGATGGGTAGCTCGTTTTAAGTACTCGGTTTGAAGTTCCACCACATTTTTAGAATCCGTTACATTCAGAACTGAACCTACATTAAACGGTTCAAAATTATCGTGTAATCCTAGTTTCTTCATTGGTCCCGTTTCCATTATTCTTTCGTCAATATTAAAGAAATCTCCTGTTAGCTGAATCATTTGACCTACTTTTTCTTCAAAAGAAAGTGTTGAGAATAATCGGTCTAGTTTTTCTTTGTTCATTTTCGCACCCCTTCTTTCTATAAACACTATAAAGTGTTTTCTTTTTCTAAAACAGTTGCTTTTTTATGGTATTTCGGTCATTTTTTATCTTTTTTATATATTCTCTTGGCGTCATAAGCATGGCTTCTTTAAATGCGGTGCGCAAAGATTTTTCATTAGCAAATCCTGATTTTTGTGCAATAATTTCCAGTGTTAATTCAGTATTTTCAATCATATTAATCGCATGTTCCAAACAGAGACTTTTTTTATACTCTGAGAATGTTTGACCGGTACTCTCTTTGATCATTCGAGAAAGATAAGTCGCTGTATATCCCGATAAACGGGCCAATTCTTCTAAAGTGAGTTGGCTTGCATAGTTTTCTTGCATCAAATGAATGATATCTTTGATTTTTTTATTACGATTTTTAGTTCGTT
The DNA here is from genome assembly GCF_003955755.1 of Jeotgalibaca ciconiae. Taxonomy (NCBI): domain Bacteria; kingdom Bacillati; phylum Bacillota; class Bacilli; order Lactobacillales; family Carnobacteriaceae; genus Jeotgalibaca; species Jeotgalibaca ciconiae. The sequence continues at coordinate 2,033,320 of NZ_CP034465.1, read as the reverse complement.
GATCAAGAACTTCATTTGTCGAGAATTCCTTTAGCAGAATATAGATAAATTCATTCAACAGACTTCGTTGATGAAACACGATATATGAATCTTCTTTTTGTGTAGAGGCAAAAATTTGTTGGATTAATTTGATTTCTTGCTGATAAATGTCTTGCTTCTCTTTTTGTTCCCATACATTTATTCGAGCTTCCTTATCTAAAAAAAGTTTCGAATGGAAGTAGAATACGACAAATTCGCCCTGCTCATAACTTTGTGTGGAATGAGGAACCAAGCTGTTAATGACAAAAAACTGTCCGGCTTGTAAGATGATAATCTTCCCTTCCACCCAAATCTTCATTTTTCCGGAAATACAATACAGTACTTCTATCTCTTTGTGAAAGTGCATCGGTATAATTCGATTAATATCCTTGGCTTGAAAACTAAATAAGAAAAACCCCTGATTTTCATCAATGTATATCTTTTCATAATTTTGTGTATCCACAATCTCCATCCTCCGTTTTTTATTGTTATTCTATTCTTATTTATATTTTGACTTAATTTTTAGATTTACTTAGACCATAATATCCTACTCTACCAAAAAATAGTTCATTCAGAAAATCCCCGTAAAAACTCAGCGATGACTTATAGAATTAAATATACACTGATACAACTGTTTCTAAAGAGATATTTTGCGCAGTCTTGTAACGAATGTTATAATTTCAGTACAAGGGGGAGATGAAGATGATTCGTTTTCAAATATGAAAAGGATAACCTAATGTTATTTACAATTCATTTTATTTGTAACTTACATTAGGAGGAATTTTAAAATGCGCAAACAACTTATTATTGAAAAGTTAAATGAAAAACAAAAAGAATTACAATTCTCTGGCAATGTCAGAGTCATCCAAAATAGTGACAGTTTCACTTGCAACTTTGGTTATGCTAATTTGCCAGAAAAACTCGAAAATAAAGCACATACTCGTTTTGGGATTGCTTCTGGAAGCAAAATCTTTACTGCAATCTCCATTTGCCAATTAGTGGAACAAGGAAAACTTGCCTTTGATACCAAGCTCAATGACTGTTTAGCTATTGATTTTCTATATT